>DASWIG010000160.1:0-13387 GCA_036397835.1 Thermoanaerobaculia bacterium
CGGGAAAGGCTCACGCTCTTGAGCAGCGCGAAGACCGGGGAGCCGACTCTCAGCTCGAGCTCGTGCAGAGAAAGGCGGGTGACCCGGGAAAGGAGATGGTACGGCCCGAGGTCGACCACCACCTCGGCGAACGTCGTGCCGGCCTCCTCCCGCACTTCGAGGACGCGGCCGGCGAGGACGTTGCGGATGCTCAGCGATCGCGGGCGCTCGGTCGCCAGGGACACGTCCCGCGCCCGGACGACCAGGCGCGCGATCTCGCCTTCGGCGAGGTGCCCGAGCCTCGGCACGCTCAGGCTCTGTCCGTCCAGGTCGAGCCACGTGAGCTGATACTCCGCGTCGTGCCTGACGACCCGGGCCTCGACCACGGTCGCGGCGCCGAAGCGATCGGCGAGCGGCTTGACGTCGAGGTGCTCGAGAACGTCGGCGGTGGGGCCCTCCGCCGTCACTCGGCCCCCGGTCAGGACCAGGGTGCGGTCCGCCAGCAGCGCGACCTCGTTGACGGAGTGGCTCACGTAGAGGGTCGGGATGCCGAAACGCGGATGGAGCGCCTCGAGGTACGGCAGGATCTCCTGCTTGCGCGGGGCGTCGAGGGCCGCCAGGGGCTCGTCGAGAAGGAGCAGACGAGGTTGGGAGAGCAGGGTGCGGCCGAGAGCGACCCGCTGGCGCTCCCCTCCCGACAAGCTCGCGGTCCTGCGCGCCAGCAGCGGCTCGAGGTCCAGGGCGTCGACGACCTCGTCGAAGGTGACGGATTTCCGCTCGCGCCGGCTCCGGCGCGTGGCATAGCGCAGGTTGCCTTCGCCGGTCAGGTGCGGGAAGAGCCGCGCCTCCTGGAACATGTAGCCGACCGCCCGGCGATGGGCCGGCACGTGTACCCGGCGAGCGCTGTCGAGCCAGACGTCGTCGCCCAGGGACAGGCGGCCGGTCGTGCCCTTCTCGAAGCCGGCCAGGATCCGCAACAGGGTGCTCTTGCCGCTGCCGCTGGGCCCGAAGATCGCCGTCACCCGGCCGGTGTCGATCCTTCCGGCGACCTCGAGACAGAAGTCGCCGAGACGCGCCCGGACGTCGAAGACGAGCAGGTCAGCCGATGTGGACGGGCAGGGTGCGGTTGACGGCATAGACGAGGACCAGGACTGTGAACGAGAAGACGAGCAGCAAAGCGGAAAGGGCGTGCGCTTCCGCATAGCGAAGGGTCTCGACGTGCTCGTAGATGGCGATCGAGATCACGCGCGTCTTGCCCGGGATGTTGCCTCCTACCATCAGCACGGCGCCGAACTCTCCCACCGTGTGGGCGAAGGTGAGGACTATGGCGGTGAGGAAGCCGCGCATCGACAGCGGCACCGCCACGGTGAAGAAGGCGTCGAGCGGCGCGGCGCGCAGGCTGGCCGCCGCTTCCAGCGGCCCGCGCCCGACCGCCTCGAACGCGTTCTGCAGCGGCTGCACCATGAACGGCAACGAATAGAACACCGAGGCCACGAGCAGACCGGCGAAGGAAAACGTCAGGGTGGTGTCGGTCAGGCGCACCCAGAAGGCGCCGATCGGCGACCTCGGGCCCAGGATCAGCAGCAGGTAGAAGCCGAGCACCGTCGGCGGCAGCACCAGCGGCAACGCGGTGACGGCCTCGACGACCGGCTTGAAGTGAGACCTCGTGGTCGCGAGCCACCACGCGACCGGCGTGCCGACGAGCAGGAGGATGGCGGACGCCGAAGCGGCCAGGCGAAGGGTGAGCCACAGCGGGCCCAGGTCCGGCAGCTCCATCTCTTCACTCGACGGCGTAGCCGTAGGTCTCGATGACGGCCTTCGCTTCCGCGGAGCGAAGGAAGGCGAGAAAGGCCCTCGCCGCCTGGTTGTCGGCCGCCCTCGACAAGAGCACCGCATCCTGGCGGATCGGCGCGTGCAGGCTGGGAGGCACGTCCCAGCGGCTGCCGGGGATCTCGTTGCGCGGGCTGAGCACGTAGGAGAGGGCCACGAAGCCCAGCTCCACGCTGCCGGAGGCGACGAGGGCATGGGCCTGACCGATGCTCTGGCCCATGACGATCTCGCCCTTCACGCTGTCCCAGAGCTCGAGGCTCTCGAGGGTCTGCCGCGCCGCCAAGCCGTAGGGAGCCAGGTCGGGATTGGCGATGGCGATCCGCCGGAACGCCCCCTCCCGCAGGGTCGCCGCCCCGTCCTCGCCGACCCGCCCGGGCTCGGCGCTCCACAGCGTCAGGCGCCCGAAGGAGTAGGTGAAGCGCGACCCGGCGACCGCGAGGCCGTCGCGCTCGAGCACCTCGGGCCGTGCGTGGTCGGCGGAGAGGAGGACGTCGAACGGGGCTCCGTTCGCGATCTGGGCATAAAGCTTGCCCGTGGACCCGGCCACGAACGTCAGCTCGTGCCCGGTCTCGCGCATGAAGTCCGCTTCGAGCCGCTCCACCACCTCCGCGAAGTTGGCGGCGACGGCGACAGTAGCTTTCTCGCCCGCGGCGGGCCCCGTGAGGACGAGGGAGAGACTCAGCGCAAGCGACAGGTGACGGCTGTGGCGTGTCATCGCGCGACTCCTCAGAAAGTGAACGTGGTCTGGAAGTACCCGTAGGTGGCGTCGCCCACCGACGCCGCGTCCAGGATCTCGCCTGGGAACAAGTGGGCGCCGCCGAGCTCGAGCCCGACGTTGCCTGGCCTCAGGTTCACCCGGAAGCGCGCCTCGACCTGGTGGCCGATGAAGGAGCCGGACGCGCCGGCCGGATCCTGCACGCCGGCGCGGCGCTGGCCGCCGGAGCCAGGGCCAGGAGAAGGGGGAGCGCGAGGCACGCAAGGCTGCCCGACGACCGGAGCGGGCGCTCCGGGCACCGAAATATCCGGGCGGACATATCGGCATGTTAGGCCCCGGGCGTTGGCCGTGTCAACAGGCTTTCGCGAGAAGGTCATCCGGGGAGCTCGCCACGAGTTTGCGCAGCGCTTCGAGGTCCTCCCGAACGGCGGCGCAGGTCGCCGCTTCCATGCGGCGGTAGCTGGCCAGCACCTCTTCGCCGCGTCTGGTCAGGGCGGCGCCGCCGTGGCCGCTTCCGCCGCGGCTGGTCTCCACCAGCGGCTGGCGGAAACACCGATTCAGCTCGTCGATCAGGGTCCAGGCCCGCTTGTAGCTCATCCCCAACTCACGGCCGGCCTCGGCGATCGACCCGGTATCCCGGATCCTCTCCAGCAAGTCGGCCTTGCCCGGTCCGAGGGCGATCTCCGGTTCCAGCACGACGCGCAGTCGCGGACCCGTGGTGACGTTGCCAGCTTTCATCGTGTGCGTCTCCCGATCGTCGAGTCGATCCTCGCCGCCAAGCGTGCTGTCGCCCGAACCTTTCCCACCCGGCCCCGGCGCGTGACCCTGTCGCCCGACTCTATCCCACCCGGCCGACCGCGTCGAGCGGCGCCTCGCATCAACCGCCGCCATAGGTCAGGACCAGGGTCTCCACCTCCAGCTCCCCCACCGCGCCGGCGCTCAAGGGCGCCGGCCCGAGGACGCCGGCGGACCAGTCCGACCCCTGGCTGGTCTGGAAGTGGCCGGGGCCCTCCGCGTTGCCCGGCGGCAGGATGGCGAGGCTCTCGTCGATCGCCGCGAAGTCCACGAATTGCGTATAGGTCTGGCCGCCCTGCGACCAGATGGTCTGGCCGTCGCCGCACTGCAAGGTCGGCGGCGCGTAGGTGAAGTTGCCCGGGAAGTGGTCGCCGAGGGCGGCGGCGTTGGCGAACCACGTCAGCTCCGGGTTGACGGCGGCGCCGGCGGCGTAGGCGTCGTCCCACTTCGACGGGTCGGGCTCCTGGGCGACGGCGGCGCGCCAGGCCGCGGCGAGGACGGCGTCGAGGTACGCGACCGCCTCCTTCCCGGGTTCGAAGGCGGGATCGGCGGCGATCTTGCGCAACTGCTCCTTGAGGAAGAGGCTCAGGCCGCCCTCGCCGCCGCCGTAAGCCTCCTGGAACTCGGAACCGTTGACGTCGGGACGGAACTTGGTCGAGATCCTGGTCGCCAGGAACACGCCGGGGCTCGTCGTCAGGACCTCGCCTCCTTCCTCCGACCAGGGCTCGAGCGCGGCGAGGGCGCCGCCGGCGTCGGCGGAGATCTGCGCGCCGGTCTTCACGGCCTGACGCAGGACCAGGACCATGTCGCGACGCGCGCCGTTGACGCAGTCGTACTGGGTCTGCGCCAGCACCTGGGCGGGGCTGACCGGCGAGGGCAGCCCCTCGAGCAGCTCGCGCAGACGCCGCGAGCGGACGGTGTCGCCGCCGCCCAGGAGCCCGATGCCGAGCGAGAGCGGATACCAGTCGCCCGCCGGCCGGTGATTGGCGGAGAACACGAACCCCGCCGCCGGGTCGAGCACCCACGGCCTGTACTTCCCGGGGATGACGTCCTGCCAGTCGTAGACGAGCGAGGTGCCCTCCTGGGCGATCAGGCCCGCCAGCGGGGAGGCCACCGAACGCACCGGGATGGCGCCGATCACCGTGTAGAACACGCTGCCCGCGGCGCCGGCGGCCACCAGGTTCGCCGACGGCAGGCGCCAGGCGTCGAGCGCGGCGCGCAGGGCGTCCAGGTCGGTGGCGCGCTGGATCGCCAGCATGCCCTCGAAGGTGTCGCGGTCGTCCTCGCTGAAGGGCAGCCCCTTGAGCGCGAACTCGTCGTCCCCCCGCACGTCGTCGATCAGCTCGGTCACCACCGGCCCCCACAGCGAGCGGCGCCAGACCACCGGGACGTCGTGGCCGCCCTTGACGTGGATGACCTCCCTCGCCCGCTCGAGCCGGTGCTCCTTGCCGTCGACCTCGTAGGTGTCGCGGCCCGTCATCGCGAGGCGCACGAGGTCGCGCTGATCGAGCCCGGCGGCGGTCAAGCCGTAGGCCAAGTGCGCGTTGAACCCGATCAGGAAGCCGGGGCTCCCGGCCACGCCGATCCCGCGCATGTCGAAGGTCGCCCCGGCGACGTGCCATTCGTAGAGCAGGTTGGGAAAGGTCACGGGGACTTGCGGGTCGCTGATCAGCACCGCCTCGCCGGTCGTGGTACGACCGCCGCCGACGGCCCAGGCGTGACTGAATTTGGGCGAGGCGTGGCCGTAGGTCCGCGGATGGTAGTCGGCCCACCCCGCCGCGGGGATGCCTTTCGCCGGGTCGCCGTAGCCCAGGGACGCGGCATAGGCGTGAATCGCGTCCTGCACGTCTTGCGGCACGTCGCCGGCCTGGACCACGCCGGCCTCGGGATCGCCGGGATGGTGGTTGGCGAGGAATTCCGCGACCGCGGCCTCGACGCCCAGCTCCGCCGCCAGGTCGGTGAAACGGTAGTAGTCCGACGCCTTGCCCGTCGGGTCGTTCATGAAGAAATCGGCGAAGCGCCAGAAGGTGACGACGCAGTGCGCCGGCGTCCACTTCTCGGGCTCGATGCCGAGCTCGGCGAAGAGCGGCGGCAGCTCGCCGTCCAGCTCGGCGACGTAGTCGTTGACGCCGTCGGCGTAGGCGCGCAGCAGCTTGCGGTGCTCGCCGTCGAGGCTCTTCGCCACCTCGCGGGCGTGCCTCCAGAAGCCCAGGATGCGGAAGTAGCGGTCGTCGTCGACCTTTGACGGGCCGACGATCTCCGCCATGCGCCCCTGCGCCGCGCGGACGTAGAGGTTCATCTGCGCGAGGCGGTCGCGGGCGGTCGCGTAGCCGAGGCCGTAGAAGGCGCCGGCGTCGGTGGCGGCGTAGACGTGGGGCACGCCGCGCTCGTCGCGGATCACCGTGACCTCGATGGTCTTGCCGGGGGCGGCCAGGCCGAAGGCCGGCACGCACGTCAGGATCGTCAGGAGCAGCAGGGATTTCGTTCTCATGGGTCGTTCTCCTCGTTGATGGCGGGCGAAACGACCGGAGAGCAAGGCCCCTGCCAGGCCATGGCGCGGTGCGTAAGTGTCGGCTTTTCAGTATATTGGGACGCGACAGGACGCCGTCGACGTCGCCGCGTTCGACAAGATCGTCGCCGCCGTCGACGGTTTTGTCGAAATCCTCGGGCTTGGCATGAAGAGACTTCCCTGGTGGTCCCTCGTCCTCCTCGCCGTGGCTGCGACGGCGCTGCTGGCGCTCTGGGCCGGACGCGAAGCGCGTCTCCAGCGCCGCGAGGTCGAGGACGCCCTGCGCACCCAGGCGGCGCTGCTGGCCAACACCCTGGGACCGGCCCTGGCCTCGGCGTCGGCGTCGGCGCGGGAGCTCGACGAGCTGGTGGCCTGGAAGCTGCTCGACAACGCCCGCCTGCTGGCCCGGCTCGGCACGCTGCCGGACGCGGAGATCGAGGCCATCGCCGGCGACAACGGGCTCGACTTCTACGCCCGCTTCGACCGCGGCGGCGATGTCGCGACGACCGCTTCCCCGCCCGTCGACCCGGCGACGCTGCGCGCCGAGCTGGCCCCGCTCTTCGACGGCACGGCCTCCGAGCTCATCCTCGACGCCGCCGCCGCCGACGGCGAGGGCTACGTGATCGCCGCCGTGGCCACCGCCGGCGGCGGCGTGGTGACGGTCGGAGTCGATCCCCTGACCGCTTACGCCTTCGGCGGACGCATCGGCGTCGCCAACCTCCTCGACCACCTCGTGGCGAGCGCCGCCGTCCTCTATCTCTCGTACCGCGAGACGGACGGGCCGCCCGTGGAGGTGAGCTGGGACGGCGGACCGGTGCCTCCGGAGGGCGCCGCCACGGCTTTCGCTTTGCGCGGGCGCTCGATCTTCGAGGTCACGGTGCCGGTCGCCGCGCCCGCCGGCCGCGACGGCGCCTTGCGCGTCGGCCTCGACGGCGCGCCTCTGGAGCGCGCGGCGGGCTCGGCGCTGCGCCGTACGGCGCTCCTCGGCACCGTGCTGGCGGCCTTCGGTCTCGCCAGCGCGGCCTTCGCCACGGTCCAGCGGCAGCGCGGAAGAGAACGCGAGGAGGCGGCGCGGCGCCTGGCCGAGCTCGAGGAGAACCGGCGACGCGGCGAGCGCCTGGCGGCCGCCGGCGCGCTCGCCGCCGGCCTGGCGCACGAGGTGCGCAACCCGTTGAACGCCATCGCCATGGCGGCGCAGCGCCTGGAGCGTCGCGAGGTGGGCGACGCTCACCCCACCGGCCTTCCGGGGCGTATCCGCGCCGAGGTCGCCCGCCTCGAGGAGACGCTCCAGGGCTTCCTCGACCTGGCGCGGCCCGCCGCCGGACCCCGCGAGCGCTTCGATCTGGCGGAGCTGGCGCGCGACGTCGGCGCCCTCGCGGAGCTGGAGGCGAACGAGCGGGGCGTGCGTCTTCGATTCGACACGCGGCCGAGCGCGGTCGTCGCCGACCGCGCGGCGGTCCGCCGGGCGCTGCTCAACCTGCTGCGCAACGCCCTCCAGGCGAGCCCGCGCGACGGCGACGTGGAGGTCGCGGTGGGGAGCGACGGGACGCGCGCGCGCTTCGCCGTCCGCGATCGCGGCCCGGGCGTCGAGGCCGGCCGGGAGGAGCGGCTCTTCGACGCCTTCGTGACCACCCGCGCCGACGGCGCCGGCCTCGGCCTCGCCCTGGTGCGTCGCGTCGCCGCCGAGCACGGCGGCGACGCCACCCTCGCCAACCGTCCCGACGGTGGCGTCGAGGCCGTCTTCGAGCTGCCGCGGGCCGAGGAGGACCGATGACGCTGGCCGGACGCCTGCTGGTCGTCGAGGACGACGCGGCCCAGCGCGAGATCCTCGCCGGCCACCTGCGCGACCTGGGGGCCGAGGTCGCCGCCGCCGCCGGCCCACGCGCCGCTCTCGACGAGCTGACGCGTTTCCTCCCCGACGTGGTGGTGACCGACTACCGGATGCCGGAGATGACCGGCCGCGAGCTGCTCGACGCGGTCAAGCGGATCAACCCGGACGTCGAGGTGGTGGTGGTCACCGCCTACGGCGCCATCGCCGACGCCGTGGCCTGTCTCAAAGCCGGCGCCGCCGACTACCTGTTGAAGCCCCTCGACCTCGACGCCGTGGAGCACGTGATCCGCCGCGCCCTCGAGCGTCGCCATCTCCGGCGCGAGAACCGCGAGCTGCGCGGGCGGCTGGGCGCGATCGAGTCGCTGCCGGGAATCGTCACCGCGGGCGGCGGCGCCATGGCCGAGGTCCTGTCGATGGTGGCGAGGGTCGCCCCCAGCGACGTCTCGGTGCTGATCCTCGGCGAGAGCGGCACCGGCAAGGAGCTGGTGGCGCGGGCGATCCACGCCGCCAGCCGGCGCGCCGGCGGGCCGTTCGTCGCCGTCCACGGCGCGGCGCTGTCGCCGGCCCTGGTCGAGAGCGAGCTCTTCGGCCACGAGCGCGGCGCCTTCACCGGCGCTGACCGCCGCCGGGCCGGTCGCTTCGAGAGCGCGGCCGGCGGCACCGTCTTCCTCGACGAGGTCGGCGACCTGCCGCCCGCCGTGCAGGTGAAGCTGCTGCGCGTGCTGCAGGAGGGGACGATCGAGCGCCTCGGCTCGTCGCAACCCCTCGCCGTCGACGTGCGCCTGCTCGCCGCCACCCACCGCGACCTGCTCGCCGAGATCGCCGCCGGACGCTTCCGCGAGGACCTCTACTACCGGCTGGCCGTGGTCACGCTGGAGCTGCCCGCCCTGCGCGCGCGGCGCGCCGACGTGCCGCTGCTCGTGGAGCACTTCCGCGCCAAGCACGCCGCCCGCGCCGGGCACGACCGGGAGTTCTCGCGCGAAGCCATGGACCGGCTCATGGCCTACGACTACCCCGGCAACGTGCGCGAGCTGGAGAACGTCGTCCAGCGGGCCCTGGTGCTGGCGCGCGGGCCGCTGGTGCGCAGCGAAGACCTGCCGCCCGCGGTTCGCGGCGCGCCGCGGGAG
This sequence comes from Thermoanaerobaculia bacterium, assembly GCA_036397835.1. Classification (GTDB taxonomy): domain Bacteria; phylum Acidobacteriota; class Thermoanaerobaculia; order Multivoradales; family J023; genus DASWIG01. Next base: position 8,787 of record DASWIG010000160.1, read on the forward strand.
GGCGACGTCGACGACGCGGACCAGCCGCTGCCCGAGCGCGTCGCGGCGCTCGAACGGACCGCGATCCGCGCCGCCCTCGACGCCACCGGCGGCCACCAGTCGCGGGCGGCCGAGCGGCTCGGGCTCTCCGAGCGGACGCTGCGGTATAAGCTGAGGAAGTACGGGCTGACGAATCTCAGGGAAGAGCTTTGATGCCGCACGCTCGGGATCCCTCACCCCCAGCCGCTCTCCCCGGGGGAGAGGGGAGCAGGATGCCGGGGATCGAGCCCCCCTCTCCCCCGGGGAGAGGGGGGTTGGGGGGTGAGGGTGCCCCGAGACTCCGTATCCTCACCGTCTGCGCCGTGCTCGTGCTCGCGGCCAGCCAGGCCGCGCCGGCGCGGGTGGGGTTCTTCTTCGTCACCGAGTGGGTCACCGGCGACTTCGGCAGCGGTCAATCGGGGGACCTGGCGGCGGTGGCGGCGGGCTTCAGCGTCGAGCGCGCGGTCCGCTTCTCGGTCGAGGTCCCCGTCGTCCGGGCGCGCGAAGCGCCCGCCCTCGTGCGGACCCGGGTGGGGACGGCGCCGACCCGCCGCGAGGCCGCGGCCCAGCCCGCTCCCCGCTGGGAGGAAGGGCTTGGCGACGTCCGCCTCGCCCTGGCGGTGCCCTTGGCCGGCCGCGGCGCCCAGCTCTTCCGTCTCGACGCCGAGGTCGAGGCCAAGGCTCCGACCGCGGACGAGGACCTGCTCCTCGGCACCGGCGAGTGGGACTACAAGGTCGCCCTGCTCGGCGAGTACGAGCTGTGGTCCGCGGTGCTCTTCGGCGGCGTCGGCCACGACTGGCTCGGCGATCCGCGGCCCGCCCGCGGACGCCCCCTGCCGCCGGAGTTCGAGGACGTCTTCGAGGCCTTCTTCGGCGTCGAGAGCGAGACCTTCAGCCCGCGCTGGCGCTGGGCGGTCTGGCTCGAGGGACACGAGGAGGTCGTCGCCGGCGCCGGCGAGCGCCTCGCCCTGGGCCTGGGCCTGCGCAGCGTCGGCGACACCGGCTTCCGGCTGTCGGCCACGGTCGGCCTGAGCGACGCCGCCGAGGACGTTGGCATACTTCTTGGATTGGACTTCAATCCCCGGCCCCGCCCGGGCAAGCGGCCCTGAGCGTCGTCATGAGAACGCGCCTCCTCCATCCCCCAATCCTCGCCGCAACGGCCCTCTGGCTGCTCCTCGCGCCCGGCGCGTCCGCGGCCGAGGCCCTCGAGACCCTGCGGGGAAAGGTGGTCGGGATCGGCGAGGAGACCGGCGAAGGCGAGCTCGCCGCGGTGACGGTCAGGCTCGAGACCGTGGACGGCGAGCAGGAAGTGCTCCTGGGACCCGAAGCCGTGCTCGAGGCGACCGGCTTCGGCGTCGAGGTCGGCGACGAGCTCCAGGCGCGCGTCTTCGTCGACGAGGGAACCCGGGTGGCCTACGCGCAGAAGGTGATGAACCGTTCGCGCAAGCTGGTGATCCGCCTGCGCAGCCTGCGCCGCGATCCCCTGTGGGACACCGCCGGCCGCTGGCAGGGCGCGCCGGCGCAGGTCCGTCCCGACGCGGCGGAGCCCCAGCGTCCGGCGACGCGGGTGCGGCGCCGGACGCAGCGGGGCTCGGGCGGCGATTAGCCGTGCACGTCCCGCGGCCATTGACAGCGTAGGAAGTGAACCTGCGCTTCCGAATCCGGTTTTGATCGCCGACGACACCGGAGTGCTATATTGACGTCATGTGGCCCATCTTCGCCGATCCCAAGACCGACTTCGTGTTCAAGCGCATCTTCGGCACCGAGCCGAACAAGCACCTGCTCATCGAGCTCTTGAACTCGCTGCTCGAGCTCGAGGGACCCTACCGGATCGATGAGATCACCTTCCTCACTCCGGAGCAGAAAGCCCCGTCAGCGAGCTCAAGCTGTCCATCGTCGACGTCAAGTGCCAAGACGCCGCCGGGAACGTCTACGTCGTCGAGATGCAGGTCTTCAACGTCGAGGCCTTCGAGAAGCGAGTCGTCTACAGTGTTTTATTGAGCTCGCGCATGCCGCGAGACGTCTCCAAGTCCTACGTCATGCAGATCCACAGCGGCGACCACTACCAGGATCTCACGGACGTCGTTGGGGTGACGATCTGCGACTTCCAGGTGTGGCCGGAGCCGCCGCAGCCCGGGGGCGCGCCGGTGCCGATGCTCAGCCGCTGGCGGATGCAGGAGCAGCACGGCGGCGCTCGAGGGCTTCCGGAGGTGCAGTACGTCTTCTTGGAGCTGCCGAAGTACACGGCGGGAGCGGCTCCGGTGACGACGGTGGACCACTGGGCCTACTTCTTCCGCGAGGCGGAGAACCTCGAAGTGATCCCGCCACCCCTGGCGGCGGACCCCTATCGTTCGGCACTGGAGGTGGCGCGCACTGCAAGCTTCACGCCGGGGGAGTGGGACGCCTACGACCGGGCCAAGATCGCCGAGCAGGACGCACGAGGAATGCTTTCCCTGGCGGAGCGTCATGGGCGAGCGGAAGGACGAGCGGAGGGGCGAGCGGAGGGGCGAGCGGAAGGTCTCGCCGAGGGTCTCCGCCGAAACGTCGTCGACGTTTGCGGCCTCCTGGACATTGAGCTCGGGCCTGAGCGCCGCGCGCAGATCGAGAGCCTCAAGGCCGCGGAGCTCGAGGCGCTCCTGGCTCGTCTCAAGCGGGATCGCTGCTGGGCCGATTGACCGGAAGGGATCGCTCCGGTCGGTACGCGCCGAGTTGAGCAGGCCGATCAGCGCGCGGCAAGCCGGCTCGAGGCGGGCCTCAAGCCCGCGATGCCAGCTTCGCTTCCCAGAGCTGCGGGTTCCTGAGGTTGAGCCCGTCGTCGACGTGGACCACGTCCGGCGTGCTGAAGTCGCCGCTCCACCGTAGGTCGGTCGAGCGTTTGGCCGGCTCGACGATGGCGCCGCTCACCTGGCCTCCCGGATCGCGCGTCGACGACGTGACGTGGACGAAGAGCTTGCACGTCTGCGCGAAACCGGCGATGCGGTCGAGGAGCGGGAAGAAGTCGACGTCGGCGGTCACCGGATTGCCGACGAAGCGCTCGTGGTGATAGCGCTCCAGCGCCAGCTTCTTCGACGGCGTCTGCGCCTCGACCGCCACGTCCGGCGGCGGGTCTCTCTCGATGAAGTCCCCGAAGACGTAGCCCGTCAAGCCATCGCGGGTCCGCACCCGCAGCCAAGTCTCCTCGCCGAGGATCTCCACCCGGCTGGACCGTCGGAGAACCTTGACGGCCGCGCCCGTCGTCAGCGAGCCGCGCAGGTTCAACCCACTCACTCTCACCGTTCCTTCCGCCATGATGACGCGCTCTCCTTTGTGGATGACCGGCGGCAAGCCTATCACGCGAGGGACGTCCACCGTCGGCTTCGCGTCTTCACGGCTCGGTCGTCGTCCTCTCTCTTTTGGCCACGAACTCACCTCCGAGCGCAAGGGTAAGCAACTACCGTAGCCACGATCCACGGCATAATGGGGTATGCCCGGGCTTCGTTGACGGCTTCTATCGCTTACCCTTGCCACCCTTCGATTCGACCCGCGGCCGCGGCGAGGGAGGCGGTTAGCCACAGCGGAGCTTACCGACGCTTCGAAAGAAATCCCTGACGGCCCTCATTCCGATCCGCCTCGTGCCGTCTCCCCGGTACGCCACCCCATCTCGGACGCGAAAGCTCAGACGATCGTCCCGCCGCTCGACGTGGATGATCGGGAAGCTGATGGCGGCTGCGGCGTATTCCAGGTAGAAAACCCCGGCGTAGAGCCGCTTCTCGCCCAGAGTCGCGACGAACGCCTGGTTCCTGCCGTGGTATCGCACCCAGTTCTCGCCGAGCGCGGCGACCAGTCGGTCCGTGCCCTCCCGGGTCAGCTCGATCGTGTGCCGGTCCCAGCAGTACGAGTCGACGTCGGCCGTCTCGACGACGAAGGTAGCGCCCTCCAGCGGACACTTCCCGAGCTGGGGCCGGAGCTCCCTGGTCGTGTAGCCGTGCACGTCTCTCGGCCATTGACAGCGTAGGACGTGAATCCTGAAGGATCGCTCCGGTGCGGCCGCGGGCTCGCCGGACAAGCCCGATGCGGCCCGTGCCGCCAACGCGACCAGCAACGACGCGGCCAGCCGCGCGATGAGGTTTCCAGACTTCACGGGAGCATCGTAGTAGATCTCGGCGGAAATCCCGATACGCACCCTCCGTCATGACGGCGCGGACACGCGGACGCGTCGATTCGAGGTGGGTCATGCTGTCTTCGTTTCAGTCTTGTGTCCGGGCCTGGCTGCGGACGCCCAACGAGCTCCTGGACGGGCGTTCGCCGTGGGCGGTGATCCGGGACGGCAACGTCGAATCGGTCGCTGAGCTCGCCGAGGACATGCTCAGTGGAAGCCCGGCGTGATGCAGGCGCCTGCGTCGCGCCGTCCCCTTCGGCGGCCCGACGTCACGGTCTCTCGTGGAGAAACCACTGATCGCGGCCCACCAGGACTCGAGCGTGTTCGAAGAGCGGGACGCCGCGGGTGATCGTGGTGCACTCGGCGACGGTCTGTTGCTCCCATGCCAGCCGCAGGGCCTGCTGCAGAGTCGCCGGGGGACGTAGGACGCGGAACTGGAGCACGG
>DASWIG010000161.1:0-15005 GCA_036397835.1 Thermoanaerobaculia bacterium
CCGCCAGCACCGCCTCGACGTCGGCGTCGGGCGAGAGCTCGAGGTCGGTGCAGAGAGCGACCTCCTCGACGGCGAGCTCGCAGACGTTGACGAAGTCCTCGCACAGGTTGCGGTGGGCGTGGAGCCGGTCGGCCACCGCCACGCGCACGTCCTCGCGCGTCACCGTGTCGACGGGCGGCAGGCCGGCCGCGGATTCCGCGGGCAGGCCCCGCGGCTGCGGCGGCACGGCGTAGGTGATCCGCCAGGCGTAGAAGAAGTTGTACGTGCCGATCGCCAGCTCGCCGGCCGAGCCGCCGACGATTCGCGCCACGCTCTCGTGGACGTAGGGGAAGGCGCCCTCGAGGGTGCGGTAGAGCCGCGCCGCGGTGCCCGCGGCCTCGAGCCGGTAGCCCGCGCCCGGCGGCACCCGGAAGCCGAGGTCGACTCGATTGGCCTCGTCGGGGAGCTCGGCCGCCGCCGAGGTCTCGGCGAGCACGACGTCGGCGGCGTCGACGAGGCGCACGCGCACCTCCCCCGCCGTCTCCGGATAGACGTCGACCGAGACCAGCTCGAATTCCCAGTCGGCGTCGAAGCGCAGCCCGCGGTTGCCCACCTGGACGTAGCCGCCCTCTCCCGCCGATGCGTCGGGCAGCCCCAGGACGGCGACGCGGGGCTCCTCGGCGACGAATTCGTCGTATTCGACGAAGACGTCGTAGAGGCCGGAGAGCGGCTCGTTCGGCGCCGGCGCGGCGTCCGTCCGCGGGAGACCCGGGGCGTCGGCGTCGGTCAGGACCTTGGCGCGCCCGTCGAGGCCGTAGCGCACGCTCGCGTGAGGCTCGATCCAGGCGTTGCGGACCCCGTGGACGTCGATCAGCAGCTTGCGCAGGTCGTCGAACGTCACCGGGCCGCCGGTGAGCACCCGGCGGGCGGTGTGGAAGTCCGCGTGGTTGACCGCGACGCCGCGGTCGATCTCGGTCAGCAGGTCGCGGATGCCGTAGCCGGTGCGGTAGCCGAGCTCGGCGATGCCGTAGCAGAGCAGCTCGAGCAGGGTGACGCCGGGATCGTGGACGTTGTAGTCCGTCCACTTCTCGTGGCCCAGCCGCTCGACGTGGGCGAGCCCCTCGGAGCGCAGGAAGGCCCAGTCCTGGCTCGGCGCGAGGCGCGCCTTCTTGGCGATGAATTCGAGGTCGGGCATGCCGGTTCTCCGCTAGTCCTCGCACGACGTGGTGCCGAGGAGGATCGTGTGGGTCGGCGCCGAGACCAGGGCGGCGCTGGCGCGGGTCGCCACCGCCTCCTCGACGTTCACGTTCGTCGTTTCGCCGACGAGGTGGTCCATCTCGAAGCCGGTCACGAAGTCGACGTACTCGCGCTTCTCCACGTAGTGGAGGATCGCCGAGCGGTGGATGCGTCCGCCGAAGGTGAGGTCCGCGGCCTCGTCCTCGAGCCAGGGCGAAAGGAAGCCGATGACGTCCGCCTCGAGCTGCCGGGCGTAGAAGCCCTGGTCGAAGCCGGCGTGGAAGCGCACGTTGAAGCGCACCCGCACCTCCTCGTACTCGGGATTGGCGACCTCGAGCTTGACGAAGGGCGACGCCAGCTCGGCGAGGAAGTCGCGGATCGACGCGAGCTTGTGCAGGCTCAGGCGCGGCTTCAGGGGATCGACGGCGTTCTTGTTGCGCAGGTTGGGCACCACGACCACCTTGACGTGGCCCGGGGCGTGCTCGTCGCCGGCGCCCGAGGTGTGGTTGAGGCATCGCGCCTTGTAGACCTCGGGGAAGGCCTCGAGCACCAGGCGCTCGTAGTCGAAGGGGGCGATCGCCCGCCCCTTGTGGCGCAGCCGCTCGCTGACCCGCAGGGAGAACGCTTCGGTCGACTCCGCCGTGCGGCCGCCGAAGGAGGCGAAGGGCTGGCTCACCGACTTGACCGCGGCCTGGCGCCGGCGCAGCTTGGCGATGGTGCCGCCGGGCAGGGGCGCGGCGAGGTGCGACGGATCGTTGCCCTGGTCGCGGAAGCTCGCCGTGACCGCCTGCGGATGGACGGCGATGAATCGCGGGATGGCGGCCGTCCCCGCCGCGACGCCGGCGCGGATCCACCGCAGGCCCGGCGGCAGCACCGTGCGCGACGGCGTCATCGTCTCGGGCAGGGCGAAGCGGATCACCCCGGACGTCAGCAGGCCGCTGGTGCCGTCGGCGACGATCTCCGCGGTCTCGAAGGGCGTCCACCGCTCGTCCGCCAGGTACGACCATTCGACCTCCGGCACCGCCGTCGTCGGGTCCTCGCTGCCCTCGGCGAGTTGGAAGAGGAGCGCCAGGCTCTGCGGCGGCTCGACGCCGGTCAGGCCGATGAGCAGCGCCCCCTCGGCGTCGAGACAAGGCAGCAGGCGGGCGTCTACGGGGTCGACCTCGCGGTGGCCGAAAGGGCCGATCCGGAACAGCCGCTCCCGCGCTCCGGCGCCGACGGTTTCCTCGGCCGTGTAGCTCAGGGTGAGCGCGGCGACGAGCGGCGTGTAGGGCGCGTTGGGCACGCTGGCCGGAGCCCCGTTGATCGCCGCCGTCGCCAGCAGCTTGGGGTACTCGCGGTGGAAGAAGCCTTTGTCGAGCGCCAGGCGCAGGAAGCCGTGGCGCCGTTCGGGGCTGAAGCGGGTGAAGTCTTCGAGCTCCGCGGGCCGGCTCGGCGACGGCAGCGTCAGCGTCAGCGTCCGCGCCGGCGCCGGCGCACCCGCCGTGCCGTCGTCGAAGAGCGTCACGCCCGCGTCGACCGGCCTCCAGGCGCCGTCGTGGAGCAGGCTGACGCCGGCGGTGAAGTCCTGGTTGCCCGCCGGCGGGCTCGTGTAGAGCGCGTAGTGCTGCGCGAAGCTCTCCTCCGGCAGGTCGGCCCACTCGAGCGACAGCTCGAGGTCGGTCAGTCGCTTCTGGAAGACCTCGGGGCTGCCGATCAGGAAGCGGCTGCCCGCCCGCGGCACCGGCCCGAAGGGCAGGAAAGGCTTGGCCGGATCGAGCACGCCGACGTCGTTCTCGAGGATCAGCGACCGCATCCCGGTGACCTGGACGGTGACCGTCAGCGCCGCGACCTCCACGTCGCGAAGCTGCTCGTAGGGCGGGGCGTCGGGGTCGAGGACGAGCTTGACGACCGGATACGGCGTGGCGAAGCCGTCCGCCAGGACCTCGCCGTCGTAGGCGACGACGCCGTCCTCGTCGGGCCCGAGCCCCAGCTCCCAACTGATCGCGCCGGGCGTCACCGTGACGTCCCTGGTCAGCTCGATCCACCCCTTGGCGCCGCTGGCATAGACGGCGACGTGGTCCTCCAGCGCTCCCGCGTCGATCGCCGCCGCGGCGCCGGCGACCTCGATCCGCAGGGTGATCACGCGGGTGCCCTCGGCGAGGAAGAACATCGGCGAGGCCACGGCGAAGCCGACCTCGGCCCGCGGCACGTCGGCGCTGCCGAAGCCGGGCCACTTGCCCTCCTCGTCCTCGATCCTGGCGCCGAGGCCGTCGGCCGAGTCGGCGTCGGGGGCGGCGTGGATCCTGGTCACGCCGCCGCCGGCGTCCGCCAGGAAGATCGTCTTGAGGCCGTGGACGGGATCGAGCGCCGCCCGGTTGGCGACCAGCTCGTCGTCGGTGGCGTAGACGAGGTCGATCCCCGCCGCGTCCTTGCCCGCCTTGACCTCGGTGTCGGCCGCCAGGCGATGACCGGCGACGCCCTTGGCGAGCTCGAAGAGAAGGTGCACGCGGTCGGGCTCGGCGGCTTTGGGGCCGAGCCTCAGGACCTCGCGGTAGTAGAAGTCCAGGTGCTCGCCGGTCAGGGCGTTCAGGTGGCCGCGGGCGTGGCCGAGCAGCTCCAGGAAGGCCAGCAGCAGCGTCATGTGGGGCGGGTGCGCCGCGGAGTCGAGGCTCGTCTCGCCGGCGACGAGGTCGGCCCAGGTGCCGCCCGGGGCGTCGTCGGGGCTGTAGTAGCGCAGCAGCTCCGCGTAGCGGCGCACGTAGAGCAGCAGGTCCTCGGTCCGGCGCTCGTCGATCGGCGCCGACGCCGGGTCGAGCGCCGGCAGCGAGCGTTGCCGCTGGCTGGCGCCGTCGCGCTCGAGGGGATGGGGGAATCGGCACGTCATCTCTCGACCTGCGACCCTTCCACCAGGTAGAAGGGATAGACGAAGTTGTTGCGGGCGTTGGTCTTGGCGATGGTGTATTCGACGCGGATGTCGATGCGCCCCTCCGCGCTCACCAGCTCGAAGGTGACGTCGTCGAGGATCACCCGCGGCTCGAAGTAGAGGATCGCGGTCCGGATCAGGTCCTTCATGTAGGTGCGCAGGGTCAGGTCGAGGGGCTCGAAGAGGAGCCGGTGGAGGTTGCAGCCGTAGCGCGGCTGCATCACCCGCTCGCCGACCTCGGTCGCCAGCAGGATCTCGAGGCTGGCGCGCACGTCGTCCTCGTCGGAGGTCATCACCACCCCCTGGCCGCGCACGAAGGTCGGGGGAAAGCCCCAGCCGGTGCCGAGAAACGAACGTTCTTTCGCCATCGTCGCCTCCCTGTCTCCTGGCGTTACAGTCTCCTAGCCGATCAGCACCGTGGGCTCGCCCACCGCCGGCGCCGCGCCGCACAGGCACGCGTCGCCCACGCGCAGGGCGCTCTTGCCGCCGATCAGCACCGTGACGCTGCCGAGCGGGAACGGGCTGGCGGTGGGCGCGTGGGCCGGCGGCGGGATGACGCACACGTGCTGGTCGCCGGCCACCGCCGCCGGCAGGCCGCCGATCAGCACCGTCGGCACGCCGGGACCGACGATGGTCCCGCCGTGGTTGCTCAGATCCGTGACGCGCGCGGCCGGTGGCATGGTGTCGTCCCTCTCTCTCGTTCTTTCCGTGATTCAGTTGATCTGCACGACCGAGCCCTTGACCACCGTGCTGCCGCCCGAGGAGAGCTCGGCGGCGCTGCCGCCTTCGGCGGTGAGCTGGGCCGAGGCCGCCGAGGACACGTTGGCGCCCTCGATCCTCACGTCGCCCGCGGCCTTGAGGACGAGGTCCTTGGCGCTCTCGACGGTGATGCCGCCCGCGCTCGTCACCACCTTGTTGCCGTGCTGGTCCTCGAAGGCGATGCCTTCGTCCGCGTCGGAGATCACGGCCTTGTTGCCCGCCGGCGTCTCGACCGTGACCGCGAGGTCCGCGTCGTTGAAGATCAGCTTCAAGCCCTCGCGGGTGACGAAGCCCTTCTCGGGGTTGGCGTCGTCGGCGGCCAGCGGCGCCGGCAGGGCGCTCGAATTGAGCATGCCGAGGATCACCGGATGGCGCGGATCGTCGTCGAGGTAGCCGAGCACCACCTCGTCGCCGACCTCGGGGCGGAAGAAGCAGCCGCGTCCGCCGTTCTCCTTGCCGGCGCCGGCGTCGAGCGTCGCCACCCGCGCCCAGGTGCCCTCCTCGGCGGGATCGATCAGCGGCAGGCGCACCTGCACCCGGTCCTCGCCCGCCGGATCGCCGGCGAGCGCCGTCACCTGCGCCACGTGGAGGCCCGAGACCGCCGGCAGCAGGCCGGCGGCGGGGGCGTCGATCACGTCGCGACGCGCCTCGGCGAAGGCCGTCGGGTCGAGGCCGAAGGTCACGTCGGTCTCCCAGTTGCGCAGGTCGATCTCGTGGCGCACGCCGGAGACCAGGGCCTTGCCGGAAAAGCGCGCCCCCACCCCCTTGAGCTCGACCACGTCGCCCGGCACCACGGCGGCGGTGCCCTGGACGCGCACCCGCCCGCGCACCTGGGCGAAGGCGGCGCGGCGGCGCCGGCCGTCGGCCCAGGCCTGGAGCTCGCCGTCGGCGAGGGCGCCGCCGTGGCGCAGCTCGAACCGCTCGAGGCCGATCACCGCCGCCAGGTCGTCGGCCGTCAGGTCGCCGGGCGCCGCCGGCGGCGGCGCCGCGGCCTCGGCCTCGACCGGGGCCTGGCCGGCGGCGTCCCAGGCGGTGGCGGCGACCGCGGCGAAGGGATGGCGGGCGTCCATCACCGCCTCGAAGTCGAGCACGTTGCCGCCGAAGGCCAGGGTGAGCACGGGCGCGCCGCCGGCGTCCGGCGTCTTGACCGCCAGCTCGCCGTCGCGGGTGGTCACGAGCTGGCCGTTGGCCTCGGCCCGGGTGACGATGAAGTCCCAGTCGGTGACGTGGTGCTGCACCATCTGGGGATGGACGACGCCGGCCGCCTCGACGTCGGTGGCCAGGCCGGCCGCGGCGGCCAGCTCCTCGATCACCTCGGCGTCTTGGGCGTCGTAGTAGTAGGCGCTCTTGCGGCCCACGGTGAGCTTCACCGCGGCGTCGCGGCACTCGAGGCGCAGCACCGACGGCTTGCTCTGGTAGGCCCGCACGCCGTGGCGCACGATGATCCCCGCGAAGATCTTGTCCTCGTTGCCGTGGTAGCCGGCGAAGATCTCGATGGCGCCGCCGGGCACGAAGGCGTCGCCGCTCGAGGCCGGGAAGTCCTCGACCGACGGGTCGCCGTCGAAGAGGCGGACCTCGGCGTCGGAGACGCGGTTGAACGAGCGCGTGACGACCACCGCCTGGACCTGGAGCTTGGCGTCGATCTCGGCGCCGTCGACGAGGATCTTGAACGTCGGGCGGTCGGCCGGGGCCGGCGTCGCGATGGCGCGGTCGTCGCTCACGGGGCGGCCTCCAGGTCGCGGATCGGCGGGAAGGCCAGGCGCTGGCCCGGCGTCAGGCGGCGGTAGCGGGTCAGGTCGTTGAAGCGGGCCACCTGGAAGTAGCGCGAGGCGTCGCCGTAGAAGCGGTGGGCGAGCAGGGTGAGGTGCTCGCCCGCCTTGACCTCGTGGACGTGGGTGAGGTCGGGCGAGCTCTCGCGGTCCTCCGCCACCCGCTTCTCGTCGTCCTTGTACTCGGCGAAGGTGGCCTTGACCTTGGCGCGCAGCGGATAGCCGTCGCGGCGGAAAAGGGTGTAGGTCACCTCGGCGCTCTTGAGCACGCAGGAGACGAGCAGCGCGCCCCAGGACACCTTCAGGTAGAAGGGCCGGTGGATCTCGCCGTCGTGCCTGGCGGTCACCGTCAGGAAACGATCCACCGTCTGCTGCACGTCGACCTTGTCGGCCGCCGTGCCGGTGCCGTCGAAGAGGAAGTCGAAGGAGTACTCCTGCGGCTTGATCTGCTTGAACACCTGGGGGCTGCCGGTGTCGCCCTGACCCTCGCGCGCCTCGTACTCGACGTCGTACTTCTGACTGTAGGCGTTGGGGTTGAACATCACCGCGAAGCTGTGGACCGGGGCCCCGGAGAGCTTGGGGTCGCGGAAGGCCTCGATCGTCAGCTTCTTGAGCTCGCCCGTGGCGGCGTCTGCCATCACCTTTCCTCCCGGCGGCGCAGGATCTCGAGCACCTGCTCCACGCAGTCGCCGACGATCGCCGCGGCCGACGGCGGCGGCGAGCCGCCGCCTCCGGGCGCCGCCGGCGCGCCGCCGGCGGGCGCCGCGTCGACCACGGCGCGGATCACCAGCTCACGGATCTCGAAGGCCATTTCGTTCCCTTCGTTCTCGGCCGCTCAGCCGCGGCGGAAGCTCGCGTAGGAGAGCTCCAGAGACTCGACGGCGAGGGCGTTGTCCTGGGCCTTGAAGTCGGAGATCGTCCACTTCACCGGATAGGCCCGGGTGAAGCTCCAGGCCGAGACCGGCTCGTGCTCTTCGTTCAGCAGCGTGACCGTCACGTCCCGCGGCTCGAGCTCGAAGTCCTCGATCGCCTGGCGGAACCAGGCGGTCGCCTCCGAGCCGTGGACGTAGCCCCGCTTCAGGACCAGGTTGCCGTACTTGGCGCCGGTGGGCAGGCGATGGGCGTACTCGTTGAGACCGCCCTCGCGCAGCTCCTCGGTCGTCACCTCGGCGGACAGGCCGGTGACCTCCTGGAAGCGCACGTCCTGGTCCGCGCCGGCGCCGCCGAGCTCGACCTTGAAGTGGAAGACGACCGGAAAGTCGCGCATCGCCGTCCCGTCACGGGTTCTCGACCTCGATGCCCTCGCAGGCGAGCTCGAGGGTCTCGACCGCGGCCTCGTTGCCGCTCGCCTTCATGTCCGGCGAGGTGAGCTTCGTGGGCCACGCGTTGAGCAGTTTCCAGGTCATCACCGGCTGGTGGTCTTCGTTGAGGAGGCTGATGATCACGTCGCGGCGCTCGGGCTTGTTGAGCTTGATCTTCTTGATCCAGTCGAAGTACTCGTTGTCGCTGGCGAAGACGCCGCGCTTCAACGTGACGTTGCCGTACTTCTTGAGCCCCGGCATCTTGACGGTCGAGTACTCGGGGCTCAGGCCGTCGCGGTACTCGATGATCTGCGCCTCGTAATTGAGCCCGGTGACTTCGGAGAAGGCGGCCTCGGTGCCGCCCCAGTCGACGGTGAAGTGGAATACCGGCAGTGGATATGCCATTTCGACTCCCTATCCTGATTGGTTTGCGGTTTCGTTCCGACGCCGAAAGCGGCGTCAGGACTCCTGCAACTTGTGCGAGAACTTGAGGACGATGAACTCCGCCGGCCGCACCACGGCCATGCCGATCTCGACGTTCATGCGGCCCTCGAGCACGTCCTGCGCCGTCATCGTCTCGCCGAGCCCGACCTTGACGAAGAAGGCCTCGTCGGGCGTGGCGCCGGCGAGCGCGCCGTCGCGCCACTTCTGGATCAGGTAGTTGGCGATCAGGCTCTTGACCTTGGTCCACAGCGGCGCCGCGTTGGGCTCGAACACCGCGAACGAGGTCGACTTCTTGACCGACTCCTCGACCATGTTGAAGAAGCGGCGCACGGACACGTAACGCCACTCGTTGTCGTTGCCGGCCAGCGTGCGGGCGCCCCAGACCACCGTGCCGCGGCCGGTGAAGGCGCGGATGGCGTTGATCGACTTGCCGGCGTTGACGTCGACGTTGAGGTCCTCCTGGTCGGCGTCGTCGAAGGGCACCACCGGTGCCAGCACCGCGCTCAGGCTCACGTTGGCCGGCGACTTCCACACCCCGCGCGCGCCGTCGACGAAGGCGTAGACGCCGGCGATGGCGCCCGAGGGCGGCACTCGCGACATCTCGCGCTTGACGTGCTCGACGACGTTGCCGATGATCGAGTGCTCCTGGTAGAGCAGCGTCTGGGTCATGTCGGCGTGGGTCCTGGCCGCGTCCTGCACCTGGGCGACGAAGCCCAGCACGCTGTCCTCCGCGCCCTGGAAGAGGGCGTCGAGGTCGACGAGGACCGCCTGCAAGGTCTCGAGCACGGTCGCGCCGGCGCCGTCGTCGTAATCCGTGGTGCTCGCCGCGACCTCGGCGACCGCGGAGCTCAACCAGCCGGTGGCGTCGAGGGCGGCGTACTCGGCGTTGACCTCGGTCGCGTTCGCCAGGTCCGACCGGGTCAGCACGTCGGCGTTCTTCTCCAGGGCGACGAGCGCCTCGAGCGCCGGCCGCAGGGTGCTCGCGGCGTAGGTGTCGAGGTCCTGGGCCAGGTTGGTCCCCAGGAGCTCGTCGTCCCAGGCCACCAGCTCGGCGGCCACCGTGCGCAGGAAGCCCAGCAGGGCCTGGAAAGCGGTGTCGCGGTCGCCGTCGTCGGCGGCGGCGCCGATCGCGTCCTTCAGCGACTTGTAGCGGTCCTTGACCGTCGGCGAGGACCCCCGCAGGGCGATGAGGTCGGCCTCGATCGCGCCGCGGTCGCCGATGGCGGCGTTGGTGGCCGCCACCAGGGAGTTCAGGTTGCTGTCGGAGGTGAGGTTGGCCAGCTCGAGGGCCGGATCGCCGACCCCGGACGCCGCCCGCTCCTTGACGCGGTCGCGGAAGAGAGCGAAGTCGACGGTGCGCGCGTACGTCGTGTACAGCCACGGCGTGTAGGCGGCGCCGTACTTGAGGTTGTTGATGCCGATGCCGTTACGGAAGCTCTCGACGCCGGCGTCGTGGTCGCGCTCGAGGTCGCGCTCGAAGAGGTCGAAGACCGCGACCCGGTCCTGGAGCCGGGCGCATTGCGTCAAGGTGAGCTGCTGGAGGGTGTAGAACTGGCTCTCGCTCGCGGCGGGCAGCAGCGTGGCGTCGGGGCACAGCAGGATCGTCGGCTCGTCGACCTTCTCGAGCGACCTGAGCCCCACGGTGACGGCGTCGGTGTTGGTGATCGCGCCGGCGTAATTGCCCACCGAGACGATGTAACAACGGCCGCCGCCGTTGTCGAAGAAGAGCCGCAGGCACTCGTAGAGATAGAAGCGGGTCGGGATGGCGACCGAGGTCACCGCATAGTTGTTGCTCGCGTCGACCACGACGTCGACCGCCGCGATCTCGTAGCCGCCGCCGAAGAGCTCGCGGTACTCCAGCAGCGACGAGATCTTGGTGGGTTTGTTGGTGAGGTCCGCGCCTTTCTTCGCCGCCTTCTCGGTGTAACCGATGAAGGCGGGGACCGCGGTCTCCACCTCGGCGACCGAGGGCGGAAAAAGCGAGATCTCCTGGACGTAGACACCGGGGGTTTTGAAGGCCATGTTTTGCTCCCTGTTTCAGACGTAGACGTACATCTCCGAAACGAAGCTGCCCGGCGCGGCGCCGGCGGCCAGGGGCGTCGCCGCGCCGGGATTGGGCAGGTCTCGGATCTCGTTGCTGTTTTCCATCAGCACCAGGGCTTGCCGGCGGCCGGCGCTCAGGGCCACGGCCGCCGCCGAGGTGAACACCGCGCGGTCCGGCTCTACCGCTTTGTCGAAGGCGACCGGACCGGCGATCGTCAGGTCCGCCGGCGCGAAGCCGCCGGCGGCGTATTTCTTGATCACGTTGAAGCGCCAGCTCGTGGCGCGGGCCGCGAGCTGCAGCGTGTAGTCGCCGGCGCCGGTCAGCTCGTCGCCGTCGAGGAAACGGTAGGCCGCCGGCACCGGGTCGCTGAAGATCTCGACGACGCCGAAGGGCCGCCGGGAGAGCTCCGGGTCGTAGTAGAAGGCCAGCGACCCGCCGTGGTCGTCGCTCACCGTGTAACGCCCCGGCGCGAGCCGGGCGGCGGCGAGGTCGAGCCGGTATTCCGACGTCGGCTCCGGCGACGAGAACGCGGCGGTGGCCGCCGTGTCGCCGAAGCGGTCGTCGATCGTCAGCGTCGCGGCGTCGACCGCGGGCGTGAAGCCGTAGGTGAGGCTCTCCCCCGAGACCAGCGGCACCGCCGCCCCCACTCGCGCGCCGGCGACGGCGTCGCCGAGATGGAGTCGGCCGCCCTCCTGGTCGTCGCGCAGGTTGTCGAAGCAGAAGACGTCGCGGCCCGGCCGGTAGCCCGGCAGCTCCGAGATGCTCCACACGTGGGCGTGCGCCGGCCGCAGCGCGAAGGCGAGGCGCAGGCCGTCCTCGCCCAGCGGACGCAGCAGGCGCGGCGGGCTCGAGCCCGGCTCGACCTCGGCGTACACGGCCCAGCCGTCCGCCAGCGGGCGGAAGACGAGGCCGTGGCCGGCGAGCGCCCGCGCGGTCTCCGGCGCCGGCTCGGCCACGAAGTCGCCGTCGCTCGACCCCGAGGGGTAGAACAAATGGCGCAGCCGCACCCGGAAGAGCGCCTGGTAGACGATCCTCACGAGCCCGCCTCCGCCGTCGTCACGATCTCGGTGACCGGCGCCCGCTCGGCCTCGACCTGCCGGTCGCGGACGTCGACCAGGCCGGCCTTGTAGAGCACCGAGGGCATGTACTTGGAGCCGAGGGCGCCCCACAGGTGGTTGATCTGCTCGAAGGACATCGAGTGGAGCTCGAACGTCATCCGCCCGGAAGAGCCCGTCACCCCCGGGATCGACGCGAAATGGAACGACGGCCGGTTGTGGAAGAAGCCCATCACCTGGCCGAGGGCCTTCATCGCCTCCTCGTAGTCGGCGAAGTTGGCGACGAAGAGCACGTAGAGACACACCTTGAGCGGCGGCCTGACGATCTCGCCGGTGCCGTCCGGCCGCTTCTCGACCGTCTCCACCGAGCGGTAGGTCCGTTCCTCCGCCACGTTGACCAGCGTCGCCAGGACCTTGTTCTTCTTCTGCGGGTCGAGGTTGCCGTCGAGGTCGAAGAGACTGCCGGCCTCGGCCCGGTCGGGCGTCTGCGAGCGCACGTTGAAGTGGTCGTTGAGCTCGGAGACGAGGTAGTTGAAGACAAAGTCGATCACGCCGGCCGCCTGGGCAAGACCGGTGCCAACCGCCGCCGCAACGCCGAAACGCCGTCAGGACGGGGGGTTGGCGCCGGACGTCACGGATCGGGGCGCGTCCGGTTTGACCCGGCCGGACGGCGGGCCGGAACGGGCCGGGAGGCCGTCCGGTGGGGACGTCGGCGTCGCCGGGGCGGGTGCGTCGGCGGCGACCCGGTGGGTCCTTTTCGACCCGGAGGGAGGTCCGGGACCTTCAGTGGAAGGCTTGCGCCCTGGGCGTCACCCAGCGAGCCCTTTCATCACGGCGCGGTCAACGTCACCGTAGAAGGCAATGTCGAGCTTCTCGATGACTTCCTCTGGCAGCAGGGCTACCTGGTTCTTGCTCGCGACCGGTACCAGTGCACGAAGCGCACCGTTGTCGACCGCGACCTGAAGCGGCTCGGCGATGGACGCCGGGGCCTTGATGTTGCCCTGAATGGTCAGGTCGCCGAGGATGATCGTGCCGCCCTCCACGCTGCGGTTCCGGATCGCCGACATGATGGTGACGAAGAAGGCGACGCCGCACTCAGCTTCCGCGCCACCGCCGGAGAGGTCGACGACTTCAGCGGCGAAGTCTCGGGTGGCGAGCGTCGGTGACAGGCCGATGCGGTCCTTGACCGTCTGCAGATAGGCCCAGGCCCGATTCAGCGACTCCTTGAGGCCGCGTGGCATGCCGGCCGGCGTTCGGATCTTCCCGGTCCCCGGTGACGACGTCACTTCCAATCGTAGGATCGACACCCGGGATTCACTGTCCACGCTGGCAGTGTAGGCGGTTCCGGGGGCAAGCGCGTCCTGCGAGATGGCCCCCTGTCCCCCCTGCTCCGGCACGCCGACCGTGACCTCGCGGCCATCGGCCTCGTCAATGTACGAGAAACTGGTCCGGTAGAACTCGAACGCGCCGCGCTTCTTGAGCTGCTCTTTCACGCGGCGCCGAGCCTCCATGGCCAGCTCCAGGTAGCCCCGGAGCTCGCCTCGGGCCCACTCGCCATGCGGATGGAGGAGCTTGAGCAGACCGCTTACCGTTCGTCGGATGGCGTTCGCGTCCCGGCCTTCGACATGGGCACCGAGGCGGAACTCGCCGCTCAGCGCGTCGAAACGATTGTCCTTGCGCAGGGAGCGAAGGGCCTCGGCGAGGTAATCCGTTACGAACCCATAGTGGCTCGTCAGGAGCGAATGCGAGCTCTTAGGAATCTCCCATCCGGGCAGGAAGTAATGAAATCGATCGATGAGAGCAAGGTCGAATTCCTTGGGCAGGGGCTGGAACAGGTCCAGAGCGCTGCTGCTCACCAGCGTCTCGACCGGGTGGTTCAGGTTCCCGACGAAAACCAGGGAGGCGTCAGCATGGACTTGCGTGATGCCACGGCTGAACCGGCCGTTGGCCATGTAGTCCTTCATAATCTGCAGGGTGTCGGGGTCGGTGACCTTCATGCCACCGACCTCATCAAAGGCCACCACGTCCCAATGCCCGACCAGGCCTACCTGCCGCCGTGCGTTGTTGTAGAAGAGATTCGCCGTGCTCGCTTTCCCACTCGAGAGCAGGATGGCGTAGGGCGTGAACTCGGAGTAGGCATAGGACTTGCCAGTGCCGCGCGGGCCGAGCTCGATCAAGTTGTAGTTCTTCTCCACCATCGCCAGCAGGCGGGAGAGGAGCATCGCTTTTCTTCGATCGTCGAAACGCGCCGATTCCAGGCCCAGGCTGCGCAGCAGCACGTCGATCCACTCTGCGGTGCTGAAGGCGCGCCGCCCGTTGCAGTACTCCTCGAAGTCGAAGCGGGCGAGCTGGATGGGTTTGAGGTCGCGAACGTGGAAGGGGCTGGCGCCCTTGCCGGTCTCATCGAGCGTTCGATACTCGAGGTCGACGATGGCCCAGATGCCTCCTTCCAGAAGGCGGTCGTAGCGCCGGTGGAACTCGTCCGGAATGTGAATGCGTTGGTAGCCGAAGTTGTCCATCGCGGCCCAATACTTCATCTCGCTGGGCATGAAGCGGACGTCGATGCGATCGATGAACCGATGCTCGCCGTGACGTTCGACGAGCGCTTTGGCCTTGTTGGCCTCGTCCTGCCGGAAGTAGTGCTTGCGCAGCGTGTCCTTGACCGCCGCGATTCCGAGCCGGATCTCTTCTTCATCGTCGGAGGCACAGTAGCGGCCGAGCAGGTATTCCAGCACGTAGGACGGGACGTTCTCACCTCCCTTGATCTGGTGCAGCAGGTCCTTGCGGACGACTTTCCCAGGGAAAGCCTGGTTCAGCTTGCGGTCAAGAGCGTCGAGCTCCATCGGTCACCTCTCGCTAGCTAGTAGTCCAGGGTCGCGTTCTTCAGCACCAGCGACGCGTACGAGCGGCCCGGCGTGGCCGCGTCGGTCACGCGGATCTCGACCGCGTCGCCGTCGAAGTCAGGCTCGAGCGCGATCGGGACCTGGACTCGGTGAGCTACCGCCAGCGTCACCAGGCCCGTGTGCGGATCCCGGGCCTCGCAGTCCGCGGCTTCGCCGACGACGCTGGCCGTCCCCGGCGCGAACGCTTGCACGCGCACTTCGAGCTCCGGGCTCAGGAGGCTCGAGTAGCTCACCTGAACGCTGAAGATGCGGGTGGTGAACCGGTCGCTGCGATAGTGGATCTTGACCAGCGCGGCCTCCACGCCCAGCGGCTTGCGCGGCACGGCGTCGAGAACGACGAGGGGGACGATGCACTCTTGGAGCGAGAGGCCCTCATGGAAATACGGGCTGCCGGCGCGAAACACTTTCACACCGCGAGGAACGCAGACCTGTTCCACCGGTCCCTGGATCCCCAAGGAGGATGCGGCGAGCGCGACGACGGCCTCGGCGCGGCCGCCGAGCGAGCCGAGGAGGGCGCGGCGCTTGCGCAGCAGCCAGCGGCCGGCCGGCTCGCGACAGCGGTCCCCTGGCAAGACCTCGGGGAGCTGGATGAAGCCATGGTCGGCGGCGA
>DASWIG010000162.1:0-5185 GCA_036397835.1 Thermoanaerobaculia bacterium
GAATGTGACACCATCCTCACCCTCGACGAACGACATTTTCGGGTCGTGTTGCAGCTCAAAGGTCGTCCATTTCGCCTTCTACCCGCCGATGCCTGACGGCGTCACTCGCCAATAAGCTGGACGTCGATTGCTCGATCAAAGCCCAGGGTCCGCACCCTGGGACGCGTCGCGTCCCATTCCGGAAAGAGGGCCGCTGGCGCGGCCCTCGGGCAGGCACGGGGGCCTGCCCCTACGTCGGAATGCCCCTCGGGTGGGGCGCGGGACATCCGATTAAAACGAAAAAAGGGGCCGCCTCACGAGCGAGACGACCCCGGATCTGAAGCGGTGGGCCTTCACGAAATCAGGCTACGACGACGGGCTCAGCCGGCGCCTCGGCGGCCGGGTCCTTCACCTCGGGCGGCGGCTCCTCGGTCTCGCCGCGACGCGTCTCCGACGGACGCACGCGGTCGGCCAGCTCCTTCTTGCCCGCGAGTCGGCAGTAGCTCTCGAACGTCCGCGCGCCGTGGAGGAAGAGCTCGTCGTACTCCTCCGTCACGGTGCGCTTCTCGAGCATCACCTTCTCGGCTCGACGCCGCTCGTCGGCGACGACGTCGAGGGCCGTGCGCAGCTCGCCGGCGCTCTTCTCCACGGCGGCGGCGTACTGTCTCGGGTCGAACGTGTCGCCCTCGAACAAGCGCCTGGCCGTGGCGGCCTCGTCGCTGCGCAGGTGCTCCGCCACCCGCTCGGCCTGGGTCACCAGCGGCACGGGATCCTGGGGGGTCCGCTGGTCGAAGCCGAGCTGCTGCACGGAGAGGTCGATGATGAGACCGGCGCAAGCTTGCCGCAGACCCTGGATCTGCTGACTCAGGAACTGGGCCTTCTCGTCGCGCACCTTGCGCGCCGCCTCGAGCGCGGCGTTGGCGGCGAAGAGCACCTTGTCGGCCGCCATCACCTTGTCGATGGCGTCCTTCAGTCTGCGGCCGATCGCGAGGACGGTACACCAGAAGTCGGGCGGCGGGTCGTCCGGCATCTGGTGGGGACGGAAGAGATCGAACAGCTTCTGTGCAATCTCTTGGCCGTGGAGGGTGATCATGGCCAGCACGTAGCGGCCTGACTTCTCCTTGGCCGTGGACACTTTCGAGGTCTTCGCCAATGACATGGCGTTCCTCCTTCCTGTTGGGAGCCGGCGGAGGCTGCCGACTCCCGGTTCTTGGGGCCCTGGCAACGGCGCCAGGAGGTCGGGTTGCCGGATCGCCGCCGGCAGCCTCCGTCCTGTCGGCGATCCGTGCGTCCGCGGCGTGCCCGCGAACGTGGGGCCAGTGTAGGAACGGGCGGAAGACCCGTGAAAACAGATTCACTTTTCGGGAATGGTTTCGGCCGGCGCCGTCCCGGGCGTCCGCTCTCCGATCGCCCGTAACTCGTTGATCACGAGTCGGTTACACGCTTGTCGGGAGCGGGGTCCCGGCGCCTGCCTCGTTCACTTTCCCGGAATGATCGGGGACGCTCCTCAGCTCTGAGGAACGCTCTTCGCTTCTCGCCGTCGTGACGTCTTCACGCGTGAGGCGACTCCCTCCGAAGAGTCCAGGCGGGCGTCCTCAGTCGTGAGGCGGGGCTGCGGAGAGACTTTCCTCGCTCGCCTCACGGCCAGGAGAGCCGCTTCAGAGTCTCCCGTCGCGTCCCTCACGGCGAAGGCGCGCCTTCGGCGGCGACGAGAGCGGCGCCTCGCGGACGAGCAACCCCGTCCGGAACCCGGGGAAGCGCGCCTCACGGAAGAGGCGTACGTCCCGGAATCCCGGCGAAGGTCCCTCACGCGTGAGGCGAGGCTGCGGAGAGACTTTCCTCGCCCGCCTCGCCGTCAGGAGAGTCTACTCAGACTCTCCGGTCGTGTCCCTCGCGCGTGAGGCGTCCCTGCCGCGGACTCGGCTGGACCGCCTCGCGCGAGGGGACGCGTCTTCGGGGACGGAGGAAGAAGGACTCCGGCTGAGGAGGGCTTTCCCGTCCGGTGACGGCCTGAGCCCCGGATAGTGGTGGCCGGATAGTGGTGGCAGACACTTCTTCAGAGCCCCACAGGCCGACCCAGAAGCCACTCCAAGCCCTCGAGCGCCTCGTCCACCTCTCGTACGTCGGCGGGAAGCTGGCGGAGATCCTCCTCGAAGCGTTCCTTATGACGTCTCGGTGGCGAGACACCCGATCTCCCGGACGACCCGCTGAGCGTACTCGACTTCTTCCCGGGTCACGCGGAAGCTGGGTCAACTGGCCCTCCTCAGAGTTTCCTGGTTCGGCAGATCATAGAGGGCCTCGGGTGCAAAGTCGGCACCGTTCGGCCAGACCACCGTGCCGCACACCGGATCGACCACCACTCTCGCGAAGTACTCACGGTCGCGAAGCGGCTCGAAGACGGGGCCGTGAAGCAGTAGACTGACGTCCACGGTCTTCTGCGTGTGATCGTCGAACTCGAGGCGCAGTCGATGATCGCCGGCTACCTCAGCGCTGACGATGTGGAGAATGTCGTTGTCTCGCATGGTGACTACTCCAGCGGCGGAATCGTTTTCAATGGCTCGTGAGCCCGCGCCAGGTTCCAGTTCTCTTCAAGTTCTCGCCGGAACTCCTGCCTCCATTCCCGTACAAGGCGTTCAGCGCGTCTCGGCAGCTTCCCCTTGAGTAGAAGCTTGCTCATGGGCGTCGTTCCTGGCCACGTCTCTTGACCGGCCTCCAGTGTGGCACGGCCGCCGCTCATCCGCGGCCATGCCACGGATGGTGCGCGGTGCGCACCCTACCCCCTGCGCATCACGAATCTCCTTGGTTCTGCGGCTCAGCTACGAGCGCAAGGGTAAGCAGCGGGTGCCTTGACGATCTGAGGCATGGGCGCCCACGGCCAACAGCTTCGCCACCCTTACTCGCGCTTACCCTTGCCACCCGGGGGCAATTCCCGCTTCCTGTATTCTGCCCGACGAAAGGGAGACCACGACCATGACGCCCTCGACGGATTCGGCGAGCGGTGATCCTGCTCGACACCAGCGGGCTACTCGAAGGCGGTGCCGTACGGGATCTCCTCTCCCACCCCTGCCACGTGCCAGCCGGCTTGGGTGCGCGGACCCCCCCAATCACATCCCCGCCGAATCCGCGACTGCGGCGAGAAATCTTCGCATGATTTCCGTGCCCTTCTGGTACTCCGCGTGCATACGTTCCGGCTCGATCGACATGTAGCCGTGAGCGATCCGATTGCGAAGCCCCGTTGCGCCGCGTAGACCGCGGGCGAGCTCGCGGTCGATCACACCTTTGTCCGTCAGGATCTCGAAGGCGCCACCGGCGTCCTCCGGCGCTCCCCAGCCGGCGTCTGCCACCCAATGCGCTGCGATGTCGATACACTCCTGAATGGCCAGGAAAAGATAGAAGGTCGCGAGGTCACGATCGCGCTCGTTGTCCAGGAATTCCTCGACCGGTCTCGTAAAGAACTCGTCAGCAGCTTTCAGCCGGACTCTCGCGGTGGCGATCTTCTGTGCCACCAGATCAAGCTTGGCCATGAGCGAGCTCTTCCTTCAGACGCGTGGCGGCGATGTGCTGGATCTTGCGGGCCGTCGGTGCCCAATCCCACCAGTCGAGCATGGCGCGGGCTTTGAAGCGCGTCCATGAGCCGGGCTCGCGCTCCACGAGCACGACGCCGTCCCGGGCGATCTCGAGACGCAGGAGAGGCGGCGCCCGGCGCAGGTCGATCAAGTCGATCTGCCGGCGCAAGGCCTCTCCGAGGGCCGTCTCGATGTCCCACAAGGCGTCCGCGTTCCCCTCCGCGAGCAGAACGCCGACGTCGACGTCGCTACGAGCCGTTTCGCGGCCACGCGCGGCGGACCCGAAGAGCACCGCCAAGCGGACCGCGGGAAACGGTGTGAGGGCCTCTCGGAGACGACTGGGGACAGGCATCCAAGAGATCATACCACCACGGGTCCCCACCCCGACCACCCTGCCTGCGAACCGCGACCCGCCGCGACCCGCCGCGAATCAGGTAGACTCCTCTTCCTTGGGTCGTTCAGGTGGGGGCGATCCGGGAGTATCAGCCAAACGGCGAGGAGTGAGTATTGAGAATGGCGTCGATCACCACGTGGTGACGGCGACAGGCCCTGTACCCGTCAAGCGGAGATTTCGGGAACCGCGGCGCAGACCCCTGAAATCCTGCTCCCGGATTCCATCGAACCGCTGCAAGCCCCACAACGGTTAGACGTGGATTTCCAGAGTCGCGAAGCAAGCCCTGCAATGCTATTCTGTCAACTGGCAGAACAGCGAAACAAGGCCTGCTCCGCCGTTCGGAATCCCGGGGGGGAGCGGTGCAAGCGGCGCACCGCGTCCGCGGGAATCGGGGAGGACATTTTGGGACCCGGCCGGGGTTTCCCGACGGGGTCCGGAGACCTTTTCGGGCCGTGATGACGTGCGCCACGGCACCTGTCCGGGCGCGTCGCGTGCAAACCGCGCGGCCGCCCCGGATGGTGGCTCGTCGACACGACCGGCCGAATCGCCTTGAGTCGCGATCGGGAGGAATGCTCAGACGTCGACGGCCGCCGCTTCGAGCTCGGCGAGCTCTTCCGCCTTGAGGTGCTCGGGGTCGACGAGGCGGACTCGAGGGCGTCCCTTGAATCGTTCCCAGAGAAGACTCCAACCGCGTCCGGGGAGAACGAGGCCAGCAGGTCCCACAGGACGAAGCTGCTGCCGCGCAGCGAGTTGCCGATGACGAGGCGGCCGTCGATGAGCTCGATCTTGCGCTCGGGATGGTCGTCGAGGTCGAACATGGCGCCCCAGGTGAGCGTCACTCCCACAACTCGTCGTAATCGTAGTCGTCGATGCCGTTCTCCTCCAGCAGCTCGACGAATTCCTCCTTGAACGTCTTGTGGCGATGGATTTCTTTTTGGTTGCGGATGTAGTCCATGAGCTCGGGTGCCGAGGTCTGGCTCACCGAGAAGCCGGCCCAGCTCTCCTGCCAGGCAAAGGGCACGGCGAGGTCCGCGTTCTCGTTGAGCCAGTCCGCGGAGCCGGACTTGATGGCCAGGATCATCTCGTCGAGCGACCTCTCGGGGCTAGAACTTCGACCGCTTCCGAGGCGTCGTTGACCTGGTAGTACAGGTAGTAGCGCACACGTCCCAGGAGCACGCGTCTGAGCTCGTTGATTCGGGTGTGACGGACTGGCTGTCCGGCTTTGGGGAGAAGAGAGATCAGTCCG
>DASWIG010000163.1:0-2535 GCA_036397835.1 Thermoanaerobaculia bacterium
CGGCTGGCGACCATCATCGCGGAACGCCTCCAGGGAATGCGCCGGGCCGTGGCGCAATTCGAGCGGTACTTCAAGACGGTCTACGGAGGCAAGAAATGAAAGGCCGGCGTCGACGCCCCCTTGCCGCTTCGGTCGACGAGCTCGCCGGTGCGGCCTTCGTCGCGCGGTTGCTCATGGGTGCCCAGACGGAGCACGAGCAGCGCCTTTCGGCCGCTCGCCTGCTGCGACGCGACGACCAGCTCCGGGCCGAGGTGGCGGCGGTCTTGGAGCCCTTCGAACCGTTCGACGCGGATCTCGCCGCCGAGTACGGCCGAGCTCTCCGGGACGCTGGCGCCGACGTCGCGGCTCGGCACCGCGAGATCCTCGAGCGAGCCTTCGCCCGCGCCCCCGATCTCGACCACGTGCTGCGCCACTTCACCTACGCCGACATCCTTGGCCTGCGCGCAGTCCTCGGCCGGTTCTTGACCTGGAGCATGGCGGAGCTGCTCCTCGAGCGCGCGCGCCGCCCGAACTTGTCCGCGTACGAGGTGAGGGTAAGTCTCTACCTCGCCCAGATGGTCATCGACGCCGTGGAGATCCTGGGCGCCGCGGGCAAGACGCCGGAGGTGCCAGAGGTGGTGGCCGACGTGCGTCGGCGCATCACAGAGGCAGTCACCGCGGCGGAGCCGGGGAATCGGTCGGGAGGCCGTCCCGAGTAGCGATGAAGGGGGCAAGGCGTGGCACGAAGGACCGGGCGATGGAGATGACGTCGCGCATCATCGAGGGCCTTCGTCTGCGGATCCTGCGCTCCCGGTTCACGCAGCGCAAGGTCGAGGAGCGAGCGAGCTTCTCGCGCGGCTACCTTTCCCAGCTCCTCAGCGGCGCGATAGACCTCAAGTACAAGCACGTGATGGCGATCCTCCACGCCCTGGAGATCGACCCCTCCGAGTTCTTCGGCGACCTCTTCCCCCGCCACCGCCACCCGGCGCTCGCGTCGCTGGAAGAGGTGGCGACTCGGAGCGAGGAGGGCTCCCTCAGCCACGCGCTTGCGGGACTCTTCTCCATGGGCGTCGAGACGGTCCTGGACGTGAAGGAGCGCCTCGCGCGCTGCGAGGCGGCGGTCGAAGAGCTGACCGAGCTCGGCTTGCTCCCCAAGAGAGACAAGACCAACGAATGATCGGGACAATAGACATGCCAA
This sequence comes from Thermoanaerobaculia bacterium, assembly GCA_036397835.1. Taxonomy (GTDB): domain Bacteria; phylum Acidobacteriota; class Thermoanaerobaculia; order Multivoradales; family J023; genus DASWIG01. Next base: position 1,178 of record DASWIG010000163.1, read on the forward strand.
CCCGTAAGCCGGACGACAATACCATCGCTCCGGGGGGAGCGCGCTCACCCTACAGCTAAGGCGTTTCACCCCGCGACTTTCATTTTTCGCCTTCCTTTACGTTGGGCATGGATCAGTGCGTCTGACAGGTCTGAACCCGCCAAATAAATCGCTTAACAATTCAAGGCAAAGCCTTGACACGTCATGCAATGCCCTGATACTATCGATCCGCGTCGGAGACAATCCTTCGCATAAGGCGGCACGTCACAGTGTGACGTGCCCTGGCGTGCGGTCCCTCGCAGTCGCCGCGCTGGCGTCTTGTAGAGCGAACGAAACCGCGACGTGGAAGGAGCAAGACAGGTGCCGCGGCTCAAGTACACTGCCAAGGAGCTCGACGTGATCGCCGAGGGCGTCGTCAGGCGTCTCAAAGCTCGTCCGATCCTCGAAGACGCCGGCAAAGCCGCGGAGCCCGAAGCTCCGGTCGTGTCCTGCCCGCCGCTCGCTGACGCTCATTCTGGCGAGGACGAGCTTCGCCTCTGCGGCGTTACCGGGGGAGCTCCAGCTCCCTCGCCTCGTTCTTCGTACCCGCTGACAATCTCCCTTGAACCCCTCGGCCGGACGAGAATAGGAAGGTCCGAGGGAGGTTCTCCATAGAGCGATCAAGAACTGCCCGCGTTTGACCTGGCTCGATCTGTAAGTTCTTGGGGCATCGAGATAGGGATTCGTGCGTCTACTCAGCTCTGAGCCCAGCAAATTTTGTCGAGAAAACCACACATCGACCCTTGACACTCCTTCCTGAAGCACCCTAGAGTTTCTCTGCGTCAAGAGAAAAGTCGCGAATCAGAGAGGCGAGGTCCTGAGAATTCTCCATTGTACGGTCTGTCAGCGGACAATGCGGCGGCGCCGCGATGCTACGGTGATCGAGCCAGCGGACACTGGTGCCTGCTGGGTGCATGGAGAATGTCGAAATGAGCCACGACGAGTACGATTTGCTGCGCACGCTCCTGCTCCACTTGAAGGAGCGCGAACCGCTGCCGTGGCAAGACTGGATGGAGGGCTTTCTCAGGGATCTCGAGCGCAACGGCGGCAACGTCTCGATCGCCATCGACTTGTGCGAGGTGTCCAGAGATACCGTGTACAAGTACCGGCGCCGCAACCAGCAGTTCGCTCGGCGTTGGGAGGCGATCATCGAAGCCGTGCCGGTAGAGAAGAGGGCGCCGCGCCAGCGAGCCCGCCGCCGTCTTGACGCCGCGGATCGCCGCTCCGCCCGCGCCGTGACCGCGAGAAACGAACCACTGGAAGTCGCCCGCGCCTGCGTGATGCGCGCGGCGGGCGCCAACGAGCTCTTGGAGGCCCAGCATGAACGAAACGAGTGAAGC
>DASWIG010000164.1:0-10296 GCA_036397835.1 Thermoanaerobaculia bacterium
GCATCTATGCGCTGCTCGTCGAGGTGGGTGCTCTCGAGCTTGGCCGGAAGGTGCTGTTCTTCTTCGAGCTGGCGCTCTGTGGCTTGGGCGACCTGCGCTTCTAGTTTGTTGGGATGGAGACCCGGGTCGAGCTGGAATCGCCCTGGCCGGCGCCGGGGTTCACCGGCGCCTTTCTCCCCGGCGAGCGGCGGATCGGCGAGGCGGGCTTCGCGGCGAGCTGGAAGGTGCCGTACTACGGGCGCGATTATCCGCAGGTTTGGCGGGACGCCGACGTCGAGGCGAGTGCCCTCGAGCGGTCGGCCTTCGGGGTGTCGCTGGTGCTGCCCGCCGACGCCTACCAGCAGACCGAGCGGTCGGTGAAGTACGCCGCGCTCTTCATCGCGCTGACTTTCGCCACCTTCTTCCTGCTCGAGCTGCTGAGCCCGGCGCGGCTCCACGCCGTCCAGTACCTGCTGGTCGGCTTCGCCCTGTGCCTCTTCTACGTCCTGCTGCTGGCGCTCGCCGAGCACCTCGGCTTCGCCCCCGCCTACGCGGTCGCCGCGGCGGCGACGGTGGGGCTGATCGCCGCCTACTGCCGGAGCATCCTCGGCGGACTGCGGTGGGCGGGCGTGATGCTGGCCTGCCTGAGCGCCTTGTACGGCTACCTGTTCGTCGTGCTGCGCCTGGAGGACTACGCGCTGCTGCTGGGCGCCCTCGGCCTGTTCGCCGTGCTCGCCCTGGTGATGCGCCTCACCCGCAACCTGGACTGGTTCACCCTGCGGTTCCGCGGCCGGGAGGCGCCTACCCCCCGAACTTGATCGGCTCGCCCAGCTCGTCGAAAAAGAAGTTGGCCATGATCTGGTGGCCGTTGAAGTCGAGCACGCGCAGGTCCTCGGTGCCGCGCAGGTCGTCGTTGACCCGCTGGAACGAGTCCGGATACCGCGACGCCACGGCCTCGAGGTCGACCTCGTAGGCCATGAACTTGTCGATGCCCTTGTAGCGCAGCTTGTCGAGGAGCCGCTCGTCGGTGAGCTTGGGGTAGGTCGAGAGCACCAGGATCGGACCCGATCCGGTGAAGATCAGGTAAGCTCGCGGAACGGCTGCTCTGGGCATCGTGCTCCTTACCTCCTCGCACTTCGATGGTAACGGATCCCTCCGCGCATTCAACCGCCCGGCGCGCCGCCTGTCAAGCGCCGGGTCGGCCGCCTCAGCATCGGCCGCGCGGCGGGTGATAGACTTCCGCTCCAGCTCGATCCGCCCGATGCACACCGGATGAAGCCGCTCTTGCCAACCCGCGTCTATCTCGCCGCCGAGCACCCCGCCGGCCGCTTGGAAGGAGTACCCCAGACCATGAGCCGCGAGACTGCGCCGCGTCAGATCCTGTTCGACCCGACCTCCGAGATCTTCGCGACGGACAACTCCGGGACGTTCCACTTCCCTCTCCTCGACCAGGGCCAGGCCGTCGTCGAGACGTCCGACTTCGACGAGGTCCGCTTCGTGTTCTCGCTCTGGCACCCCTCGGCGAAGAACACGATCGACCTCGACCGCGCCTACGCCGAGCTGCGGGCGTCGTTCGACCCCGAGGAGGAACACTGGATCAAGCTGGCGGAGATCGAGCCGGTGGTGCCGCCCTACGCCGCCGGCGACTGCTTCGACGGCTGGCTGGTGCTGCCGGTGCTGTCCTCGCGCTGCCAGTTCGCCCTCTTCGGCACCGGCTTCGAGAGCCGCAGCCGGCTCCAGATCCGGGCCAGCGCCTACTTCGTGGCCTGACGAGAGGGAGCGCCGTGGACGACCATCAGACGCTCCTCTCGCGCCTGGCACAACCGGCCGCCACGCGCATCGTGCTGCTGGTGCTCGACGGCGTCGGCGACCTGCGCACGGCCGCGCAGCCGCGAACGGCCCTCGAGCAGGCCGCGACGCCCCACTTCGACGCCCTGGCGCGACGCTCCTCGCTCGGGCGCCTGGTGCCGGTGGCCACCGGCGTCACGCCCGGCAGCGGGCCCGGCCACCTGGCGCTCTTCGGCTACGACCCGGCCTCGCCCGCGGCCGACGTCGGGCGCGGCGTGCTCGAAGCCCTCGGCCTCGGCCTCGAGGTGACGCCGCAGGCGGTGGCCGCCCGCGGCAATTTCGCCACCGCGGACGCCGCGGGACGCCTGACCGACCGCCGCGCCGGCCGCATCCCGACCGCCGAGTGCGAGCGGCTGTGCGCGCGCCTGAACGCCGCCGTCGCCGCCGCCGAGCTGCCCGATCTCGGCGTCGCCGTCCATCCCGGCGAGGGCTACCGCTTCGTAGTGCTGCTCTCCGGCAATGACCTGCACCCGGCCCTCGCCGACACCGATCCGCAGCAGCTCGGCGTGCCGCCGCTGGCGGCGCGCGCCCTGGAGGGCGAGGCCGCGGCCACGGCGGCGCGCGTCGACCGGCTGATCGCGGTGCTGCAGGCGGCGATCGCCGGCGAGCCGCGAGCGAACCGAGTGCTGCTGCGCGGCTTCTCGCGGCTGCCGCACCTGCCGTCGGTGGCCGACCTCTACAAGGTCCGCGCCGGCGTCTTCGCCGGCTATCCGCTCTACCGCGGCGTCGCCGGCGCCTGCGGCATGCGGGTGGTGCCCTGCGGCAGGCGCATCGGCGAGATCCTGCCGGTGGTGGCCGAGCACTGGGACGATTTCGACTTCTTCTTCGTCCACGTGAAGCAGACCGACCAGGCCGCCGAAGACGGCGACTTCGCCGCCAAGGTCCGCGTCATCGAAGAGGTCGACGCGGCGCTGCCGGCGCTGCTCGACCTCGGGCCGGACGTGCTGGCGGTGACCGCCGACCACTCGACGCCGGCGCCGATGCGCGCGCATAGCTGGCACCCGGTGCCGCTGCTCCTCCACGCCCCGGCGACCGGCTTCGTGGACGCCGGCGAGCGTTTCCACGAGCTCGAGGCGGCGCGCGGCGCCCTCGGCACGCTGCCGGCGCGGGAGCTGATGGGGCTGCTGCTGGCCCACGCCGGACGCCTGGCGAAGTTCGGAGCCTGAAGAGATGGCCGTCGTCGTCGAGCGCTCCCTGAACGTGGCGTCGGCCCCGCAGACGGTCTGGGGCCTGCTGGTCAACCTCGAGTCGTGGAAGGCCTGGTGGCCCGACTGCGTGGCGGCCAACGCGACCGACTTCCGCACGCTGCGCGAAGGCTCGAAGATCGAGCTCGTGCTGCAGCCCCGGCACCGCAAGATGACGTTCAACCCGGTCGTCGACCTGCTCACCGAGGGCAAGACCCTGAGCCTCACCCACGCGACGCCGCTGCTCCAGGGCACGGTGGTGTGGACGGTGGCCGAGGGTCCGAACGGGGCGCGGGTCGGCGTGCGCGGGGTCTTCAAAGGGGTCCGCGTGTGGCTCGGGGGGGTCGCCGGCGGCAACGACGTCTTCCAGCTCTCGCTCTACGCCAACCTGCGCGGCCTGAAGAAGCTGGCAGAGAGGATGTGATGGCGACGGCCCTGCCCTTCAGCATCGACTACGAGCTCGTGGGCTGGGAGCTCTTCTGGGCCCTTCTCGAGGTCGAGCGCGAGGCGCCCGAGGAGCTCGCGGCGCTGCGCCGGGAGGTGGCGGAGGAGGCGCGGCGGCGTTTCGCCTCGGCCGCCGACCTCGCGTCGCACCCCACGGTGGCGGCCCTGCGGCGCCTGTTCCGCGACGCCGGCTGTGACCCGACCCGCTACCGGCCGGCCTCCGAGGCGCTGCTGCGGCGGCTGCTGAAAGGCGAGGCGCTGCCCGCGATCCATCCGCTCGTCGACGTCAACAACGGCCTCTCGGCGCGGCTCGCCGTGCCCTGCTGCGTGATGGCGGACGGCAGCTTCGGCGGCGCGCTGCGCTGGCGGGCGGGCCGGCCGGGGGAGTCCTACGAGTCGCTGCGCGGGCCGTTCAACCTCGAAGGCAAGCCGCTGCTCCTCGACGCCGAAGGCCCCCTCGACACCCCGATCACCGGCGGCCGGCGCGTCAAGGTGCTGCCGGCGACGCGGCGCGCCTGGCTGGTGGCCTACCTGCCCGCTGGCGTGGTCGCGGCCGACGAGGCCTGGGACCGGCTCGAGCGGCTCAGCCGACGCGCCGGCGTCGTGGCGCGGCGGTATATGTAAGGTCGGGGAACCCTCACCCCCCGGCCCCCTCTCCCAAGGGGAGAGGGGGAGAAAGGCCTCCCAGCTCCGGCTCCCCTCTCCCCCTGGGAGAGGGGTTGGGGGTGAGGGTTCCGCCCTCCGGCTCCCCTCTCCCCCTGGGAGAGGGGTTGGGGGTGAGGGTTCACGCCTGGCGCACGCGGTCGAGGATGTCGATGAGGGTCTTGTGCTCGTCCTCGTCGAGCATCGCCAGGCAGCGGTCGTCGAGGTCGCCGACCGGGCCGTCGAGCTCTGCGAGGAGGGCGAGACCGCGAGGGGTGATGCGGCAGACGACCTGGCGGCGGTCGCCGGGCGGGCGCTCACGCTCGACCAGCTCCTTCCTGAGCAGGCGGTCGACGAGCCGGGTGATGCCGGGGGTGCGCTCGACCATCCGCTCGGCGATGGTGAGCGTCGGCAGCCCCCGCTCCCCGGCGCCGCGCAGGATCCGCAGCACGTTGTACTGCTGGAGCGTGAGGCCGTGCTCTTCCATGAGCTGGGCGAACGAGCGCCGCAGGATGTCGGCGGTGCGGAACAGGCCGAGGACGGCCTCCTGCGTCAGCGAGCGGAAGGGGCGGGTCTGCTTGATCTCGTCGTGGAGGATGCCTTGAGGGCTCATGAATTCATTGTACAGGTCAACTATTGATGAGGGAAGAGATGCGTCCGGGGGCCGGTGGGGCCAGGAACGGTGGGACGGCCCCAAAAAAAAGGAGGGGCGCGTGGCGCCCCTCGTTGGGAGGGATGAGAGGAGGATTTTGCCCCCTCGCAGAAGAAGCATACCATCCGGTCGGTTGAGTGTCAACACCCCGCGCGAAATTTTTTTGGCTTCCTCGCCGGGGACCTTCCGGAGGCCGCCGTGGGCCGGGGTTGCGCCGCATGGACACGCGGCGGGTATACTCCGCCGAGCGTTGGCATTTCGCCCGCCGATCGACCCCGAGAGCCATCATGAGTCGAATCCTCATCACCGGCGGCGCCGGTTTCATCGGTTGCAACTTCGTCCGCTGGGTGCTGGCCCACCGGGAGGTGGAGGTCGTGGTGCTCGACAAGCTGACCTACGCCGGCAGCCTCGAGAATTTGCGCGACGTGGAGGGCCACGAGCGCTTCCGGTTCGTGCTCGGCGACGTCACCGACCGCGACGCGGTGCGCCGCCTCTACGCCGAGGCGAGGCCGACCGCGGTGGTCAACTTCGCGGCCGAGAGCCACGTCGACCGCTCGATCGACGGTCCGGGGGACTTCATCCACACCAACATCGTCGGCGCCTTCGAGCTGCTCGAGGCGGCCCGCGGCTTCCTCGCCGAGCTCGCCGAGCCTGCGCGCCAGGCCTTTCGCTTCCTCCACGTGTCGACCGACGAGGTCTACGGCTCGCTGGGGGCCGAGGGGCTCTTCACCGAGACCACGACCTACGCCCCGAGCTCGCCCTACGCCGCCTCCAAGGCCGCGGCCGACCACCTGGCGCAGGCCTACTTCAAGACCTACGGCCTGCCGGTGCTGCTGACCAACTGCTCCAACAACTACGGCCCGTACCAGTTCCCCGAGAAGCTGATCCCGTTGATGGTCCTGAACGCCGCCGACGGCCGCGACCTGCCGATCTACGGCGACGGCGGCAACGTGCGCGACTGGATCTACGTGGAGGACCACTGCGAGGGGGTCCTCGAGGTCCTGGAGCGCGGCCGGGCAGGCGAGAAGTACAATCTCGGAGGGGCGTGCGAGCGGACGAACGTGGAAGTGGTGGACCGCATCTGCGAGCTGATGGAGGCGGAGCTGCCGGCGCGCGAGAACCCGAAGCTGCGCGCCCGCGGCCTCGACGACTACCGCCAGCTCAAGTCGTACGTGCGCGACCGGCCGGGCCACGACCGCCGCTACGCCATCGACAGCTCCAAGGTCCGGCGCCAGCTCGGCTGGGAGCCGCGCCACGACTTCGATTCGGGCCTCGCCGCGACCGTGCGCTGGTACCTGGCCCACCGCGCCTGGTGCGAAGTCATCGAGGCCGGCCGCGAGGCCCGCCGGCGGCGCGGGCTGGCGCGCCCCGGGTCCGAGGAGAGCGCGGCGGACGAGGAGACCGGCTGATGGAGTTCCGCAAGACCGCGCTCGAAGGCGTGCTGGTGATCGAGCCCGACGTCTTCCGCGACGCCCGCGGCTTCTTCCTCGAGACCTACCACCTGGAGAGGTACCGCCGGGGCGGGCTCGCCGAGGCCTTCGTGCAGGACAACCACTCGCGGTCGATCCACGGCACCTTGCGCGGCCTGCACGCCCAGCTCCGGCGGCCGCAGGGCAAGCTGGTGCGCGCCGTCGCCGGCGAGGTCTTCGACCTGGCGGCCGACGTGCGCCGCGGCTCGCCCACCTTCGGCCGCTGGCACGGCGAGGTCCTTTCGGCCGACAACTTCCGCCAGCTCTACGTGCCGCCCGGCTTCGTGCACGGCTTCTACGTGCTCAGCGAGAACGCCGAGGTGGAGTACAAGGTCACGGGCTTCTTCGATCGGGACGACGAATTCGTCGTCGCCTGGGACGATCCCCACCTCGCCATCGAGTGGCCCCTTGCCGGCGCGCCGTTGCTGTCGGAAAGAGACGCCGCGGCGCCCCGCCTCGCCGACCTCGCCGAGCTGCCGCCGTACGAGCCGTCACCGGATCAGCCCCGATAGGACGCGCCGCGACAGGAAGGAGCCGCGATGCCGATCGAGTTCGATTCCGCCTACTGGGACGGCTGCTGGACCCACCGCAGGGGCGTCGCCGGCGGGATGAAGAGCGCGGTGCTGGCGGCCGGTCTCGGCAAGCGCATGGACCCGCTGACCGCCCGCCACCTGCCCAAGCCCCTCTTCCCCCTGGGCGGCAAGATGCCGATGGCGGAGATGTGGGTGCGGCGGCTGGTCGAGTCCGGCATCACCGACGTCTCGATGAACCTCTGCGTCCTCTCCGACACCATCAAACGGCACTTCCAGGACGGCGCCAAGTTCGGCGCCCGCATCTCCTACGTCGAGGAGGAGGTGCCCACCGGCACCCTCGGCGGCACCTGCAAGCAGGTGCTCGGCACCGAGGCCAGGAGCGTCCGGCCGGACGAAGAGGAGAACCCGCTCGCGCCCTTCCGCGGCTCGACCGCGATCGTGCCCAGCGGCGACATCGTGACCAATTTCGACGCCCCGCTGCTGGAGGAGATGTACGAGATCCACCAGCGCGTGGGCGCCGCCCTGACCATGGTCCTGAGCCCCGTGCGCTGGGGCCGGCGCAAGGACTTCGGCACCGTGGTGCTCGACGGCCCGCAGTCGCTGCCGGGCGTCATCTCGAAGTCCGGGCGGATCCGCGAGTTCCGCGAGAAGGACCCGGACTCGCCGAGCAACCTCAACAACGCCTCGATCTACATGATCGAGACCGAGCTGCTGCGCACCCTCGACGCCTTCCGCACCGGCGCGAGCCTCGACGTCGCCGAGCCGTTCTACGACTTCGGCAAGCACGTCTTCCCGGCGATGCTCGGCCAGCTCCCCTACGTGACGCTGCCCGCGGACCTCCTGCTCTGGGGCATCCAATACGACGGCCGCTGGTTCGACGTCGGGCGCAAGCGCGACTACCTGCGGGTCAACGAGCACGTGCTCGACGGCGAGCTCCACGTCGACCTGCCCTACGAGAAGCTGCCCTGGGGCTATCTCGGCAACGGCGTGGTCATCGACTTCTCGCGGGTGCGGATCGTGCCGCCGGTGGTGATCGGCAACAACTGCATCATCGAGCCGGGGGTGACGCTGGGCCCCTACGCCGTGGTCGGCGACGGCTGGGTGGTGGAGAGCGGCGCCGTGATCCGCCATTCCGTCTTCTGGGAGCGGTATCCCTATTTCAGCGACGCGGGCGACGAGGTGTCGGCGCGCGACCGCATGGTCATCGACCGCCACGAGGTGCGCCGCGGGGTGACGGTGGAGGAGTGCATCGTGGTGGGCGGCGCCATCGAGCGCGACGTGCGCGAGAAGACGGTGGACGTGCTCGAGGACGGCCGGCTCGGCATCGTCCCGATCGACTTCGTCCCCACCGGGACGCGGGCGTAGGGAGACGAGCCATGCCGGCGCCGTCTTTCGAGCCTCCGGAGAGCTTCAACCTCGCCGACTACTTCCTCGAGGGGCGGATCCGCGAAGGACGCGGCGAGCGCATCGCCCTGAGGCTGTCCGACCGCGACCTCACTTACCTCGACGTGCGCGCGCTGGCGCACCGGTTCGGCCACGTGCTGGGGCGCATGGGCGTGCGCCAGGAAGAGCGGGTGCTGATCGCGCTGCCGGACGGCCCCGAGCTCGTGGGCGCGCTCTTCGGCGTGCTCAAGATCGGCGCCGTGGTGGTGATGGTCAACCCGGGGCTCGGCCACGACGAGATCCGGACGCTCTACGGCTACACCCGGGCGCGCCTGGCCGTCGTCCACGCCGAGACGGCCGCGACGTTCGTCGAGGCGTCCGCGGGCGGCTCCTGGCTGCTCCGGTTCCTCGTCGCCGGCGGGCAGGTGCCGGGGCAGCCGACGTTCGCGGCGGAAAGCCGAGACGTCGACGGCGAGCTCCCGACCGTGCCCACGCACCGCGACGACCCCGCCGTCTGGCTGTTCTCGGGCGGCACCACGGGACGGCCGAAGGCGGTCGTCCAGACCCACGCTTCCTTCGCCAACACCACCGAGCTCTACGCCAAGGGCGTCCTCGGTTATCGCGAGAGCGACGTCACCCTGTCGGTGCCCAAGCTCTACTTCGGCTACGCCACGGGCTCGAACCTCTTCTTCCCCTTCGCGGTGGGTGCCTCGGCGGCGCTCTTCCCCGAGCACCCGACGCCCGAGGTCGTCTTCGAGCAGATCGCCCGCCACCGGCCGACGATCCTGGTCAACGTGCCGACCCTGGTGGGCCGCATGGCCGACCATCCGCGGGCGTCGGCCCAGGACCTCTCCTGCCTGCGCTTCGCCACCTCGGCGGGCGAGGCCCTGCCGGTGCCGCTCTACGAGCGCTGGAAGGCGGCCTTCGGCGTCGAGCTCCTCGACGGGCTGGGCACCGCCGAGATGTGGCACGTCTTCGTGACCAACCGTCCGGGCGACGTCAGGCCCGGCACCCTGGGCCGGGTGGTCGAGGGCTTCGAGATCAAGGTCTGCGACGACGAGGGCCGCGAGCTCGGCCCCGGCGAGGTCGGCCGCCTGTGGGTGCGCGGCCGTTCGCGCGCCGTCTGCTACTGGCAGAACATGGAGCGGACCTGCGACGCCTTCCGCGGCGAGTGGTTCGTCGGCGGCGACCTCGTGAGCCGCGACGCCGAGGGCTACGTGACCTACTGCGGACGGGGCGACGACGTGCTCAAGGTGGGCGGCAAGTGGCTGGTGCCGCAGGAGGTCGAGAGCTGCCTCATGGCGCACCCGGCGGTGAGAGAGTGCGCCGTGGTCGGCGTCGCCGACGCTGCGGGCCTGGTCAAGCCGGTCGCGTTCGTGGTGGCGGAGACGGCGTCGCCGGGGCTCGCGGAGGAGCTGAGGGCCTTCGCCCTGGAGCGTCTCCAGGCGTACAAGCACCCGCGCCGGGTCGTCCTCCTCGAGGCCTTTCCGCGCACTCACCTGGGCAAGGTCGACCGCGGGCGGTTGAAGAAGATGGCGGAGGAGGAGGTAGACGGAGTAGGCGAGCGTCATGGACGGGGACACCCCAAGGCGCCTTGACGTCAAGCCTCGAAGAGGATATTCTCGGCTCAGGAGACAGCTCGATGCCCCACCACTACACCAGAAAGGCCCAGGTTCCCTTCACGGAAGAGCAGTATCTCGCTCTCATGAGCATCGCGCGCCAGGAGCACAAGCCTCTCGCTACGTTGATCCGCGAGGCCACCGATCTGGTCTATTTCCAGAAGAAGCGGAATCCCGGCAAGGCGCGCGCGGTCCGGAGCCTCCTGTCGCTCAAGGAAACCGAAGTGCCGGCCGACTATCAGGGGAGCGCCCTGAGTACGAGATAGCGTCGAACGCTTTCGTTCACTTCAAAGCTCTTTGCGACGAGATCTTACCCGTCGACGAAGTCGATTTAGACCTGGCGTTCAGAATTCTCGAAGGTGCTCCGGAGATCGCCGTTCGTGACGCGATTCACGCGGCGACGATGCTGAATCGGGGACTCGAAAGAATCCTCAGCACCGACACTCATTTCGACAAGATTGAAGGAATCGTCCGTATCGATCCACGAAGCCTGAGCGACCAGATCCATGGCGGCTGTACCTGAGCCAGCGTCCCCGGATCCTG
>DASWIG010000165.1:0-7299 GCA_036397835.1 Thermoanaerobaculia bacterium
AGCGACCTGGTGACCGAGGCCATGGACCGCTTCATGCCGCGCTCGACGGCGAAGCAGACCGAGGCGCTGGCGGAGGCCCTCGCCTTCGACAAGGCGCGCGGCGGCCAAGTGTCGATCTGCAAGCAGTGCTCGACCGTGGCCCTGGTGGCGGATCCGGTGCGTTGCACCATGTGCGGCGGGGCGGACTTCGACCGGGTGACGAAAGAGATCGTGGACAAGATCGCGGCGGCGGAAGGCGGCGTCGAGGAGGAGACCACGTACGACGGCCGCAAGCTGCGTTGGACCCAGGAGTCGCGCAAGGCCTTGAAGGTCCTGACCGACGCCTACCAGCGCCGCCGCGCCAAGGCGCGCATCGAGAAGGCGGCGCGCCGGGCCAGGATGGAAGTGGTGACGCTCGAGCTTGCTCAGCGCTTCATCGAAGAAGAGGGCGGCGTGCTTTACGAGACCGCCGCCAGGCACGAGGAGAGAGCTGAAGGGACGCCGGCTGCGGAGCCGGCCCCGTCGGCGCCGGAGGCCGCGGGCGAGGCGGAGGACGTGAAAGTCCTCGCCCGCGACAAGTCGGGCACCCCGCTCCTGTCGCGTTGGAATTGGACGGAGGCGGCCATCGAGCGCGTCCTCCGGGTGCCGAAGGGCTTCATGCGCGACCGCACCCAGACGCGGATCGAAGAGCTGGCGGCGGAGCGGGGTGCCGCGACCATTGAGCTGGAGCACGTCGAGGCGGGAATCGAGATCGGCCTGAAGCTGATGAAGGAGATGATCTCGACCTACGGCGGCGCCTCGCCGGAGATGAAGACGGCCGAGGCGCCGAAGGCCGAGTGCCCGGTGCCGGAAACGGAGCAGCAGACGTCCGCCGGGAACGGCAAGTCGAACGGCAACGGCAAGGGACGTCCGCTCAACGAGGTGAGCGTCATGTCGGAGCTCGACAAGGCGCGTCAGGGTCTGGGCGAGGCCGACGCCTGACGGCTATTCCAGGGCGCTCTCCGCGCATCGCCCGTCCTCCGTTCCGGTAGGGGCAGACCTCCGTGCCTGCCCTCCCTCGCGCCCAGCGAGGGATCTGCTGCCATCGAGTCCCTCCGGACTGTAGAATGTCCTCGGAGATGCCGAGCCCACCCGACGTGCGTCAGGAGGATCTATGCCAGCCAGAGAAGCCTTACACAGACTCGTGGACTCACTTCCCGAGCGCGATCTCCCAACGGCGGCCCGAGTCCTCGAAGCCTTGAGCAGCACTGCCGATCCGGTGTTGCGCTCGCTCGAATCTGCACCGCTCGACGACGAGCCTGACGACGACGACTTGGACGGCGGCCTCACAGAGGCACGGCGAGAAGCACTCGAAGGGACGCTTGTCGCCCATGAAGACGTCAAGCGAGAGTTCGGGCTCCGATGATCTGGGGCCTCGTCTGGACGCCGCGAGCGCTCAAGGACCTGCGGAAACTGGATCCGCCGGTCCAGGCGCGCATCGTCGAGGCCGTGGAACGGTACGCGAGAACAGGGATAGGCGATGTCGTTCGACTGACTGACGTCGATCCGCCGGAGCATCGGCTCCGGGTGGGGGACTGGCGGGTTCGCTTTCGGCGAGACCCAGCTCAAGCCATCCTGATCATCCTCCGCGTCCTGCGTCGGGACCAAGCCTATTGACGATGGCCACAAGCGAGGGAACTCCTCGTCGGCGACGGCTCGTCCGAGCGCGCTCGGCGGCGCGCTCGGCCCCTCCTTCTCGCCGAGCTCAAGAAGCTTTGCCTGCGAGCCAGCGGCGCGAGCCATCGTCGCGCGCCTCACCTGCCGGTCACTCCGGCAGACGATGACGGTCACTGGGACGTACTCATTCAACGGCGAAGGTCGTACTCATTCTCATTCAAAGAGAACCGACGAACTTCGCGTACTCCATTCAACGACGAACTTCGCGTACTCCATTCAACGACGAACTAGGTCGCGCTGGAGGCGACCGCGGAGAAGCGCGGCAAGACCCCCGTGGAGTGGATCGCCGACCAACTGGCCAGAAGCCGGTCAGGGTCACGCTCCGAGACCGAGAACCGAGAGATGCGCGGTCCCTCGCGGATCTGATGGCCGGGCGAATCGGACGGATACGGAGTGGCGGTGGTAGTCGTCTGTCCGAGGCCTGTGGAGAGAAGCTCACCGACCATCTTGAAGCCAAACGTCGAGAAGGGTAATCTGTGATGCTCGAATAGGCTCGCTAATGCACGCCGTAATGCTGATTCGCGTACTCCTTCTCCCACCGTCTGCGTTCATTCCCGATATGGAAACGCTATACTCATCATCCAAACTTTGATCTTCATTCCCGATATGGAAACGCTATGTCCATCATCCCAAACATTGATCTTCAGAGCCAACATTAAACGCTATCGTATCTCTTATTCGTTTTGCGACGTTAGTTTACGTCGAAAATTCACGCCGATTGTCCTTCATCGGATCCATCCCAAAGGTTCAGGGCTGCCTAACTCACTGAAAACAAATGACTTCGAGCTGGCGTCGCGCGGCGCCGGCGGCGCGGTTTCCTCGACCGTGTCGAGCTCCTAAAAAACTCCTTGACAGGCGGCCCCCCATTCGGCTAGGCTGTCTGCCCTGCCGCTCCCTGCGATGTGTAGGAGCAAGAGTAAGGAGAGCCATCATGCCCCCCCGATACGTCCACGGCCCGCCCCGGCTCTTCGACGGTTCAGGAGATGAGCCATGAGGAGGGTAACGGCCCTGCGTGCCCGAGGCTACGGGTCTACCGGCACGTTGGGCGCGATACAAAACGCCTCAAAGGCGAGAGCCGCCACCGTAGAAGCTTGCTAAGGCACTCGGCGACGGCTCTAGGTGGACCAAAGTCTTTGTCTGGCCACGGGGTGCCAGCCCCGTGGCCCTATTGTCCCACATTGGACCCCAGTCTTCAAGGTCGAGACAGGCTGCTGGGTATGTATCGCCCTATTCTGCTTGCCGATCGGAGTCTCCTCGGTTGTCCTTGGATTCCGCTCTCACGGCATGGCGAGACTCTGGCCGCTGTCGGCGCCAAGGACCACGAGTCCTTCACTTCTGGCTGCCCGGTTGAGTCGGTCGTCAAATGACGAGAAGAAGACGGCGACCGACCCAGCTCGTGAGAGGAAGCCGAGAGCAGCGGCCAGGTGGACGGCGTCGAAGCCGCGGAGGCCATGCTCGACAGCGAGATCGCCGGCTGCCACCTCGTCCAGATTCACGACGACGAAGTCTTGCCACTGCTCGGCCAGGGCCTGCCGGAGGAGACGGAACTCCTCGTCATCGAGATCCTCTGCCCGCCACCGTCGGGCTATTGCCGACATCGCCTCGGGATAAGCGACCCTCGAAGAACAGAGGACAGCCGCTTGGTCCGCCCACGAGCGGACAAGATCGCAGTGAGTTTCGTCGATGAAGAGCTTGATCAGGCTGCTCGTGTCCAGGTAGAGGATCACCGACGATCCTCGATGATGGTCTCAGCGACGGGCTTCCCGCGCACAGCGATGCCGCGGAGGCCGCGCGGCTTGCCGCCACTCCAGACCACCTTTCCTGATTCTCGAAGGTCGTGGACCACTTGGTGAGCCTCGCTCACCAGGGCGTCCTGGCGTCCTTCTTCTGACGTCCGCTTATCGGTCTTCTGCTCGAGCTCAACGGTTGTCGCCATGGCGCGCCTTCCTTTGCATGATGGGCCACCTCCTGAGTATACACCGATATCCTCGCGACCGGACCGCTCGGATCAGATTCGCTGCGTCCTGGGCCGCCTCTCGGGCCGTTTCCCCATGTGGTCCTGCTGACCGGCGCCCACCAGACCGGCAAGACGACGCTGGTCAGAAGCCGTGTACTCTACAAGGACGGGCCGAACAATCCGCCCGATGGAGGATGACGGGTCATGGAAACTCGGGGAGCCCTCGCTGCGAAAGCATCGGTGGCGGCCACCGAGCGCGTCCTCCGGGTGCCGAAGGGGTTCATGCGCGACCGCATCCAGACGCGGATCGAAGAGCTGGCGGCGGAGCGGGGTGCCGCGACGGTCGACCTCGAGCACGTCGAGGCCGGCATCGAGATGGGCTTGCAGTTGATGAAGGAGATGATCTCGATCTGAATGGGATCACGCCATCACGGGACTCGTGTACCCAAAGGAGCTCCAAATCTCCATCTCAGACCCCCTTGACACGGCCTACGACAGGGGCTGGCCCCCGTGCCTGCCCGCCTTGCGTCCCCGTAGGGGCAGGCCCCCGTGCCTGCCCGTCTTCCGTCCCCGTGACACGGCCTACGACAGGGGCTGGCCCCCGTGCCAGCCCGAGGGCGCCCCGGGCGGCCCTCCTCGCCGACCCGATGCGCCAGCGAGGAGTCCATCTCCCCCCTTTGAAAAGCGGGGACCGAGGGGGGATTCTCCGCAAGACTCGAGACGCCCCCTTTACGGTACACTGTAGCCGTCTACGACTGGGAGAACACGATGACTCTGACCCTCGAAATACCGCCCGACCTCGAACGTCGCCTGAACCATGAAGCCGAGAAGCTGGGCCTTCGCGCCCAAGAATACACCCTCCGCCTGCTAGGTCAGCATCTTCCGGCCAAGGATCGTACCGCGAGAGCCATCGATCTCCTCCAATCCTGGATCGACGACGAAGAGGACGAGGAGGAGCAGAAGGGCACGGGTCGGTACCTGATTCGGGTCCTCGACGAGGATCGCATGTCGGATCGAAAGCTCTTCCCCGCTGACCTCGAGGGCGTGACCTGGTGAGCCGCGCGGTTGTGCTCGACTCAGGACCGCTCGGCCTGGTGACGAACCCGAAACAGTCACCGATTGCCGTCAAGTGTACGAGATGGCTCCAGACGTTGATCGCTCGCGAGGTACGCGTCGTGGTACCCGAGATCGCCGACTACGAGATCCGCCGCGAGCTCCTCCGCGCGAACAAGGTCAAGGGGCTGGCCAAGCTCGACGCATTGGCCGAGCTGCTGGAGTATCTGCCGTTGTCCACTGAGGCGATGCGTAGGGCCGCGCGGTTCTAGGCCGAAGCCCGCCAACAGGGCCAGCCGACCGCCGACGACAAGACCATAGACGCTGACGTGATTCTCGCGGCCCAGGCGAGCACGCTCCAAGCCTCAGACGTCGTGGTCGCAACGACGAACGTCGGCCACCTCGCTCGCTTCGTTTCAGCACGACTGTGGCAGGACATCGAAGCGCCTGTCGAGGAGGCCACCTCCCCCCTTTGAAAAGGGAGGACCGCTACAGGGCTTCTGACGGCCGGCCCGAGCCCTCGTTCCACGGATTCGGCCGCCGAACCGTCATCCCGGCCCGCGATTCGCTGAAAGCGGACGTCCGATGGCGATGGCGGGCCGTCCGGACCCGAGAATGGACGGCCGGCCGCCGCGGGCGTCCGCGGATCCTGCAAGCGGGCCCTTGACCGCCATGGAAGGGCGCTTGTCCTGAGAGCGGGCTTCCCACCGCCGTCCAGCCTTCCGATTCATGAGAATCGTCCTGCCATCGTCGTCAGCGGGCCGTTCCGGCGCCCGGAGCGGACGTCCATGGACGCCGATCCCTTGCTTGACCGCGAGGGCGGACGTCCATTCCTGTCGACCCTCCATGCCCGAGAGTAGCGGACCGTCCACGGACTACGGACGGCCAGACTCAGGCTGCCTTCCTCTGCACTATCGCGTCGTCCGCCCCGTCCGCCGTCGGCGGCCGGATCCGGACGCCGGCAGCCGGCGTCAACGGGTGAGGTGACTCTCGCCCGCACGTGATCGGTGACTCTCAAGAGCGGGACCTTGCTGGACCTCGACCGCCTCGCCGCCAGCGACTTCGACGACCGACGGCCACCGCCTCGCCGGGCGGCTGGTCTACGGTCTCGACGAGAGCGAGACCACCGAGACCCTCGACGCCCCATCCCAGGGCGTGGACTACACCATCCCCTTCGGCCTGATCGGCTCGACGTCTGCCTGACCCGTCGTGGCAAACCGGTCGCGACCCTGATCAGCATGGCAAGGCGCCGGGATGTGACTGCTGCCAAGAGGAGCTTCTGGGACGCCTACCAGAGCTTTCGCGGGGAGTACGATCTGGCGGCGCTCGAGATCGAGCCCGACAAGGTCTATGGGAACGTCCGTGACCGGTCGCCCGGAAGGGACTTCTCCTGGTGACGCGTCGGTATCTGCTCGACACGGCCACGGCGGCGTCGGTAACCACGGAACGACCCTACTAGGGACGCGGATCTCTCGAAGTCGAATTCGACCTCGACGCTCAACATCCCAACCTCAGCAAAGGGGAGGTCTACAATCCGGATGACTCGAAACCCAACGGATTGCAGCTATTCTTCAAGTCCAGCGACGACGACGGCAACTGGTGGAGCAGCCCAGATTGTGGTGGCAGACGCCTCACGCACGCCGGCGTCGCCATCCCTCATCGGGATCGGCGTGCGAGCTCATCGCGCAAGCGCGCCAGCTCCGCTTCGGCTTCTCGGCGGGCGGCGGCCTCCGTCTCGGCGCGGTCTTCAGCCTCCAGGCGCGCGGCCGCTTCACTCTCGGCACGGGCCTCGGCCTCCAGGCGCGCGGCCGTTTCATTCTTGGCGCGGGCCGTCGCGCTCGCCGCGCGGATCTCGACGCGGTGGCGTTCTGCTTCCTCCTGGTCCGAGGTGAGGAGGCGGTCGCCGGTCACCGCGTCTTCCAGTATGAGCTCGCCCTCCTTGTCCACGCCGATGCGCAGGTTGACGGAGCGCAGGAGCAGGCGGCCGCGGCGATCCGGACGCCCCTGCTGGTAGCGTCCCGAGCGGTCGAGCGTCAGCAGCTTCAAGCGCGGTCCGCCGGGCTCGTCCGCCTCCGCGGGATAGACGAGCACGTAGTCCTCCACGCCGGCTCTGCGAAAGACCTCCGGGTTGTGCTCCTCGTCCTTGGCCCGCTGCAGCTTCGACGTTGTCGACACGACCTCGATCGCCAGCCGAACGCGCGCCTGGCTCTCCTCGCCCAGGTCGAGGCTCCCTCTGACCGCCTCGCGGTCGGCGAGACCTTGCACCACGCTGACGTCGGGCGACACCTGCCGCAGGCCCGGAATGCCCCAGTAGATGATCAAGTCGCTGAAGACCGCCAGGTCGCTTTGACGCTCCAGGTACCGCCGCAGGGCGTCGGCGAGGGGAGAGAGCGTCCGGTAATGGGGATTGCTCTGGGGCACCTGATCGCCTTCCTGAGGGTTGAGGAGGATCTCGAGCGTCAGGGGGATCGGCTCGATCACCCAGCGGCCGTCCGGCTTGAGGACCGGCCGGAAGACGCACTCCTCCCACGCCTGCTCGTCGCGTTCCGGTTCTCGGGGCAGTGGAAGCGCCATGAGGGAAGTATAGCAGCGCC
>DASWIG010000166.1:0-1605 GCA_036397835.1 Thermoanaerobaculia bacterium
GCCGCCAGCGTGCTCTTGCCGGTGCCGCCGAGCGCCCTCAACACCACGCCGACGCGATGCTCCCGGCGCACGGCGCGCAGCAGCCGCCGGCGCTCGCGCCGGCGCCCCACGAAGGCGCGGCGGTCGCGGTGGGGCGTGACGTCGGCGAGGCTCGGCGGTGGCGGCTTGACGGACGCCTCGCCGTCCTCCCGCTCCTCCAGCAGGCGGAAGACGCCGCCCGCCACGTAGAGCACCGGCGCCGCCCAGTCGCTGCGGTCGAATTCCTGGGGGCTCGCGGCCCGCTGACGGCGGGCTTCGGTCTCCCGCCAGACCCGACGACGCCCCGCGGCCACCGCCCGCGGCAGCTCGGCGTAGCGGGCCTCGGCCAGCGACTCGTAGAAGCCGGCGGCCCACCAGCTCGCGGCGAGGTCGTCCACCGGGAACTGCATGCCGACGCCGTAGCCGCGCTCGCGCGCCGCCACGGCCGTGAAGTGGGCGAACGGGCTCTCCCCGCCCACGTGCCCGGCGTCGGCCGCCGACAGGCACTGGGCCAGGACGACGAGGCGGGTAGCGTCCGGCAGCTTGCCGAGGAAGGTCCTGAATTCTCCGATCGTGAGCTCGCGCTCGAAGCCGAGCTCGTCCTCGAGCAGCAGGGCGCCGCGTCGTCCGTGGCCCGAAAGGTGGACGACGTGCGGGCGCAGCGACTCGATCACCTCTTCGAGGTAGGCGAGGTTGCCCTCGTCGGCGGTCTCGAAGACGGCGTCGGGGACGGTGGCGCGGACGGCGTCGAAGATCAGCTCCTCCTCGCGCTCCCAGTCGAGGGACGAGCGAGCGTCCTCGGCGAGGGCGTCGGGGGCGGCGACCGCGTAGAGGACGCGCAAGGGCAGCCCGCCGCGCGGCGGCGCTCCGTCGTACCCGGCGGTAGAGCGCCACGTGCTCCTGGAGGGCGACGGGGAAGTCGTCGTCGGGCAGGCGCAGGAGCTCCCAGGGCACGGCATGGAGCCAACGGGGCGACCGCGGACCGCCGAGGTCGAAGACGACGTCGAGGCGCGCGGCCGGGCGACGCCGGAGCGCCGCGGCGAGACCGCGGGGGACGCTCTCGGGCAGGCGGCGCCAGCCAAGGACTACGGGCCAGCTCGAATTCAGGCCACGCCACCAGTGATTGAAATCACTGGCTATCGCTCCGTCGTCCCTGGCGGGACGAAGAGGGCCGGCCAAGGCCGCGAGGTCGAGCGCGCCGGCCAGACCATAGATGGCTTCCAGAGTCTGGGCGACCCGGAGGAAGGTGGCGTCGAACTCCTTCATGGCGAGGTTCTTGGCCACCTGGGTCGCGTCGGCCTTGGTCTTCTCCGTGGCGACGTTCTCGATGGCGGTCCGGAGCCGCGACACCGCCGCTTCGAGCGGCGGCACGAGGCCCAGGTCCACGCTGACGCCCGGGATCCTCGAGACGGGGAGAGGCTTTTCGGGATCGAGCTTGGCGAGCAGACGCCATGGCAGAGGGTCGTTGACGCTCGCCACAAGCGCCAAACACCGTCGCTGGGGGTCGTTGACGCTTGCAACAAGCGCCAAACACCGTTGCAGGGGGTCGTGGCGATTTGCCACAAGCGCCAAGCACCGTCGCTGGGG
>DASWIG010000167.1:0-30942 GCA_036397835.1 Thermoanaerobaculia bacterium
TCTCAACGGTCAGATCAACGAGGCCAAGCGCCGCGCCTCCAAGGCGCGGGTCGTCAAGAACCAGGTCATGGGGGAGTACGACAAGCTCTTCCTGCGCAGCGTGCGGATCTTCGAGGACTGCTGCCGGTTCACCGGGCAGGATGAGCTGGCTGACCTGGTGCGGCCTTCCACCACCCGGCCCGGCCGGACCGTGGAGGAGCCCGGGGAAGTGCCCGACGACGTGCTCGACCAGATCGGTGAGGTGCCCCAACAAGGATAGACTGACGCCGGTCTGAATCCGTCCACTCCGTGGCGCCGAGGGCCGGGCCTCGCACCGAGCCCGGCCTCCGGCGCCCGTTTTCGGGATCTCGCCATGACGATCGCCACCGACCTCGCTCCCTCCTTCGCGACGCTCGCGGGCGGCCCCACGCCGCGGTCGCGGCGGCTGCTCAACCGCGTGGCCGAGGATCCCCTGCGCGCCCTCGACGACCGGCGGTGCCAGAAGCCCGCGTTCTGCGATAGCCGACGCGGACGCTGAGCGTGCCGAATTGTGGTGCAGCCGGCCCGGCTGCACCCGGAGCAGGCGGGACGCCTGCGCCACAATCTGGCAACTTCCCGCCGGCGCGCATATGATGGACGCCTCGCGATCAGCGGGGCGCGGCCATCGTCCCGTATCTTCTCAGGTTGTCTTGCCATGCGCACGATCTACCACGAGTTCGAGTCCCTGGAGCACCTCCTGGCCACCCGCCTGCTGCCCGGAGGCGGCGACCGCCCGGTCCGCTTCGTGGTCTTCGGCGGCACCGGCGCGGTGGGCGGCGCCACCGTGCTCGAGCTGTGCCGCCTGATCCTCATGTCGCCGCGCTACCGCCAGCGGCCGCTGCGCGGCGAGGTCTACGCCACCGGCCTCCACGACAAGGAGATCGTCGGCTTCGTCAAGCGGCTCTACATGGCCTTCGAGGGCGAGGCCGAGATCGAGAAGATCGAGCCCCGGCGCCACTACCGGCTCCGCGGCGCCATCGACCTCCGTTTCTCCCACCTCCACCTCACCCTGCCGCAGGACCTCCACCAGCACGTGCTGGCGGCGCGCGAGGCCGGCGGCGGCGCGTTCGACCCCGAGGCGGCGCTGGCCGAGTACTTCGAGTCGCAGCCCAAGCCCTTCCTGCGCTTCGTCGAGGCCCTCGGCGAGGAGGAGCTGCTGCACGCCGTGGTGGTGGCCATCCCCCTGCCCAGCGTCGCCACCTACACCCTCGAGTCGATCGACCGGCTCAACGCCGAGCTCGGCCTCGACCACAAGACGCTCAAGCACGTCAAGTCGAGCTACCTGAAGACCTTCATCCGCGGCCTGGCCACCATCCAGCAACGCTACGCCCGCCACGTGGTCATGGCCCACACCACCGCCGTCGGCGGCATGTACCGGGTCGACGGCGGCGCCGCCGAGATCCGCCTCGGCTTCGCCCACAGCGCCCTCGGCAAGAGACTGGTCGACAAGAAGTACTTCGCCGACGAGCTCACCCAGCTCTACATCGACCACGGCTTCTACGTGCTGGTGACGGCGGCGGCGATCGGCATCGACGCGGTCGAGCTCCACTGCCACCTGCCCCTGGACCGCGGCGTCAGGAACGCGCTCCGCCGCGCCGTGGACGCGCGCCCCGAGTCGCCGCCGCTGCCCGCCGCCGACCTCGAGCAGGGCAACGTCCTCGTCTACCCCGCCCTCGACCTGGCGCTGGAGCCCACGGCGGAGAGGAGCGGGGGGGAGACCACCGGGGAGAGCGAGCCGCTCGTCTTCGGCGCCGGCAAGGAGCTCGCGGTGGACGCGGCGATCCGCTCGGGCGAGAACGGCCTCTTCTCGGTCGCCAACTGCGACGCCCTCTACAACGTGATGAAGGTGGCGATCCCCGAGGAGCTGGCCATGGTGCTGGTGCGCTTCGCCCTCTTCGGACCCGAGCGCCGCCGCGACTGGTTCCAGGACAACCTCTGCTACTACACCGAGACCGAGAACGCCCACTTCGCCCTGCAGCTCCTCTACAGCTATCCCGAGCTGCGCCGCGCCTGCTTCGGTCCCTTCGCGATCCAGGCCTACCAGGCCCTGGGCTCTTCCACCCACCAGGCGCGTCTCCACGAGCTGGGCCTCGTGATGGTGCTGCTGCGCCTGCGCGACCTCGGCGCCCGCTTCGCCGAGATCCCCGAGAAGGAGCTCGCCGAGGGCCTGACCGACGTCGACGGTTTCCTCTGGCTGCACACCTCCATCCCCGCCTTCGAAGACTTCGAGGCGCTCGACGCCGCCCGCCTCGAGGCGCTCTTCGGCGCCCTGTGCGAGGTCGAGACCATGGAGGACGCCGGCCTGCTCCTGGGCTACGACCCGCGCCGGCACGGCCTGCGCGAGAGCGGCCGCGAGCGCTTCCTCGCCCGCCTCGCGACCCGTATCGGCCGCTACGTGAGGACCATCACCTCGCTCGGCATCCCGATCGTCTACCGCAGCCCCTCGAGCGGCCAGACCCGACTGCTCCTGGGGCCCTACGTGGCGCCGCTCGACGCCGCCGCCACCTCGACGCACGACGTCGACGCCGCCTTCCGCGGCCTCGCCGGCGAGCACGGCGTACCCTACGAGACGGCCCGCGACTGGGTGATCGCCAACAACGGCTTCGTGGACCTGCGCGCCCACGCCCTCGTGAGCGCCGCCAAGGAGCCGGGCCCGCGCATGGGCGAGGCCGTGCGCGGCCTGGCCTCGGCCGAGGAGCTCGCGGCGTGGATCGACGCCCTGCCGGCGGGCTCCTACTTCACCACCTGCGGGCTGGTGGCCCTCGAATACCGGCTGCGCCGCCTCTACGGCAAGGTGCGCAGACGCCAGATCCGCCTCGGCACCCGCGAGACCTGGAAGCACCTCTTCCCGCAGGACGGCCAGGGGCGTTACCTGCTCTCGCCGGGCCTGATCGAGACCGCGCGCATGTACTCGGAAGGCCTGGGCAAGGTCACCGGCACCGAGGCCCTGTGGCCGGGATGGGGGTATTGACGCCGCCGGACCGAATCCGGCGTCGCGAATGAAGAGACGCGCGCCGGCGTATCGCAACGATGATGACCGGGATCCTGGAAGTCCTCCACCACGCCTTCAGCATGCCGACCGCGATCTTCAGCGTTCTGCTGATCCTGGTCATCCTCTACTGGCTCGTTTCCCTCCTCGGCATCTTCAGCCTCGAGATGTTCGAGGCCGCCGAGGGTCTTGCGGACGGCGCCGCCGACGCCCTCGCCGAGGCCGGCGAAAGCCTGGGCGAGGCCGCCGAGGGCGAGCGCCCCGGCCTGCTGCGGGGCTTCGACGACGTGCCGCGCTCGATAAGCTGGAGCCTGGTCGTCGTCTTCGCCTGGCTCTTCAGCCTGCTCGCCACGATCTACCTGCCGCGCTACACCGAGGTCGCCATGCAGGGCCTGGCGGCCGTGGCCATGGTCGGCGCCGTGTCGCTCATGCTCGCCGTGGCGGTGACCGCCGTCGCTCTCCAGCCCCTGCGCAAGGTCCTGGTGGCGGGCTACGGCCCCTCGCGCCACGACCTCGTGGGCCGCGTCTGCGTGGTGAGGACGCAGAGCGTGACGGACGATTTCGGCCAGGCCGAGCTCGACGACGGCGGCAGCATCCTCCAGGTGCGCAACCCGCAGCACTACGACTTCACCGGAGGCTCGCGCGGCCTGATCTACGAGTACGACCCGGCCCGCGAGGTCTTCTACATCATGCCGATGGAAGACGACGGATGACGACTTGAGGAGCTCGAAATGATTCCACTTCCGAGAAAGGTTCCGCAAGGAAAAGCGCTGATCATCAGCAACTTCGCGCGCGGGACGGTCAAGGTCAGCTTCACCGGCGCCCTGGTGGTTCCCTTCATCCACAAAGTGGAGGAGATGGACATCTCGGTCAAGACGATCGAGCTCGACCGCCGCGGCTCCGACGGCCTGATCTGTCAGGACAACATCCGCGCCGACATCAAGGTCACCTTCTTCGTGCGCGTCAACAACACGCAGGAGGACGTGAAGAAGGTGGCGCAGGCCATCGGCTGCGAGCGCGCCTCCGACCAGAAGACGCTCGAGGCGCTGTTCATCGCCAAGTTCTCCGAAGCGCTGAAGACGGTCGGCAAGGGTCTCGATTTCGTCGACCTCTACACCAAGCGCAAGGAATTCCGCGACCAGATCATCGCGGTGATCGGCACCGACCTCAACGGCTACTCGCTCGAGGACTGCGCCATCGACTACCTCGAGCAGACGCCGCTGGCCGAGCTCGACAAGGACAACATCCTCGACGCCCAGGGCATCCGCAAGATCACCGAGCTCACCGCCATCGAGCACGTGAGCACCAACGACTTCCGGCGCAACGAAGAAAAGCAGATCAAGAAGCAGGACGTCGAGGCCGCCGAGGCCATCTACGAGCTCGAGCGCCAGCAGGCCGACGCCGAGTCGAAACAGAAGCGCGAGATCGAGTCGGTGCGGGCGCGCGAGCAGGCCGAGACGCTCAAGGTGCAGCAGGAAGAGCGCCTCAAGGCCGAGACCGCGCGCATCAAGGCCGAGGAAGAGATCGCCGTCCAGGAACAGAACAAGCAGCGCCAGGTCGAGGTGGCGCAGAAGAACCGCGAGCGGGTCATCGCGGTCGAGACCGAGCGCGTGGAGAAGGACCGGGTGCTCGAGGTCATCTCCCGCGAGCGCGAGACCGAGCTCCAGCGCATCGCCAAGGACAAGGAGGTCGAGAACGAGAAACGCGAGATCGCCAACGTGATCCGCGAGCGCATCGCGGTGGAGAAGACGGTGGCCGAGGAGGAGGAGGCGATCAAGCGCCTGCGGGTGGTCGAGGAGGCCAACCGCACGCGCGAGGCCACGGTGATCACCGCCGAGGCCGAGGCCCAGGAGAAGCTGGTCAAGGACATCAAGGCCGCCGAGGCCGCCGAGATCGCCGCCGGCCATCGGGCCAAGGAGCGGGTGGTCCTCGCCGAGGCCGAGGCCGAGGAGAAGAAGATCAGGGACGTCAAGGCCGCCGAGGCCGGCGAGGAGGCGGCCCAGTTCAAGGCCCGCGAGCTCATCGCGCTCGCCGAGGCCGAGCTGGAGACGACCGACCGCAAGGCGCGGGCGCGGGTGCGCATGGCCGACGCCGAGCGCGACGCGGCGGAGAAAGAGTCCGAGGGCAAGAAGCTGCTCGCCGAGGGCGTCCAGGCCGAGTCGGCGGCCGTCGGCCTGGCCGAGGCCCGGGTGCTGCGCCGCAAGGGCATGGCCGAGGCCACGGCGATCCGCGAGAAGATCAAGGGCGAGGCCGAGGGCCTGACCGACAAGGCCAAGGCCATGGCCTCCCTCGACGAACGCAGCCGCCAGCACGAGGAGTACCGCCTGCGCCTCGAGATGGAGCGCGCCGTGGAGCTCGCGGGCATCGACGCGCGGCGGCAGGTCGCCGAGGCCCAGGCCGTGGTGCTCTCCGACGGCCTCAAGAACGCCAAGATCGACATCGTCGGCGGCGAGTCGATCTTCTTCGACCGCCTGGTCAACGCCGTCTCGATGGGCAAGTCGGTCGACGGCTTCCTCAGGAGCGACGGCGGACGCACGCTCTTCAAGGACTACCTGGACGGCAAGGCGAGCTTCGCGGACGACCTGAGGAGCGTGCTCACCCGCCCCGCCCTCGACGCCGGCAAGGTCCGCGACCTGACGCTCGCGGCCTTCCTCGGCAAGGCGATGGCGTCGGCCGAGGGCGAGGAGAAGAGCAAGCTCGACCAGATCGCGCAGATCGTCCAGCGGCTGGGGCTCGACCAGGTGAAGGTCGGAGACTTGGGCGGCGAGTAGCCTGCCGCGACACCCACGCCTCAAGAAAAACCGCGGCGCTCAAGAGCAGCGCCGCGGAAACGATCGGAGGCGCTGAACCTGGCACAGCCGGGCGCGCTCGCCGGCGTCGATCGCCAGCTTCCTGGAGGCGGCCGGCGCGGCGGCGCTGGAGCTGGCCGGCAAGATCCTGGTGCGGCGGAGCTGACGCGGAACCCTCACCCCCGGCCCCTCTCCCAGGGGGAGAGGGGAGTCGGATCTGATGGATGTTCGAGCCGGGGGGAGGATTTGGACGGCGTCAGCCGTCCGGAAATCCCCCCTCGGTCCCTTTGTCAAAGGGGGGAGGTGGACTCCTCGCTGGCGCCTCGGGGCCCGAGGCTCGGCAGGCTCCGCGGGCACCGTTTGGGATGTCGAGTCAGCCATCTTGCTGCTCTCAGTCCAGCTCGAAGAGGACGATTCCCTCCCGGGCGTCCTTGACAAGCGCAAGCCCTGCGGTCCTCAAGGACGGATCGGTCATTGAGGACTTCGTCCTCGAATGGATCGTTCTCCGCGTCGAAGCCGCGGATCGGCAGGCCCAGTCTGCCCTACGAGAGCCTCGCCATTCGTTCGTGCTAGGCTTTGCGGGATGTGCCCGAGCCGGCGGCGTCCGACCCTTTTCACCCTCGCCCTGTACACCCTCCTCGCGGCGCTCACGGGTCCGGCGGCCCAAGCGGCGGACCGGTTCTACGAAGACCTCCTGCGCGAAGGCATCCTGACGGCGGAGCGCGGCGACGCGCCGCGCGCCGCGCGTCTCCTGCGCCTGGCCTGCTTCGGCCTGCTCGAGGAGCCGCCGGCCTTGGCGCGTTGCCTCGCCCATCTCGCCCTGGCGCAGGCGAGCCTCGACGACGGCGACGCCTTCTTCGCCACGTTCCAGCGCGTGCTCGAGATCGAGCAGCGCTTCTCCGCGTACAGCCGCGCCGAGCTCGGCGACGAGGCGCGCCGGCGATTCGAGGGCGCCCTTCGCGAGCGGGTCTCGCCCGAGGTCCTCGCGCGCTCGCCGGCCTTCCGCCATCTCGCCCAGGATGCGACCTCCGAGGTGGTGACGGACGAAGACAACGGCCCGCCCGTTTCGGCGCCCCCCAGGAGCTTGCCGCGGGAGGTGACGGCGGCGATCATCCACGCCCGCGAGGTCCGGGGCACGGCAAGCCGCGACGAGATCCTGCGCGAGCTCGAGGCCCTGCGTCCCCTGGCCGACGCCCATCCCAGGGTGGGGGAGCTGCAGCTCCTGACCGCGGAGCTCGCCTACCGGGTGCGGCGGTGGGAGGAGAGCCGGGCCTACTTCGAGCGGGGCGAGATCCGTCCCGACCAGCCGGCGCTCGCCTTCTACTTCGCCGTGACGCTCTACGAGACCGGCGAGACGAAGCGCGCGGTGGAGGTCCTGGAGCAGTGCCTGCCGCGTCTGCGCCGCAACCCCTTCGTCGACGAGTACGCGGCGAAGATCCTGGGCGCGGGCGCCGGGGGAGGCTGATCGCGGCTACCGCCGCCCGCGCTTCGACTTCTTGCGCTCGGCCGCCGCGGCCAGCAGCTCGGCGGCCTGGGCGGCGGTCACGGCCTGGGGGTCGGCGCCCTTGGGCAGCGAGGCGTTCACTTTGCCGTCGGTCACGTAGGGGCCGTAACTGCCGTCGAGCACCCGCACGGGGCCGGCGGCGCCGGCGACCTCGCCGACCTCCTTAAGCACGGTCTTGGGAGCGCCCCGGCGGCGGCTTCCGCCCTTCTTGGGCAGCGTCAGGATCGCCAGGGCCTCGCCGAGCCCCAGGTCGCAGGCTTGCTCCCAGGATTCGAGGTTGCGGTAGTCGTCGCCGTGCTTCACGAAGGGTCCGAAGCGCCCGAGCCCGGTCGTGATCTCCTCCCCGCTCTCGGGATGACGGCCCAGGGTGCGCGGGAGCTGGATCAGCCGTCCGGCGATCGCCGCCGTCACGTCGCCGGCCTTCATGCCGCGCGGCAGCGACACCCGCCGCGGCTTGACGTCGCGCTCCTTCTCCTCCGCGCTCAGACCGAGCTCGAGGTACTCGCCGAAGCGACCCACCTTGAGCGTGATCGGCCGGCCGGTGACCGGGTCCGCGGCGAGCGGCGGCGTCTCGTCGTTCTTGCTGCGCAGCAGCTCGAGCGCGCGCCCCAGCGTGAGCTCGTCGGGCGGCATGTCGACCGGGATCGTCGCCGCGTTGGTCGTGCCGCCCTCGCCCCGGCGCACGTAGGGTCCGTACTTGCCCACCTTGACGACGACCTCCTCGCCGCTCTCCGGGTCGGCGCCGAGCGCGATCGCGGGGTAGGTGACCTCGCCTTTCTCGACCCGCTCGACCAGGCCGGGGCGGGCGCCGTCGCCGCGGTAGAAGCCGGCCACCAGGGCGTCCCAGGCGATCTTGCCGTCGGCGACTTCGTCGAGGTCGTCTTCCATGCGGGCGGTGAACTGGGTCTCCACCAGGTCGCGGAACTGCCCTTCGAGGAGCTCGGTGACGCAGAACGCCGTGAACGTGGGCACCAGCTCGTTGCCGCGCTTGAAGACGTAGTCGCGCTCCTGGATCGTCGAGATGATCGAGGCGTAGGTCGACGGGCGGCCGATGCCCTCGTCCTCGAGCTTCTTGACCAGGCTGGCCTCGGTGTAGCGGTAGGGCGGCTTGGTCACGTGCTCCTCGGCCTCGACGGCGCGCGCCTCGAGCTCCTGGCGCTCGGCGAGCGCCGGCAGCAGCGTCTCCTGGTCGCCGAGCTCGGCCTCGGGGTCGTCGGAGCCCTCGACGTAGGCGCGCAGGAACCCGGGGAACACGATCTGCCGGCCGCCGGCGGTGAAGACGAGCGCCTCGCCGCCGGCGTCGACCGTCACCTCGACGGCGGTGCGCTCGAAGCGCGCCGCCACCATCTGGCAGGCGATCGTGCGCTTCCAGATCAGCTCGTAGAGGCGGAATTCGTCGTCGTTCAGGTAACGGCGCACGTCCTGGGGGCGCCGCGCCAGGTCGGTCGGCCGGATCGCCTCGTGGGCCTCCTGGGCCCGCCTGGCCTGCGTCTTGTAGTACACCGGCTGCTCCGGCAGGTAATCCTTGCCGTAGATGTCGGCGACCACCTCGCGGGCCTGGCGTACGGCGCGGTCGGCGAGGACGACGCTGTCGGTGCGCATGTAGGTGATGAGGCCCACCCGGTCGCCGTCGAGGTCCACGCCCTCGTAGAGGCGCTGGGCCACCTGCATGGTGCGGCGCGAGGGCATGCGCAGCTTGCGGTTGGCTTCCTGCTGCAGGGTGGAGGTGATGAAGGGCGGCGACGGGCGTTGGGTGCCGGGGGTCGTCTCGAGCGCCGACACGGTCCACGGCCGGGCGTCGCGGGCCGCCGCGGCGAGAGCCTGCGCCCGGGCCGCGGCGAGGTGCAGGCGCTGCGTGTCGCTGAGCGCTCCGGTGGCGGCGTCGAAGCTCTTGGAGGTGGCCAGGCGCCGGCCGTCGACGCGCTGGAGCCGGGCCCGGAAGCGGCCGCCGTCGGCCGCCAGCTCCGCCGTCAGGTCCCAGTACTGCGAGCTCTTGAACGCCATGCGCTCGCGCTCGCGCTCGACCAGCAGCCGCACGGCCACGCTCTGCACGCGGCCGGCCGACAGGCCCGGGGCCACCCGTTTCCACAGCAGGGGCGAGAGGGAGTAGCCGTAGAGCCGGTCGAGGATGCGCCGGGCCTCCTGCGCCCGCACCAGGTTCTCGTCGACCCCGCGCGGCGACTTGAGGGCCTGCTCGATGGCCTCGGGCGTCACCTCGTGGAAAACGATGCGGCGCACGTCGACCGACGCCTTGGGCTTCAAGAGCTGCAGCACGTGCCAGCTTATGGACTCGCCCTCACGGTCCTCGTCGGTCGCCAGCAGCAGCCCGTCGGCCCCCTTCAACGCGTCCTTGAGCTGCTTGACGTATTTCTTCTTGTCGGCAGGCACCACGTAGACCGGCTCGAAGCCCTTGTCGACGTTGACGCCGAGCCGCGCCCAGTCCTCGCCGCGCACCGCGGCGGGGATCTCCTTGGCGTTCTGGGGCAGGTCGCGCACGTGCCCGTAGCTCGCCTCCACCTGGTACTGGGGGCCGAGGAAACGGCTGATGGTCTTCGCCTTGGCGGGCGATTCGACGACGACGAGAAATTTTTCGGGATTCGACATTGAGCCTCGTTGTTCCGCGGCCTTCCCGGCCGCCAAGGGCGAAGAGGCTAACGGGGCGCCGATCGGGGTGTCAAGCGAGGGCTTCCGGCTTCACAGGAGCTCGGCGGCGTGCCGGGCCGCCCCGAGCAGCCCGACCTTAGAGTCGAGCACCACGTGGACGGGCACCCGTTCGAGCAGGGGCGCCATCCGTCCCTTGTCCTTGAACGCCGCGATGAAGCCGTCGCGCTCGAGCAGCGGCAGGATCTTGGGGGCGATGCCGCCGGCCACGTAGAGGCCGCCGTAGGGCAGCAGCTTGAGGGCCAGGTTGCCGGCCTCGGCGCCGTAGGCCCCCACGAAGACGTCCATGGTCTCCGTGCACAGCGGCTCGTCCTCGGCGATCGCGGCCTGCGACACCACCGCCGCGAGGTCCACCGTCGGGCTCTCCTTGCCGATCTCCCGCTTCCAGGTCTCGAAGGCGGCGGCGAGCGCCGCGGACTCTCGCGCGGTGCCGCGCAGGCGCAGGAGCTCGTAGATCGAGGCGATGCCCTGGCCCGAGACCACCCGCTCCACCGAGACCCGGGTCAGTTGCAGGCTCTCGCGCAGGAAGCCGAGGAGCTCGATCTCGAGCGGCGAGCGCGGCGCGAAGTCGGTGTGGCCGCCCTCGGTGGCGAAGACCCGGTGCCCCGCGGGCGCGGGGATCAGGAACCCTTCGCCCAGGCCGGTGCCGGCGCCGATGACGGCGATCGGTGCCTCGGGCTCGTGGCGGCCGGCCTGCAGGGTGTGGAGCGCCGCCGGGGGCAGCGCGGTGACGCCGTGGCCGATGGCGGTGAAGTCGTTGATCAGCTCGACGCGGGCGATGGCGAGCTCGCGGGCCAGCCGCTCGCCGGCGAGCGTCCAGGGGAGGTTGGTCACCCGGCTGGTGTTGGCGGCGACCGGGCCGGCGACGCCGAAGCAGGCGGCCGCGGGCCGCGCTCGCCCGCCGGTCTCGGCCGCCGCGGCGGCCAGGAACTCCACCACCATCGGCGCCAGGCCGGAGTAGGCCTTGCTCGCGTACGTCCGCTCGGCGCGCGCCGTGAGCAGCCCGCCGCGCGTCTCGACCAGGCGCAGGATCGTCTTCGTACCGCCGATGTCTCCGGCCAGCAGCGTCACCATTCTCCTCAGGCTCTCGTCTTCCACGCTCCTTCGGCTCCGCGTAGAGCGTAGAGTATAGGCGGCGGACGCTGCGCCTCGCTCGTCCGTAGACTCATCGGAGCCTCTGCTGACCGAGGCCCGGCCACAGGAGCACGCACATGACCACAGCGCCCATGACCGCCGAGGACGTTTCCGTCGCAGAGAACGCCGCCCCGGGGGCCGCGTCGGCGCCGCGGGCGTTCGAGGAGATCAAGCCGCCGCTGATCTTCGACGAGCTGCGTCACGGCGTGCTGGGGCAGGACAAGGCCTTGCGCTTCGTCGCCGTCGCCATCTTCAAGCACACCACCGGCAAGGTGCCGGGCAACCTGATGATGATCGGCAATTCGGGCACCGGCAAGACGACGGTCATGAACAACATCCAGCGGCTCTACAACACGGTGCCCGAGTACCGACCGTTCCGCGCCGTGACCATCATCAACGCCAACCTGCTGGTCGACGGCGACCGCATGGAGTTCCGTCCCGAGCGGCTGCTCTCGGCCGTCGAGCAGCGCGCCCGCGCGATCGCCGGCGCCCAGCCTTCGCCCGAGGCCCTCAAGGCGGCGATGGAGCGCGCCACGATCTGCATCGACGAGATCGACAAGATGGCCGCGGTGGTGGCCGGCAAGCCCAATCCGATCGGGGTGATCCTGCAGCAGGGCCTGCTGACGATGATGGAGGGCGAGACCATCGCCTACCCGGCCCACGTCTGGTTCCACGGCGAGGAGCGCCGGACGACGCTGGAGATCGACACCGGCCGCATCATGTTCATCTGCGGCGGCGCCTTCGAGGGCCTCTACGACCAGGTCTACAACCGCGTGCTGAAGCCCGGCAGCGGCGAGAAGCTGCGCACCCAGACGATCCGCACGGCCGAAGGGCAGGTGCGCATCGAGACCCGCTTCGAGCTCGGCGATTACCTGAAGCCCAAGGACCTCTTCGAGTTCGGCATGGTGCCGCAGTTCATGGCGCGTTTCGAGAACACCGTGCTGCTCTACGACCTCTCCCACAAAGTGCTGAAGGAGATCCTGCTGAAGTCGTACGAGTCGCCTTTCGTGCGCTCGCGCCGCTTCTTCAAGGTGATGGACATCGCCCTCGAGATCGACGAGCTCGCCGCCGCCCTGATCGCCGAGGAGGCGGTCAAGGACAGCCGCACCGGCGCCCGCGCGCTGCGGCCGATCTTCGCCGAGATCGTCAACCCCCTGGAGTTCGACCCCTGGCACAGCGAGGCGCTCGTCAAGCGGCCCGAAGGCGGTCACCTGCTGCGCATCACGGCCGACATGGCGCGCCAGGTGTTGAAGTAGGTGGGCTTCGCCCACCCTACTCGGCCGCCGCCAGGGCGCCACGGATCGACTCTTCGTAGGGCGGCGCCAGCACGCCCACCTCGGTCACGATGCCGGCGATGAGCTCGTGCGGCGTCACGTCGAAGGCGAAGTTGCGGGCCGCGGTCGCCGCCGGCGCCACACGCACGCCGAAGACCTCGGTCACCTCGTCGCTCTCCCGCTCCTCGATCGGGATCTCGTCGCCGGTCGGCGTGCGCGGGTCGATGGTCGACAGCGGCGCCGCCACGTAGAAAGGCACCGCGTGGCGCGCCGCCACCACCGCCACCGTATAGGTGCCGATCTTGTTGGCCGTGTCGCCGTTGGCGGCGATGCGGTCGGCGCCGACGACCACCCGGTCGACGAGCCCGCGCGACATCAGGGCGCCGACGCTCGAGTCGGTGACGAGCTCGAAGGGGATCGCGAGACGCTCGAGCTCCCAGGAGGTGAGCCGCGCCCCCTGGAGCAGCGGCCGCGTCTCGTCGACCCAGACGCTGGCCAGACGGCCGGCGCGGAAGGCGGAGGTGATCACCCCCACGGCGGTGCCGTAGCCCGCCGTCGCCAGGCCGCCGGCGTTGCAATGGGTCAGCACCCGGTCGCCCGCCGCGAAGAGGGCGGCGCCGTGCTCGCCGATGCGCAGGTTGGTCTCGACGTCGCGGCGGTGGAGGTCGTGGGCCCACGCGAGCAGCGCCGCGCGCGTCGCCTCCGGGCCGCCGCCGCGGGCCTGGTCGAAGACCTGACGGCCGCGCTCCAGGGCCCACCGCAGGTTGACTGCGGTGGGCCGGGTCTCGCCCAGGAGGGTCGACGCCGCGTCGAAACGCGCCGCGAGCTCCGCCGGCCCCGCCCCCTCCGTCCCCTTGGGGGGATCGAGGGGGGAGGCCTGCAGCCCCACCACCAGTCCGTAGGCGGCCGCCACGCCGATCGCCGGCGCGCCGCGCACCGAGAGGCGGCGGATAGCCCCGGCCACCTCCTCCACGTCGCGGCACTCGAGCCAGACCTCCTCGCGGGGCAGGCGCGTCTGATCGAGGAGCAGCAGGCGGCCGTCCTTCCAGGCGATGGGGGAAAAAAGCTCTTCTTGCTGGCTCATGGCCGCGTATCTTAGCGCCCCGGCGGCGATTCGGGTAAGATCGCGGCGATCTCCTAGGAGGGAGTGTGCTCGCGGTCGGACAGGTCTGACTCGTCCGACGATTTCGGCCGGCTGGAGACGGTGGAGGACACGATGAAGGTACTGGTCGTCGGATCCGGAGGCAGGGAGCACGCGCTGTGCTGGAAGCTGCGCCAGAGCCCCTTGCTCGAGGAGCTCTACTGCGCTCCCGGCAACCCCGGCATCGCCGAGGTCGCCGATCTGGTGCCGATCGCGGCGGACGAGATCCACAAGCTCCTCGACTTCGCCACCGACCTCGGCGTCGACCTGACCGTGGTCGGTCCCGAGCTGCCCCTCACCCTCGGCATCGCCGACGACTTCGCCCAACGCGGCCTGCCGCTCTTCGGGCCCCGCCAGCAGGCCGCCGAGCTCGAGGGCAGCAAGGTCTTCGCCAAGGAGTTCATGCGCCGGCACGGCATCCCGACGCCCGACTTCCGGGTCGCCCACGACGCCGAGGAGGCGCGGCGGGCCGCCGCCGGCTTCGGCTTTCCGGTGGTGCTCAAGGCCGACGGCCTGGCCGGCGGCAAGGGCGTGATGATCGCCGAGGGCCAGGACGAGCTCGAGCGCATGATCGCCGTGTTCTTCGAGGAGCGCCGCTTCGGCGCCGCGGGGGGGCGCGTGGTGGTCGAGGAGCACGTGGACGGCGAGGAGCTCTCCTTCATCGCCCTCTGCGACGGCGAGCGCGTCCTGCCGCTCGCGACCTCCAAGGACTACAAGCGCCTCGAGGACTTCGACCGCGGCCCCAACACCGGCGGCATGGGCGCCCACAGCCCGGCCGGGGTGCTCACCGCCCAGGCCTCGACCGACGTCTACGACCGCGTGGTGCGCCCCACGGTGGCGGGCCTGGCCGCCGAGGACCGGCCCTACGTGGGGGTGATCTACGCCGGCCTGATGATGACCGCCGACGGGCCGCGGGTGCTCGAGTACAACGTGCGCTTCGGCGATCCCGAGGCCCAGGCCCTGCTGCTGCGCCTCGAGTCGGACCTGCTGCCGGTGCTCGCCGCCGGCGCCGCGGGCCGCTTCGACACGGCGCGGCTCAGCTTCAAGAAGGAGGCCTCGGCGTGCCTGGTGCTGGCCAGCTCGGGCTACCCGCGCCACCCGGTGAAGGGCGAGCCGATCTCGGGGCTGGAGGCGGCGCGGCGCCACGAGGGCGTGGAGGTCTTCCACGCCGCCACCGCGCTGCGCAAGGGGCAGCTCGTCGCCGCCGGCGGCCGGGTCTTGAACGTCTGCGCCACCGGGCCGCACCTGCGCGACGCCCTCAAGCTGGCCTACCTGGCGGCGGCCGAGATCCACTGGCCGAGCAAGGTGATGCGCCGCGACGTCGGCCGCCGGGTGCTGGAGAAGGCGGCGGGTTGAACGCCGCCGGCCGCTCACTGTCGGAAGCTCGCCGTCGGACGCTCACGGACGGGCTCTGCACCGGATCGCGGACCATTTGACAGGCGCCGAGAGCCGTTGCCATAATCGCCGGCAGAACTCCCTGCCGTGGTCGCGGTAGATCTCGCGAGTTCTGTCTTTCGATGACGCGCTCACGAGCGCTTCCGATGATGCGGACGTCCCGGTCGTCACTCCAGGCTCCGTTCCTCCCCCAGAGGCGTCGCCGCCTCGGAAAGGATTTCTGACCATGCCAGGATGCGCTGGCTGCTCGTACAAGGGCATGTCGACCGCCGTGGAAGACAGCTTCCTCGGCATCCGCTTCCGCGAGGAGACCAACCTCACCCTGTGCCGCTCGGAGGGCAAGCTCTACGCCCAGGGCGCCCGGGTGGTGGTGGAGCTGGAGGACGGGCCGGCCTACGGCGTGGTCGAGAAGTCCCCGATGCCGGTCTTCAAGCCCTGCCAGAAGTCCGGCGCCCGGCCGATCCTGCGGCTCGCCACCGGCGAGGACGACGCGGCCAACGAGCGGCGGGTCAAGAACGAGTTCGTGGCCAAGCGTTTCTGCCGCGAGCGGGCCAAGAAGCTCGAGCTGGAGCTGAAGGTCTCGCGCGTGGACTTCACCTTGAACGGCCGCCACGCCACCTTCTACTTCACCGCCAACGGCCGGGTGGACTTCCGCCAGCTCGTGCGCGAGCTGGCCCAGCGCTTCTCCACCCGGGTGCGCATGGTCCAGGTCGGAGCGCGCGACGAGGCGGGGCTCCTGGGCGGCATCGGCATCTGCGGCCGCACCCTCTGCTGCTCGACCTGGCTCAAGGACTTCAAGCCGATCTCGATCCAGATGGCCAAGCGCCAGAACCTGAGCCTCAACCCCTCGAAGATCTCCGGCCAGTGCGGGCGTCTGTTATGCTGTCTGGCCTACGAAGATCCCGGCTACCAATCGAAGCGGAAACGCCCCAAGGCCGAACGGGGACAAACCCATGACGTCGCGTAAGCTGATCCGACCGGAGAAGTCGGACCCACGTTCCACCCGCGGAGTCCGGCGCAAGCAGGTCCCGCCCGAGCAGACCAACGCCGAGGAGTTCTACTACCTCAAGCAGATGGCGGCCAAGACCCCGATGGTCGTGGTCCTCAACAACGACGAGGAGCTCCAGGGCTGGATCGAGTGGTACGACAAGGGGTCATTGAAGCTCAACCGCAGCCACGGCCCCAACCTGCTGATCCCCAAGCACAGCATCCGCTACATGTTCAAGGAAGAAGAGCTGAAGCGTTTCCGCAAGCGCGAGCGCGCCGCCGAGCGGGCGGCCGAGCGGGCGGCCGAGCGCGCGTCGTCCTGAGCCCCCATCGCCGTAGGCCTTGCGACCCGGTCCCTCTCCGGAGGGAGAAAGCCGGAGAGGTTAGACCGCATGGAGAACCTTGGTCCCTACGTCAGCCGTTTCGGACTCGACCAGCAAGGCATCCTGAACGCCGGCCGGGTCTACTGGAATCTGCCGCCGGCGCAGCTCTACGAGCATGCGATCCGCCGCGGCGAGGCGGCGCTGGCGCTCGAGGGGCCGCTGGTGGCCTCCACCGGCGAGCACACCGGGCGCTCGCCCAACGACCGCTTCGTGGTCCGCGAGCCCTCGAGCGAGGCCGACGTCTGGTGGGGCAAGGTCAACCGCCCGTTCGAGCGCGAGCGCTTCGAGTGCCTGCTGCACCGGGTCCGCGCCTACGTGCAGCACCGCGACCTCTACGTGTTCGACGGCTACGCCGGCTGCGATCCGCGCTACCGGCTGCGGGTGCGGGTGATCAACGAGAACGCCTGGCAGAACCTCTTCGCGCGCAACATGTTCGTGCGCGAGAGCGAGGGCGCGCCGCTCGTCGATTTCGCGCCCGACTTCACGGTCTTGAACGTCCCCGGCTTCCAGGCCGATCCGGCCACCGACGGCACCCGCAGCGGCGCCTTCATCCTCGTCGACTTCGGCCACAAGCTGGTGCTGATCGGCGGCACCCACTACGCCGGCGAGATCAAGAAATCGATCTTCACGGTCATGAACTACGCGCTGCCGCGGCGCGGCGTGATGAGCATGCACTGCAGCGCCAACTACGGCGAGGGTCGCGACGACGTGGCGCTCTTCTTCGGGCTCTCGGGCACCGGCAAGACCACGCTCTCGGCCGATCCCGAGCGCACCCTGATCGGCGACGACGAGCACGGCTGGTCGAGCGACGGGGTCTTCAACATCGAGGGCGGCTGCTATGCCAAGGTGATCCGGCTCGACCCCGAAGGCGAGCCCGACATCTACGCCACCACGCGCTGCTTCGGCACCATCCTCGAGAACGTGGTCTACGATCCCGAGACCCGGGTGCTCGACCTCGACGACGACTCGCTGACCGAGAACACCCGCGCCAGCTATCCGATCACCCACCTGCGCAACGTCGACCCGAGCGGCTGCGCCGGCCACCCGCGCAACGTGGTCTTCCTCACCTGCGACGCCTTCGGCGTGCTGCCGCCGATCAGCCGCCTCGACGAGGCCCAGGCCATGTACCACTTCCTCTCCGGCTACACCGCCAAGGTGGCGGGCACCGAGCGCGGCGTCACCGAGCCGAGCGCGACTTTCAGCACCTGCTTCGGAGCGCCCTTCATGCCGCTGCACCCCGGCACCTACGCCCGCCTCCTGGGCGAGAAGATCGCCCGCCACCAGGCGCGGGTCTGGCTGGTCAACACCGGCTGGACCGGCGGGCCCTACGGCACCGGCCGGCGCCTCAAGCTGGGCCACACCCGGCGCATGGTCACCGCGGCCTTGACCGGCGCCCTCGACGAGGTGCCCACCGCGCGCGATCCGATCTTCGGCCTCGCCGTGCCCGAGCGCGTCGACGGCGTGCCGCCGGAGACGCTCACGCCGCGCCGCACCTGGAGCGACGGCGCCGCCTACGACGCCCAGGCCGCCAAGCTGGCGCGCATGTTCGTCGACAACTTCGAGCAGTACGCCGACGAAGTGAGCGGCGAGGTCCGGGCGGCGGGGCCGAAGGGCTGAGGGACGAGGACGGCGTCAGCCGTCCTCGCTCAGGCGTTGCAGGTTCCGGAGCGCCAGCTCGTTGTTCGGGCTGATGCGCAGGAGACGCTCGAACAGCTCCCGTGCCTCTTCCTTCTCCCCCTTCATCATCACCACCACGGCGAGGTCGTTGAGCGCCGGCACGTGCTCGGGGACGAGCTCGAGCGCGCGGCGCAGGTCCTGCTCGGCGGCGGCCGCGTCCTCGAGGGCCATGCGGACGACGCCGCGCTGGTAATAGGCGTCGACGTTGTCCGGGAAGCGCTCGACCGTGGCCTCGCACGAGCGCAGCGCGTCCTCGTAGCGCTCGAGCGAGGCCAGCAGCCGCACCTCGAGCAGCCGCGGACGCACGTCGTCCGGCGTCAGCGCGATCTCCTGGCGCAGCACCGCCAGGGCCTTCTGCGGCTCGCCGCCCGCCACCGCTTCCTGGACCTCGCGCAGCAGCTCGTTCACGGGATCCTGCGCCGCCGCCTCGGCCGCCTGCCGGCGGGCCTGCGCTTCCTCGGCGAGCCGGCGGAGGCTCTCGCGGGCCGCGCCCGCCTCGGCGTCTCGTCCGGCGGCGGTCAACGCCTCGCCCAGGCTCTCCCACGCGAGCTGCTCCCGCGGCCCGATCTCGGCCGCCCTCTCGAGATACGGGAGGGCGTCGGCGGCCCGGCCCGTCGACGCCAGCGCACGGCCGTAGTCGAGGAGCACCCGGTAGGCGACGGGACCGCCGGCGGACGCGTGCGACGTCACCTGGCGGGCGAACGGCTCGAGCGCGGCGGCGGCCGCGGCGAGGTCGCCGCCCTCGCGGTGTGCTTCGGCCAGCAGCAGGGCGAGGCGCGGGTCGCCGTCCACCCGGCCGTCGAGCAGCGCCACCGCGTCGCCCGCCCGGCCCACGCGGAGGTAGCTGCCGGCGAGCACCCGGAGCACGTCGGTGCGCAGCTCGGGCGGCGCGGCCTCGCGCAGGCGCTCGAGCGCCACGATGGCGCTCTGGGGGTCGCCGGTCTGGCTCAGGTACTGCGCGCGCAGCAGGGCCACGCGCGGCTCGTCGGGCAGGCCCTGGAACAGGGGTGCCACCTCTTCGCCGTGTCCGAGCGTCAGGCCGGCGGCGATGAGGGCGATCCGCGCCGGCACGTCGCCGAGGTTCTGCGCCACCCACGCGCGCAGCAGCAGGAAGGAGTCCGCCACCCGACCCTGGGCGCCGCGCAGGAGCCCCAGCTCGCGGGTGGCGGGCGAGACCGCCACCTTGGCGACCGAGCGCTCGAGATAGGCCTCGGCCGCCGCGGCTTCGCCCACGGCGAGGGCCGCGCGCCCGGCGTTGTAGAGCACCGCGGGATCGGCCGCCTCGCCGTCGGCCACCGCCCGCAGCGCGTCCAGGGCCTCGGCGGCGCGGCCCGCCTCGAGGTAGAGCGTGCCCAGGAGCGCCAGGTCCACGTGGGTGGCGGCGCCGGTCTGCCGCTGCCGTTCGAGGAGCTCGATCGCTCCCGTCGCGTCGTCCTGCCGGAGCCGTTCGTAGGCCTGCCGGCCGACCTCCGAGAACTCGGCCGGGTTCTGGGCCGGCGCCTCGCTCTGGGCGAGGGCCGAGGCGGCGGCGAGGACGGCGCCGAGCAGAAATGGGATGAGGCGGTTGGCTTGGGTCGGCATCACGGGTCCCCCTGAGTGTGTGAAAGGCGCCGGCCGCAATCGAGGGGGTGGTTCGTTGAGGTATTCTCGCGGTCGGCGGTGCGCCGGCAAGACGAACGGCGTAAGGAAGGATGATAATGTACGCGGCCCTACGGCGCGGAACGATCGTGGTCTGGATCGCCTGCTCGGCGGTGCGAGCGGTGCCGGCGCAGGCGGGCACGGAGGAGCTGCTGGCGCGCGCCGCCGCCGACCTCACGGCCGGCCGCTTCGCCGCCGCGGAAATAGTCTACCGCGAGCTCGCCGCGCGCCAGCCGGGTCTGATCGACGCCCACCGCGGCCTGTCGCGGGCGCTCGCCGCGCAGCAGCGCCGGAGCGAGGCCGCCGCGGTGCTCGGCGGTCTCGGCGAGGGTCTCCTGGGCGCGGGACGGCACGCCGCCGCCGCCGAGGTGCTCGGCGAGGCCGCGGAGCTCGCCGCCGCGGACCCTCGCCTCCAGGCGCTGCTGGGCAAGGCCCGCCTCTTCGCGCAGAGCCCGCAAGCGGCCATCGCGCCGCTCGAGCGCGCCCGCGAGCTCGGCGACGCCAGCCTCCTCACCCGCCTCTACCTCGCCGCCGCCCTGTGGGAGAGCGGACGCCCGGAGGCCGCCGAGAGGCTCTACCGCGAGCTCGTCGCCGGCGCCGCCGGGCCTTTCGCCGCCGTCCACCAGCTCGGCCGCCTGCTGCTCTGGCAGGGCCGCTTCGCCGAGGCCGCGCCGCTGCTCGAGCGGGCCGCCGCCGAGCGTCCCGCCGCCGCCGACGTGCGCTTCGACCTGGCGCAGGCCCTGGCCGGCGCCGGCGAGCTCGACGGCGCCCTCGCCGCCTACCGGCGCACCGTGGAGCTCTCGCCCGGCCACTACAAGGCCTTCTACGGCCTCGCCCGCGTGCTGGCGCGGCTTGGCGGCCAGGACGCCGCCGCCCGCGAGGCCCTCGCCACCTACCAGCGCCTCTACGCCGCCGAGCAGGAGGCGACGCGGCGCGAGAACCTGGAGCGCGCCCGCCTCGACCGCGGCTGGAAGGCGATCGAGGACGGCGCCTACCGCGAGGCGATCGGCCTTTTCGAGCGTCTCGGCGCCAGTCCCGAGGCCCTTGCCGGCACCGCCGCCGCCTGGACGCTTCTCGGCGATCCGGCGCGCGCCGCCGAGCACCTCGAACGGGCGGTGGCCCTGGCGCCGGAGCGCGAGGACCTGCGGCGTCTGCTCGCCGAGGCCCGGCTGGCGGCCGGTGGAGATACCTGATGGTGCGGCTCGCCCTCGTGGGCCTCGTCCTGGCGGCGCCGCCGGCCGGCGACGACCCCTGCGCCACCCCGCGCTTCACCGAGACCGCCGCCGACGCCGGCGTCGTCTTCACCCACGACCCGGGCTCCCGCGGCGAATACCACCTGCCGGAGTCGATGGGCGCCGGGCTCGCCTGGCTCGACTACGACGGCGACGGCTGGAGCGACCTCTACGCCGTGCAGTCGGGCCCCTTCCCAGGCGGCGGCGAACCCGGCCGTCTGTGGCGCAACCTGGGAACGGGCGACGACGGCCGCGCGACCTTCGAGGACGTGACCGAGCGCGCCTTGCCCGACGCCGGCGGCTACGGCCAGGGCGCCCTCGCCGCCGACCTCGACGGCGACGGCTGGACCGATCTCTACCTGACCCGCTTCGGCCCCGACGCCTTCCTGCGCAACCGAGGCGACGGAACCTTCGAGGACGCGACCGCGGCCTTCGGCCTCGGCCTTCCCGGCTGGAGCTCCTCGGCCGCCGCCGCCGACGCCGACGGCGACGGCGAACTCGACCTCTACGTGACCCGCTACCTGGTCTACGACCCGTCCGAGGAGCTCTTCTGCGGCGACCTCGAGCGCGGCCTGCGCCGCTTCTGCGACCCGGTGCTCTTCGCCGGCGCCGAGGACCGCTTCTTCGTCAACCGGGGAGGCCGTTTCGAGGACGCCACCGCCGCCGCGGGCCTCGCCGGCGCCGCCGGCAAGGGCCTCGGCGTGGTCTTCACCGACCTCGACGGCGACCGCCGTCCCGACCTCTACGTGGCCAACGACCTGACGCCGAACTTCCTCTTCCGCAACCTCGGCCGGCGTTTCGAGGACGTCTCCCTCTTCTCCGGCGCCGCCGCCAACCGCGAAGGCGCCTTCGAGGCCGGCATGGGGATCGCCGTCGGCGACGTCGACGGCGACGGCGACCCCGATCTCGCGGTGACCAACTTCGACGTCGAGACCAACACGCTCTACCTCAACCTCGGTTCGATGCAATTCGAGGACGTCTCGGCCCGCAGCGGCTTCGGCACTCCGTCGTTCAACCTCCTCGGCTTCGGCGTCGCTTTGGCCGACTTTGACCGCGACGGCGGCCTCGACGCCTGGGTGGCCAACGGCCACATCTTCGAGCATCCGCCGCGCGAGAACGTCACCCACGCCCAGCGCGACTTGCTGCTGCTCGGCGACGGCCGCGGCGGCTTCCGCGAGCGTCGCTGCCCGTGGCTCGAGGAGAGGCCGCTGGTTGGCCGCGGCCTCGCCGTGGCCGACTACGACCGCGACGGCGACGCGGACGTGGCGATCGTCAACAACGGCGGTCCGCTGCAACTGTGGCGCAACGACGCCGAGGCGGGCGGCTGGCTCGCCGTGGAGGCCGAGAGCGTGGGGACGACGGTGGACGTCGTCGACGCCGGCGGCCGCCGCCGGCGCCGCTGGGTGACGGCGGGAGACAGCTACCAGTCGACCAGCGAGCGGCGGCCGCTCTTCGGGCTGGGCGCGTCCTCGCCGGCGGCGGTCGAGGTCGCCTGGCCCGACGGCCGGCGGACGCGATTGCAGGGCCTGCGCCCCTCCCCCGGCGGCTCCGGCGACCGCGGTGCGGGGCTGGCCATGCGCTTCCGGTGATTCCGGGAACCGGGGTGCAGGCGCTGCAATGCACCTCGGCCAATT
Source organism: Thermoanaerobaculia bacterium (assembly GCA_036397835.1). Taxonomy (GTDB): domain Bacteria; phylum Acidobacteriota; class Thermoanaerobaculia; order Multivoradales; family J023; genus DASWIG01. The sequence goes on from DASWIG010000167.1 coordinate 22,457, forward strand.
CCCGAAACTGGATTGCAGGCACTGCATCGCACCTTCGCCAATTGCCGGAAGTGCGCTGCAGGGTCTGCAACGCACTTTTGCCAATTGAGGAAGTAGCATTGCAGGCACTGCAGCGCACCCTGCCAATTGCCGGAAGTGCGTTGCAGCGGCTGCAACGCACCTCTGCCAATTGAGGAAGTTGCATTGCAGGAGCTGCAGCGTACTTCTGCCAATTCACAGAAGCGCATTGCAGAGGCTGCAGCGCTACTTTCCTAATCGAGGCAATAGCGTTGCAGAGGCTGCAACGTCACGGTCACGGCGGTGCAGTCGGCTGACTCCTTCCCGCAAGTGCTGAAAACACGTGGCTTACGCCAAAGCGACTCGGTCCGGCAGGAAGATCCGGGAAACTGGATATCCCAGACAGACATAGACGATGGGAGCGCAGGCGAGACGCTTGCTCGCCTCATCTGCACTCCCTGCGGGCGCCGTTCAGCTCCGACGCACCAGGATCCTGCCGGCCAACTCCAGCGCCGCCGCGCCCGCCGCTTCCAGGAAGCTGGCGATCGACGCCGGGCAGCGCGCCAGGCCGTCGGCGAGGTTCAGCGCCTCCGTCAGCTCCGGATTGCCGTGGCGCAGCCGGCCCACGGCGCGGCCGTCCCGATAGAGCACGGGACCGCCGGCGTCCTCCGGGTCGACGGAGAAGCTCCGCGTCCGGTCTACCAACGGCAGGAATGCGGCGGCGAGCAGGGCCGTGTCGCGGTCGGTGAGGGTGCCGAAGGGCTCGTCGCCGTCCTCCGGATTCTCCCACATGCGAACAGGCCGTAGCGCTCGTCGCCGAGCGGCACCACGCGCCAGAAGCCGCCGGTCACCGCCTCGCCGGCGGTCACGGGGTCGTCGTGCTGGTCGAGACTTCGGAGGTAGCTCGGATGGAAGGCGTTGACGAGGGTAGAATCGTCTTGATCGGGCATTGGGTGTACTCCTTTGCCTGGTCAGGTCCGGGCGAGCGCCAACTCGCTCGGGCCGTCTTGGTTTTGTGAAGCGGATGCTCCGTTACCGCTAAGAGTAGCCGGATTCCGGGGACAAGTCAACCCTCGAGAGCGTCAAAGGCTGGGATTCTTCGATGGCCACGGCCCGCCTCAAGCCCGCCCAACAGCGGACCGCCCTGCGCGTCCTCGGACGCGACCGCCTCCGCGAGCTCACCGACCACTTCGAGCTCGACGTCGGCGACAAACGCGTGATCGACAACCACGTCGACGCCCTCGTCCGCAGCCGCGGCGTCGACTTCGCCGACGTGCTCGCCCAGCTCTTCCGCGACGAGCTCAAGGCGATCTGCGAGGCCCTCGGCCTCGACAGCGGCGGACGCGCCAAGGAGCCCATCATCCAGCGCATCCTCGACGCCGACACGGCGTCCGCTCCCAGGGAAAGAGAGAGCGCAGCCGAGACGCCTGCACCACAACGCCCCAGGAAGACCTCCGAGACGGCTGCACCGGCTGAGCGCCAGCTCGACGTCTCCGCCCTCGGCGATTGGCTCTGGAAGGCCGCCTGCGAGATCCGCGGCCCCGTCGACGCTCCGAAGTTCAAGGACTACATCCTGCCGCTGATCTTCCTGAAACGCCTGTCCGACGTCTTCGACGACGAGGTCGGCCACCTCGCCGCGGACTTCGGCGACCGCGACACCGCCGCCAAGCTCGTGGAACAGGATCACAAGCTGGTGCGCTTCTACGTCCCCGAGGGCGCCCGCTGGTCACGCATCGCCAAGATCACCACGAGTCTCGGCGAGGCCCTCACCGACGCCGTGCGCGCCGTGGCCCGCCAGAATCCCCGGCTCTCGGGCGTCATCGACGTGACCGACTTCAACGCCACCACCGCCGGCCAGCGCATCGTCGACGACGCTCGTCTGGTCGCCCTCGTCAAGGTCCTCAACGACAAGGACAAGGGCTATCGCCTCGGTCTCGACGACGTGGAGCCCGACATCCTCGGCCGTGCCTACGAGTACCTGCTGCGCAAGTTCGCCGAAGGCCAGGGACAGAGCGCCGGCGAGTTCTACACGCCGCGCGAGGTCGGCGTGCTCATGGCGCGCATCCTCGACCCGCAGCCCGGCATGACCGTCTACGACCCGTGCTGCGGTTCGGGCGGGTTGCTCGTGAAGTGTCACCTGCGCCTCCTCGATACGAAAGGCGAGAGGACGAACGGACGACTGCGGCTGCCGTCCACGGTGGCCCCGCTCAAGCTCTTCGGTCAGGAGATCAACGCCTCGACCTTCGCCATGAGCCGCATGAACGCCTTCATCCACGACATGGAGGCCGAGATCGCCCCCGGCGACTCCATGGCCCGTCCGTCGTTCACCGCGGGCGACGGCAGCCTGCGCGAGTTCGACCTGGTGACCGCCAATCCCATGTGGAACCAGAAGTTCAGCGCCAAGACCTACGAGAACGACGGCTACGGCCGCTTCGGCCGCGGCACGCCGCCGGCGTCGAGCGCCGATTGGGGCTGGATCCAGCACATGGTCGCCTCGCTTGGGCCGAACGGACGCATGGCCATCGTGCTCGACACCGGAGCCGTCAGCCGCGGCAGCGGCAACCAGGGGTCGAACAAGGAGCGCGACGTTCGTAAGAAGTTCGTGGACGGCGACCTGGTGGAAGCGGTGCTGCTGCTGCCGGAGAACCTCTTCTTCAATACGACCGCGCCGGGGATTGTGATGATCGTCAACCGCAGCAAGCGGCATCCCAAAGAGATCCTGCTCATCAACGCTTCGAAGATGTTCTCGAAGGGACGGCCGAAGAACTTCCTGGAGGCCGAGCACGTCGAGCGGATCGCTGGGGTCTATCACGGATGGAAGGCGGAGGACGGATTGTCGGCTGTCGTCGGCGAGGCGGAGGCGGTGAAGAACGACTACAACCTGTCGCCGAGTCGTTATGTGTCTACGGGGGCGGAGGCGGAAGCGCTGCCGCTTGATGAGGCGGTGGTGCTCTTGGCAGAAGCAGAGGAAGAACGGACCGAGGCGGATCGGCGCTTAGATCAAGTGTTGGTACAGTTGGGATTCGAGGGATGGCGGAATGGCTGATGCAGGAACCATGGAGCGGGCTGTTACCAATGCCGAGCTTGGGGCCTCCATGCTTCCACGTGAGTGGGAGATCGTCGAGTTTGACGCCTCTATTCAGAAAGGCCGACTGCCGGTCAGGAAAATCAAGTCTTCGGATTACATGGCAAAGGGCCGGTTCCCTATAGTAGACCAAGGCCAAGGACTGATTGCCGGATACTGGGATGACTCGGATGGATTGTATGATGGCCAGGAACCGGTTATTGTCTTCGGTGATCACACTCGCACCTTCAAATACATAGATTTCCCGTTCTTTGCCGGCGCCGATGGTACACAGATCCTGCGACCTAACACGAAGATCTTTGATCCTCGCTTTCTGTACTATGCCCTCACATTCCTGTCAATTCCGAGCCGGGGATATAATAGACATTACTCGATTCTACGACAGAAACACCTGTCAAGACCACCGCTAAGCGAACAACGAGCCATCGCCCATGTCCTGCGGACGGTGCAGCGAGCGAAGGAAGCGACGGAGAAGGTCATCGCCGCCGCCCGTCAACTCAAGCAGAGCCTCATGCGTCATCTGTTCACTTATGGCCCCGTTCCGTTCCACGAGGCCGGCCAAGTGGACATTCGCGGAACAGATTTCGGCGCAGCGCCAGCGAACTGGACGATAATGCGATTGGACGAGTGCGCCGAAGTTCAAACAGGGGTAGCGAAGGGTCGCAAGCTCAATTCGACAGAAACCGTGACGCTTCCCTATCTTCGCGTTGCGAACGTCCAAGATGGCTTTCTCGATCTGACGGAGATAAAGACCTTGACGATTCGCTCCTCAGAAGTAGATCGTTACTCGTTGAGACGCGGCGACGTGGTCCTCACAGAAGGCGGTGATTTCGACAAGTTGGGGCGTGGCTTCATCTGGACCGAGGAAGTGTCCCTCTGCATCCACCAGAATCACATTTTCGCCGTCCGTGCCAATCGAGAGCTCCTCCTGCCCGAGTTTCTCGCCTACATGACGCAGAGCAACTACGGTAAGGCGTATTTCCTCTCCGTCGCGCACAAGACTACAAACCTCGCCTGCATCAACACGACAAAGCTGAAAGCCTTTCCTGCTCTCCTTCCTGAATTGGAAGGCCAGCGGAGCATAATAGAGCGACTGCGATTCGTTGATCGCAAGATCGCCGCCGAGGAAGCCAAGAGAAGCAGTCTCGAATCGTTGTTCAGCTCACTCCTGCACGAGCTAATGACCGGACAAACCCGAGTTGATTAGCGGATTCTACCAAAGTGAGAGTGTGATGCCAATCGGCAGTGAAAGAGCAGCAGTCCAGAACCCCTTCCTCCGCTACGCCGAGGAAGCCGGCTGGACCTACCTCTCCCCGGAAGCCGCCCTCGACCTCCGCCGCGGCATCACCAGCCCGGTCCTCGACACCGTCTTCCTCGATCAGATCCAGAAGCTCAACCCCGGCATCGTCGACCTTCCACGCGCCGAGCAGATCCGCGACCGCTTCGTCCGCGTGCGTCCCAACATCGAGGGCAACCTCACCGCCTGGGAATACCTCAAGGGTCTCAAGACCGTCTTCGTCGAGCTCCAGAAGCGCGAGCTCAACGTCCGCGTGCTCGATCCCGTCAACCTCGACGCCAACGCTTTCCACGTCACCGACGAGCTCACCTTCTCCAACGGTACGCCCCCCGACATTCGCGCCGACCTCGTGTTCTTCGTCAACGGCGTGCCGATCATCGTCGGCGAGACCAAGTCGTCCAAGAAGCGAGAGGGCATCGCCGAGGCGTTCGACGACCTGCGCTACTACCACCGCCACGGCCCGGAGCTGCTGGCGGTGCTGCAGCTCCACTGCCTCACCCATCTCGTGCAGTTCTACTACGGCGCCACGTGGAACCTCACGCGCAAGGGCCTCTTCAACTGGCGCGACGAGCAAGCCGGCGACTTCGAGACCCTGGTGAAGACATTCGTGTCGCCGCGCCGCGTGCTGCGGATGGTGACCGAGTTCGTGGTCTTCACCCGCAAGGACGGCGAGCTCGAGAAGACGGTCCTCCGGCCGCACCAGATGCGGGCAGCCGAGCGCTGCGTGGCGCGTGCCCGCGACCCGAAGAAGCGTCGCGGCCTGATCTGGCACACCCAGGGCAGCGGCAAGACCTACACCATGCTCACGGTGGCCAAGCGCCTGATCGAGGACCCGGTCTTCGGCCACCCGACAGTGCTGATGATCGTCGACCGCAACGAGCTCGAGGCGCAGCTCTTCGGCAACCTCGAAGCCGTGAGCTTCGGCCACGTGGAGGTGGCGTACTCGAAGGCCCGTCTGCGCGACCTCTTGCGGGCCGACCGGCGCGGCCTGATCGTGTCGATGATTCACAAGTTCGACGGCATCGAGGCCGACGTGATCACCCGCGAGAGCGTGTACGTGCTCGTCGACGAGGCCCACCGTTCGACCGGCGGCGACCTGGGCAACTACCTGATGGGCGCGCTGCCCAACGCCACCTACATCGGTTTCACGGGCACGCCGATCGACCGCACGTCCCACGGCAAAGGCACGTTCAAGGTCTTCGGCACCGACGACCCGAAGCGCTACCTCGACAAGTACTCGATCCTCGAGTCGGTCACCGACGGCACCACGTTGCCGCTCCACTACGAGCTGGCGCCCAACGACCTGCTGGTGGACCGCGCGACCCTGGAAAAGGAATTCCTCGAGCTGGCCGAAGCCGAGGGCGTGGCCGACGTGGAGGAGCTCAACCGCGTGCTCGACCGGGCCGTGAACTTGAAAGAGGAGCTCAAGAACGACGTCCGGGTGCCGAAGGTGGCCGCGTTCGTGGCCGACCACTTCAAGAGCTTCATCGAGCCGATGGGCTACAAGGCTTTCCTGGTGGGCGTCGACCGCGAGGCCTGCGTGCTCTACAAGAAAGAGCTCGACCGCCACCTTCCCGCGGAGTATTCCGCAGTGGTGATCAGCACCATGGGCAAGAAGGACGCCGAGCTGTACAAGAAATACGCACTCACGGACGATCAGGAAAAGGCGGTCCGCAAGCGGTTCCGCAGGCCGGACGAGCAGCCGAAGATCCTGCTGGTGACGGAGAAGCTCCTGACGGGCTTCGACGCTCCGATCCTCTACTGCATGTACCTGGACAAGCCGATGCGCGACCACGTGCTGCTCCAGGCGATCGCGCGGGTCAACCGTCCTTACGAGGACGAGGAGGGCCGCCGCAAGCGTTGCGGTTTCGTGCTCGATTTCGTGGGCGTCTTCGACAGGCTCGAGAAGGCCCTGGCGTTCGACTCGAAGGACGTGGAGGGCGTGATCGAGGGCCTGGAGGTGCTCGAGAAGCGCTTCGGCGAGCTCATGGACCACGGGCGCGAGACGTACCTGCCGATCGGCCAGGGACTGCGCGGGGACAAGGCGGTGGAAGCGCTCCTGCTTCATTTCCTGGACCGTGAGCGTCGGGAGAAGTTCTTCGCGTACATTCGCGAGCTGGAGGAGCTTCACGAGATCCTTTCGCCGGCCGAGTACATGCGCGCGTACCTGGACGACTACGGGAAGCTGATCGCGATGTACCGGCAGGTGCGCAGCAGCTTCGATCGCGGGATCTCGGTGGACAAGAGCTTCCTGCGCAAGACGGCCGAGCTGGTGCGCAAGCACACGTACACGACCCAGATCGGGGAGCCGGGGTCGACCTACGAGCTCGACGAGCCCACGCTGGAGGCCATCGCCAACCAGGACACGCCCGACACGGTGAAGATCTTCAACCTCCTCAAGGCGATCGACGAGCTGGTCGAGAGCCGGAAGGCTCACGAGCCCTACCTGATCAACATCGGCGAGATGGCCACGGAGATCGCCCGCCGCTTCGAAGAGCGCCAGAGGACGACGCAGGAGACGTTGACGGACCTCTGGAAGTTGATCCAGGAGACCAAAGCGGCGCGGCAGGAGGCCGAGGCCACGGAGCTTTCGGCGGAAGCGTTCGCGGTGTACTGGATGCTGAAGCGGGACGGCGTGGAGAAGGCGGGGGAGGTGGCGCGTGCGGCGGCGGATGCGTTCGATCGCCATCCGCACTGGCGGACCAGCCGTCACCAGGAGCAGGACGTGCGCAAAGCCTTCTACAAGGCGCTCATCGACGCCGGCGTCGACGGCGTGGTCGACGTCGCCCAGGGGATCCTCAGGATGCTTGGAGCCTCCCGATAATGAGTCGAGCGACGGCGACGGCCGTGGCCGAGTGGGCGCCGCTCGAGGACGCGGTGAGCAAGGACGTGCTGCGAGCCGAGATCCGGGTCTGGGCGGATCGGATCGGCGTGGAGGCTAAAGAGGTCCACATCCGTCCGATGCGTCGCAAGTGGGGCAGTTGCTCCACGGCTGGGCGGGTGACGTTCAGCTTGGACCTCCTCGTCGAGCCGGCGGAATTCCGCAAGCGGGTGATCGTCCACGAGCTGCTGCACCTGAAGGTGCCGAACCACGGCAAGCTGTTCCGGGCGTTGTTGCGAGCGTACACGGATTCAGGCGAGTCTCCGTCCTCTCCCTGATTCCCAGCCTGAAATCGGCTCCGGTACAAGTCACTGAGAACAGGGACCTTATCGCCACCGGGCGAAAAAATCTCAAACCCCGCGTCAGAATTCACGGCTCTCATACGTCTTACAGGTCTTCAGTAGACGCAAGCACGGATTGCGCGCGTCTCTCAAGTGCCGCTCTCGTTCCCGAGGGGCGGCGACGGAGGACCTATGCGTGGCCTTCACGACCATATCGTCAAGGAGCTCGGCATCGCCTTCCCGGCCGACCTGCTGGCGCTCGCCCTGCCGCACCTGGCGGCGGCCGCCGACGTGTCGAGGCTCGAGCTCGTGCCCGGCCGCGAGCGCTTCAACGACCTCCTGCGGGGCCGCCGCTGGTTCCCGGACTTGGTGGCGGAGATCCGCGTGCCCTCCGACCCGGAGCCGCGGGCATTGGCGCACGTGGAGATCGAGCACGAGTACCGCAAGCGCAAGCTCGTGCGCCTGCGCGATTACAACCACGTGCTCACCCTGGGCACGGGTTTGCCCGTGCACACGGCGGTGGTCTACCTGCACGGCGGCGAGGCGGGACTGACCCGGTCGAGCTTCGAGCAGGTCTCGTTCGGCGTCCCGGTCACCTTCGCCTACAACAGCCTGGGGCTCTCGGGAGCATCGGCGCGGGAGTATCTCGCCCGCCCGGAGCCGTTGGCCTGGGCGTTCGCGGTGCTCATGAGCTCCCAGGGCTTCGGCAGCCGTGCGGAGGCGGCGCTCGCCTGTCTGCGTCGAATCCTGGAGGCCCCCGGGCTCGACGAAGACCGCCGCTTTCGGCTCTTGAACTTCGTGGGTACATACGTCAAACTGGATGCGCAGACGGCTCCGGAGTACGAGGCCTTGCTCCGCGAGGCGGGATATCGAGAGGTAGAAGCGATGATCACGACGTGGGCAGACGATCTTCGAGCGGAAGGACGCCAGAAGGGCAAGGAGGAA
>DASWIG010000168.1:0-21050 GCA_036397835.1 Thermoanaerobaculia bacterium
GGCCTTGCGCGCGAATTCCTCCGCGCCGCCGGCGGGCCCGTAGCGCGCCTCGAGGGCCGCCGCGTAGCGGTCGAGCGTGTTGAACTCGTTGCGGCCGCAGTGGTACTCCCAGACCTCGTCGATCGGCCACAGGTGGTCCTCGCCGAGCATCCGCCGCAGGCTCTCGAGCGGCGGCGGCTGCGGGCCGGGGCCGGTCTCGGTGTTGAAGCCGTAGGCGCCGCCGCGGCCCTCGTCGACGTACCAGTAGACCGGCGGCACCCAGTCGTAGGGGCCGTTCATCTTGACGCCGGTGGGGCCGCTGACGTCGCTCTTCAGGGTGCCGCAAGAGGCCAGCACCGGCCGGGTGGGGTCGGCCGCCGGCATGATCTCGGCGTAGCGGCGCTCGAGGTCGGGCCGCGGCAGCTTGTCGCTGGCCAGCACCCACACGAAGATGCTCGGGTGGTTGCGCAGCCACACCACCTGGTCGCGCCACGACGCCGTCACGATCTCGACGTCCTCGGGGCTTTTGACGCCGCCGAAGTCGTCCACCTCCTTGCCCAGGTACCCCTCCCACTCCCACTGGCAGCTCCAGCCCACCATCACCAGCAGGCCGAGCTCGTCGGCCAGGTCGTAGAGGCGCTCGCCGCTGCCCCAGAAGCCCTCCAGGCGCACGGTGTTGAGCCCCATGTGGCGGGCGTAGCGGAGCTGGGCCTCGAGGTTCGCGCCGTCCTCGGCCAGCAGCAGGTCGTCCACCCAGCCGCCGCCGCGCACCAGCACCTCGCGGCCGTTGACGCGATAGCCGCGGTGGCCCTGGGCATTGAAGTAGTCGTCGACCTCGCGCACGCCGAAGCGCACGCTGTGCGCGTCGGAGGTCTCGCCGTCCACCTCGGCGGCGAGCTCGAGGGTGTAGAGCTCGGGCTCCCCGAGGTCGTGCGGCCACCACAGCCGCGGCGCGTCGAGGACGAGGCTCGGGTGCTCGGCCGGCGCGAAGACGACCTCGCGGCTCTCGCGCGGCCCCAGCTCGAACGGCTGCTCGAAGCGGCGGCCCTCGATCTCGCCGCGCAGGCGTCCCGACGCCGGCGCGTCCGTGTGGTTCTCGAGCCGGGCATGGACCGTGAGCTCGGCGCGCGACAGGGTCTCGAGGTCGACGTCGGCGGCGACGAAGACGTCCTCCACCGACACCGTGCCGGTCAGCCGCAGCCGCACCTCGCGCCACAGCCCCATGTTGCGGTCGGGGGCCTGCGGGTTCCAATCGACGAAGCCGAGGGTGAAGTCGCCTGGCACCGGCGGATGGACCTCGACCGCCAGGTCGTTGGCGCCGGCGCGGAGCTGGCCGGTCACGTCGAGGGAGAAGCGGCGGAAGGCGCCGCGGACCTCGTCCGGGCCGGCCACCCGCTCGCCGTTGAGCCACACCGCGGCGCTGTAGTTGACGCCGTCGAAGGCCAGGCGCGCCGCCGCCGGCACCGCCTCGAGGTCGAAGGCGGTGCGGTACCACCAGGAGCCGCGGAAGGGCTCCTCCGGGATCGCCGCCAGGTTCATGGCGAAATAGGGGTCCTCGTAGACCCCCGCGGCGACCAGGGCGGCGAGCACCGTCGTCGGCACCCGCGCCGGAGTCCAGCCCGCGGCGTCGAAGTCGGGGCGCGAGATCTCGGCGCCGCCGGCGCCGGCCTGCGCCGCGGCGCGCAGGCTCCAGCCGTCCGCCAGCAGGAGTGAGGTCTCGGGAGGCTCGGCCGCCGGCGGGGCCGGGGCGCAGGCGAGCCACGCCGCCGCCCACCCGAGGAGGACGGCGCAGGCGGTTCGGGTCATGGTCCGGCCTCGGGCTCGGGCACCGCCAGCACGAAAGCCTCGGTGCGGCGGGCGAAGGCGATGAGATAGCCGTTGCAGTCCATGATCCCCGCGCGGCGCTCCGGCAGCTCGCCCTCGCGGGCCAGGAAGCCGAGCTGCGACGCGTAGGCGCGGATCGCCGCCAGCTTCTTGCCCCCGCCCTCGTACATCGCTTCGGGCAGGCAGAGGTGACGCGCGATGCCGTAGTCCGCGTCGTCGGGCAGTCCGCCCGGCCAGGACGGCCGCAGGCGGTGCTCGCGCAGCGTCGAGATCCACTCCGGATCGGCGTCGGCGCAGCTCTCGAGCGCGCACGGGCAAAGGACGGCCTGGGGCCCCGGATACCAGCAGTCGGGGTGGGGCGTCGCCTTCGGCGTGTGGGCGTGGATCACCGTGTAGACCACCGCTCGCGGCCTGGCGAGCTCGCCGTTGAGCGTCTTGACGAAGCTGCCCAGGGCGGCGTGGTCGCCGTGGCCGTCGAGCCAGTGGGTGGTCGCCACCAGGGTGCGCGGGGTGGTCGCGGCGAGGCGGCCCGCGAGGGCCGCGGTCAGCGTCGCGGCGCTGAGCTCGGTTTCCGGCCCTTCGCCGTAGCCCCCCGGGCAGGTCTCGCAGTCGCCGCAGGCCGAGAAATCGGAGCGCCGCAGCCGCGTCTCGGGCGTCCCCTGCTCGCGGCCGCGCCAGGCCGCCGCGAGGCCGGTGTCGGGGTAGCCGAGGAAGGCGGGCGGCTCGCGGCCGAGGACGGCCGCCGCCGCCGCGCTCTCGCCGCGCCGTACCTCGGCGAAGCTGTCGAGCGCCGGCGTCGCGAAGTTGGAGAGGTCCGCGGCGCCGCAGGTCGGGCCGCGGACTGAGCCGGTCTTCCAGAAGCGGCAGGCCTCGCAATAGGCGTCGCCGTCGGTGGCCACCACCACCTCGACCGGCTTGCCCTGCGCCCGATAGGCGGCGATCAGGCCGGCGAACCCCAGGGTCTCGTCGTCGGGATGGGGCGCCAGCACCAGCAACGCGTCGAACGCGGTGAGCTCCTCGTTGGCGCACGCGGGCTCGGCCGGCGCCGCCACGATCACCGGCTGCGGGATCCGGCAGGCCGGATCCGGCGCGGCGTCCTGGGCGCCGGAGGCGGCGGCGACGAAGATCGACAACGGAATCCAAAAATTTGGGTTCAAGCCAAGCGATTTCGAGTACACTTGCATGGGCTTTCAATCTACTCGAACCGGATCCTTTGAACAAGCTGAGGGGCCGAGGCCGGGGTCGGGTGGGGATCGGGCGCTATCATGAAGCGAGGACCAGGCAAATCGCCGACCCGGGGAGAAGGTGACCTGCGCAAAAAGCGGGTCACGCTCAAGGTGCTGGCCGAGCATCTGGACCTGTCGCCGGCGACCGTCTCCATCGTCCTCAACGACGCGCCGGTCGCGGCCTCGATCCCGCGCGAGACCAAAGCGCGGATCTTCGCGGCAGCGGCGGCGCTCGGCTACCGGCCGAACCACCTGGCACGCTCGTTGCGGCGCAAGCGCAGCTTCTCGGTGGGCGTGCTGGTGCCGGAGATCAGCGAGGGCTACGCGGCGGGCGTGATGAGCGGCGTCGAGCACCACCTCATCGAAGAGGGGTACTTCTACCTGGTGGCGAGCCACCGGTCGCGGCCCGACCTGGTGGACGAGTATCTGCGCAACCTGGACGACCGCTCGGTGGAGGGCTTCATCCTGGTCGCCGCCCAGCTCCCGCGGCCGCCGCGGCTGCCGACGGTGGCGGTGGCCGGGCACAAGCGGCTCGACGGCGTGACCAACGTGGTGCTCGACCACGACCACGCGGCGCGCCTCGCCCTCGAGCACCTCGCCGAGCTCGGCCACGAGCGCATCGCCTTCTTCAAGGGCCATCCCCACAGCGCCGACACCGAGGACCGCTGGCAGGCCATCGTCGACGCGGCGGGCTCCCTCGGCCTGGAGGTGCGGCCGGAGCTCACGCTGCAGCTCGCGGGCAACTTTACGAGCGGCCTCTTCTCCGCCGAGGAGGGCTACCGGGAGGGCCACGCCGCCAGCCGCGAGCTGCTGGCGCGAGGCGTCGAGTTCACCGCGCTCTTCGCGTTCAACGACATCTCGGCCATCGGCGCCATGCGCGCCTTCCGCGACGCCGGCCTGCAGGTGCCCTTGGACGTCTCGATCGTCGGCTTCGACGACATCCAGAGCGCCGCCTTCCAGAACCCGAGCCTGACCACCGTGCGGCAGCCGCTCAGGGAGATGGGCGAGACGGCCGGGCGCATCCTGCTCGAGCGCCTGGCGGGCAACGACGCGTTCCCCGACTTCGTGACCGTGGAGCCCGAGCTCATGGTCCGCGCTTCGACGGCTCCGGCGGCGGTGCGGGCGGCGGCATGAGCGCCGCCGCGGTCCGGCCGGCGGACGCCGCCCTGTACGGCGGCTTCCTCCTGAACGGCGTCGTCTCGGTCCTGCTCGGTCCGGTGATCCCGGAGCTGCGCTTCGCCTGGGGGGTGACTCCGGCCACCGCGGCCTCGCTCTTCGTGGCCCAGTTCGCTTTCAGCGCCCTGGGCGCCGTAGTCGCGAGCTTTGACGTGCGGCGCAGCCTGGTCTGCGGCTACGGCGCGATCGCCGTCGGGCTCACGATCCTGGCCACCGGCGAGTGGTCCCTGGCGCGGCTCGCCATGGCCGCCGTCGGCCTCGGCCTGGGGCTGACGATCCCGGCGACCAACCTCGCCGTGGCGCACCGCAACCCGCTTCGCCGCGGCGCCGCCCTGGCGACGCTGAACCTCACCTGGGGCGCCGGCGCCATGGCGTGTCCGCTCGTCTTCGCGGCGCTGCGGGGACGCCTGCCGGCCACGGCCGCCCTCTGGGGCCTCGCCGCCGCCGCCGTCGTGGCGAGCGCCGCGGCGGCGGCGGTGCGCAGCGCTTCGCCGCCGCCGGCCGCCGAGCCGACGGTGGCGCCGCGGTTCGGCTTCCTCCTCCTGGTGGCGGCGATGCTCTTCCTCTACGTCGGCTCCGAGAGCACCATGGGCGGCTGGCTGGTGGAGCTCGCGGACCAGCTCGGCGGCGAGCGCACCGCCGTCTCGATGCTCGTCGGCTGGAGCTTCTGGGGAGCGATCCTCGCCGGCCGGGCGAGCGCGTCGGTGCTGCTCGCCCGGGTGAGCGAGCCGGCGCTCTACAAGGCGTCGCTGGCGCTCGCCGGCGCCGGCACCCTCACCGTGCTGCTGGCGGACTCGCGCGCCGGCGCCGCGGCGGGAGCGCTCGCCGCCGGCGCCGGGATGGCCCCGCTCTTCCCGCTGACCATCTCCCTGCTGACCGCGCGCACGGCGTCCACGCTCTCGCGCGGCACCGGCTGGGTCTTCGCCTGCGGCGGCGTCGGCGGCGCCGTCCTGCCGTGGCTGGCAGGCCAGGTCACGGACGGCGACGCCGGTCCGAGCCGCGGCTTCGCCGTGCCGCTGGCGGGGATGGCGCTACTCGCCGTCCTCTACGCACTGCACCGGTTCACCGCGCGGGAAGACGGGGAAGAGCCGCTCACCTCTTGACGGCCGCCGGCGACTTGGCACTCTTGGCAGCCGGCGCCTTGGCCTCTTTGGAGCGGCGCATGGCGTGGCGCAGCGACCCCAGGAGTCGGTTGAGCGGATTGGACCGCGAGAGGAACGTCAGCACCGGCGCCTTGCGCTTGCCCATGGTCCGCTGGAGCGAGAGCAGCTCCGGATGGTTGGCGTCGACCTTGAGGCCCTTCTCGATGGCCCGGTAGGCGGCGTCGCGGCGCTGGGCCAGGAGGTAGGTGCGGGCGAGGTTGAGGTAGTTGTCGGGCTGGAAGAACTCCTGCTTGATGGCGAAGCGGCACAGCTTGATGCCGGCGTCGATCTTGCGCTGCTGGTGGGCCAGGGCGTAGCCCAGGAAGGAGTAGTAGCGACTGGGCAGCTTGCCCGGCTCCTTCTGCTGCTGGGCAACCCCGTCGAGGAGCTCGAGGCCGGTCTTCCAATCGCCCTTGCGGCAGAATTCCAGACCCTTCTCGAGCTGGTCGAGAGGATTCTGGAAGACGATCTTGGTCTCGTCAAACCGCGTCACGACGCCGGCAGTATACCCGTATTGGGCACATTCTCAAAGTCAGGCGTTCACCGACCCACTCTGCTCTCGTCAGTAGTAGAGGCTGCGCAGCTTGTCGCGGAACTCCTCGGCCAACGGGTCGCGGGCGCCCACCAGGCCGAAGACGGCGACCATGGCGCGGCGCGCCGCCTCGTCGCGCCAGTGGCGGTCGGCCCGCGCCGCCGCCAGGTAGTGCTCGAGGGCGTCGCGGTAGCGGCCCGCCGCCACCGCGTGACCGCCCAGCGCATAGTGGGCCTCGACGTCGACGCCGCCGCCGGCGAGTCGCTTCTCGCAGGCCGCCGGGTCGCCCACGGCGGCCGCTTCGCGCGCCAGGGCCGCCGCCTGCGTCAGGGCCTGGGCGGCGTCGTAGGCGTGCTCATCGGGCGGAATGGCGTCGACGTGGCGTTGCAGCGCGTCGTGGTCGCCGCGGGCGAGGGCGATCCTGGCGAGGCCGAGGTGGGCGCCGGCCAGCGCCCGGTCCTCGCCGAGGGCGCGCTCGAAAGCCTCGCCGGCGGCCTCGAGGTCGCCCGCCGCCGCCTGGCGCTCGCCCTCGGCGAGCAGGCGGTTGGCCTCGGTCGCGCAGTGCGGCCGCAGGAAGGCCCGCACCCCGGCCTCGGGCACCGCGCCCACGAATTGATCGACCACCCCGCCGTCCTTGAAGAGCTGCGCGTTGGGAATGCCGCGCACGCCGTATCGCTCCGCCAGCTCGGGGCTCTCGTCGGAGTTGACCCTGGCGAGCACGAAGGCGCCGTCCGACTCGGCGGCGATCTTCTCGAGCACCGGCCCGAGCACGCGGCAAGGGCCGCACCACGGCGCCCAGAAGTCCACCAGCACCGGCACCTGGGCCGAGCGCCGCAGCACGGCGTCCTCGAAATCGGCGGTCGTGACGTCGATGATGTTCTCAGTGTGTGCCATGGGGGAATTCTACAGGCCGAATCGCGAATCAAGAGCACCGGCCAGCGTGATGGCCGTTCGGGCGATCTCGGGAACGGAGGACGAGACGCCGGGACCGAGGCCGGCCAGCGCCTCCGGCGAGACGGAGGATCCGGCTCGCCGCGAGCGAAGCTCGGACCACAAGGCCTCGGCCAGCCCTCCCACGGCGCCGACCGGAATCACCGGAACGGCGCCGCCGTTCAGCTCCGCGCGGATCCGGGCGAGATCGCCGCGATCGTTTCGGCGCAGGAAGATCACGGCGTCGGCACGCGCGAGCAGCTCCTCGATCCACAGATCCGGGGTCGCCACGCTTACCACCTCCTCGCCCGACAGCGTCCGAACGCCGGATCCGCAAGCCAAGACTACGACCGGGCTCGGAGGAATCCGGTCGTCGCCGCACAGAGAATGGCAGTCGCTGAGACGCTCGCGGATCGTCGCTTCCAGCTCGTGGCGATCGCTCACCAGCAGTCGCCATCCCGCCTCGACGGCTTCAAAGGCGATCTGAGTCGCCAGCGCGTCGAGCTCCTCGTCGTCGCGGTCGACCAGGAGCGCGATCTGACGGGGTCGGTCGCCGCCCGCCCAAAGATCCGGGAGACCTGGGGCTGGGGCAGGCGGGAGGCGATCGGCGGCGACACCCGCCTCCGCCGGCCCCGGCGACTCCTGCCGCCAGCACAACTCGTACCGTCCGCCGCCCCGCGCCCGGAGGTAACCCTCCCGCTCGAGCACCGCGAGGAGCCGTCCCAGGGTCGCCTCGCGGACGTCCCGGTCGTAGGAGACGGGAACGGGTAGCTCGCCCGCGGCCTCGAGCAGACGCTCCCGGCGGAAGATCGGATGATCGCGGATCCAGCTCAGCGCCAGGTAGACGCCGATGCGGGCCTGGTCGGCCCGCACCGCCGTGTTGAAGAGGCTTCCCGCCACCGCGGGCCAGCTCCGCCCGAGGATCTTCTGGACATGCGCGTTGTGCTCGATCTCTTCGCGGTCGCGCACGAAGGGGGCGGACGGATTCAGCACCAGTCCGCCGCCCTGCCGCGTCCAATCGCGGCCCGACTTCATCCTGCGCAGCGCCAGGGCGATCGAGCCCTGGGCCTCGTAGGCCAGGTGCGCGAGCCAGGTCGCGAGGCGGCGCCGCTGCTCCTCGTCGCCGGTGTCGCGGATCTCCATGATGCGACCGAGCTCCCGCTCGAGATCGAGGTCCTGCTCCCACAGGCGGCGCACGTAGCACTCCCGGAAACTCTGCTTCTCGAGCCTGACGCGCAGCTCTTCCGGCCAGCGGTCGTAGACCTCGCGGCGCGCCACCAGGATCACGGAGAGCCGGGGATGGCGCCGACTCGCGCGGAGCTCCGAGTCGAGCAGACGTGCCATCGCGTCGTCGTGGTCGACACGGTCGACCACCAGGATGATCTGATGGGTGCCGCCCTCCGGACCGCCGCCGGTGACCGCCGTGTCGAGCGCACGCGAGAGGACGGCGTCGTCGTGGCTGCCCTCGAGCAGCGCCATGAGCTGGAACATCAGGCCGGCCACCGCCTCGGCCTGCGCCGACGTGCGCCGGCTGCCGCTGCCGTGGTCGAAGATCGCGGTCAGCCCCTGAAACGTGTCGTGAGGCGCCATGGCGGCGCCGGAGAGCACGGGCTCGGCCAGCGTGTCGGCGACGATCGACGCCAGCCGGATCTCGTCCATCTGATCGTCGATCGAGCCGGCCCGCGTCTCATTGATGAAAAGGTCGTAGGTGCCCGCGGGAGCACGCGAGGTCTCGAGCCGCACGACCAGGACCTTGCCGCGGTCCCGGCGGGCGACGTTCTGCATGAGCCTGGCCGTGACGCCGCGAACCAACGACGTGCCGCCGAAGCTGCCGTAGCCGGTCAGCAGCAGGCGCGCCGAGGTCTCCGAGGAGAGGATCGAGCCGATCCGTTCGCTGGTCTGCATCCGCAGCCAATCTTCGACCAGGTGGTCGTTGGCCGAGGCGAGCACGGCCTCCATCTCGGGACGAAAGATCACGGTAAACCCGCCTGCTGCTGCGGAGACGCCGCCTGCTCCGGGATCGACCTCGACGGCGCTGCTTCCAGGGTGGCTGAGCAGGGTGACGCCTCCGGACCGGAGCCGGACGTCCGTGCTCGGCGCCTCGCGTCGCGGAGGCGTGGCGCCCAGCTCCGCTTCTCCGGTCACGATCAGGCTTCTTCCCGCCGTCGTCTCCTCGATGCGGATTCCCTTTCCGCTCTCCGGAACCCGGTCACCGGTCGCGAAGACCTGGCGCAAGAGGTCGTCGCTCAGCGGGAAATCGCGCTCGACCTCGGCGAGAGCGCGGGAGAGGTCCTCAGCGTCGCCGGGGCGATCCGCGGGCTCTTTTGCCAGGGCCTGCAGCACGATCCGGCGCAGCTCCTCGGGCACTCGGCCTGCGGGATCGCTCTCGTCGAAAGCGATCGGGGGCTGGAGGAGGTGACCCGCGACGAGCTCTGAAAACGTTCCGCCCTCGAAGGGGAGCCGCCCGGTGAGCAGCTCGTAGAGCGCCACCGCGAAGGAGTAAAGGTCGCTGCGATGGTCCACCGCGGCTCCCTTGAACTGCTCGGGAGACGAATATTTGATCTTGCCGAGATACATGCCCGTGGCCGTGATGCCCGCGGCATCGCTTTCCATGGACTTGGCGATTCCCAGATCGATCAGCTTCACCAGGGGCCGGCCGTCGCGGTCACGCGCCAACATGAGGTTGTCGAGCGAGATGTCACGATGGACGAAACCCTGTCGGTGCAGATAGCCGATCGCCTCGAGGGCCTGCCGCGCGATCACCAGGGTCACCGCCAGCGGCGGCGATCCCCGGCTCTTCAGGAGGTCGTCGAGCGGCTGGCCGTCGACGAACTCCATGACCATGAACGGGCTGCCGTCGGCGGCGATGGCGCAGTCGTAGAGCTGGGCGATGTGGGGATGCCGCAGTTGGATGGCGACGCGGGCCTCGCGGAGGAATCGAGTCCGGAGCTGCTCGTCGTTCTGAAGCTCGCGGCGGATCACCTTGATGACACGGATCTCGTCGAGCAGGCGGTGGCGTACCTTGTAGACGGTGCCCATCCCGCCTTCGCTGACCTTCTCGAGGATCTCGTACTTGTCTTCGAGCTCGGCAAGCATGATCGGCCGGCCTCTCGGGCTAGGGGGAAAAGACCAGGCGCTCGTAAGCGTCACGCTGGCCGGCGCGGCGGGCCAGGCGCTGCAAGGCGGGCTCCCGGAGGAGCCGCCGGAGGCGGGTCAATCGCTCGGTGTCGTCCGCCAGCGAAGCCAGGTGCTCCTGGAGACGATCGAGGCCCACCCGCCCGCCCCGAAACACCACGCGCAGGACCTCGGCATGGTCGTCGATCTGGTCGGGCCGGAAGTTGCGGGCCAGGCAGGAGCCCAGCGCCGCTTCGACCACGGGGGAAAGCCGCTCGCGGCTCTGCTCGAGGACCTCGGCGATCTCCTCGACGATCCGCGCCAGCTCCTCGTCCACGTGGCGGCCGCCGTCTCGCCACACTGGCGCGCCGTTCTTCGGCCGCACGTTCATCTTCCTCAGCCACTCCACTCGGCGCCAGGCGCAGGCCTTGGCGATTACGGGAAAGGTGTGCAGGTCCTCGCGCTCGCGACGCCGCAGGAGCTCGGGCACCTCTCGGCGGCGAATGAAGTCGGACGAGAGGAAGTGGACGCTGATCAGCAGCACCGCGACTCGGGCCCGCGCCATGGTCGCGCGGATGTCGGACTCCCAGTCGGCGCCGCCACCGATCCGATCATCGCTCCACACGTCGACCAGGCCGGCGCCCTGGAGCACGCCGAGGTGCGCCAGCAGGGCGTTCTTCTCCTCTTCGTCCCGGTGGCTGTAGCTGATGAAGATCGTCGGTTGTGACATCCCCGTGTACCGCATGATCTCAGGAGCCTTGACGAAGCGATCATATCCAATCCCTCCGATCGCGACGCCGCGAGAGTGCTAGAGTTCGGCACCGGGATCCGCCGCCATTCAACCCCGGAGACGCTCCATGGACAGGATCTGCGCCTTCCTCTTGCTCCTCGCCAACCTCCTCACCGGCGCCGCCCGCGCCGAGGTCGCCGTGCAGTACTTCGACGAGCCGCGCGTCGAACTCTACCGGCAGGCCCACGGGGCGCTCGGGAGGTTCTCGGTCGGCCAGGAAGGCGTCTGCCGGGACCGGCTCTAGCGTGCCCACCGCCGAAGCCGTGCTCACCGCTGACGATCTCGCGATCGGCTACGCGGCGCCGCGGTCGCCGCCGCGGGTGGTGGCCGCAGGCGTGACCGTGGCGCTCGCCGAGGGCGAGCTGGTGTGCCTCCTCGGCCCCAACGGCGCCGGCAAGTCCACCCTGGTGCGCACCCTCGCCGGCATGCAGCCGGCGCTCGCCGGCCGGGTGCTGCTCGACGGCGACGACGTCCACCGCATGCCGGCGCGGCAGCGGGCAAGACGGCTGGCCGTGGTGCTCACCGACGGCCTGCCCGGCGGCCTGCTGACGGCCTGGGACCTGGTGGCGCTCGGGCGCTATCCGCACACCGGCTGGAGCGGCCGGCTCACCGCGGACGACCGCGACGCCGTGGCCGCGGCGCTGGCGAGGGTGGGCGCCGCCGACCTGGCGCACCGCCCCCTCGGCGACCTCAGCGACGGCGAACGCCAGAAGGCGCTGATCGCCCGCGCCCTGGCCCAGGAGCCGCGGGTGATGATCCTCGACGAGGTCACGGCCTTCCTCGACCTGCCGCGGCGGGTGCAGGTCATGCGCCTGTTGCGCCGGCTCGCCCACGAGACCGGCCGCGCCGTGCTGGTCTCGACCCACGACCTCGACCTCGCGCTGCGCAGCGCCGACCGGCTGTGGCTGCTGCCCAAGGGGGGCCCGTCCGAAGGCAGTCGCCTGTTCGCGGGGGCGCCCGAGGACCTGGTGCTCAGCGGCGCCTTCGAGAGCGCGTTCGCCGCCGAGGACGTGACGTTCGACCGCGCCAGCGGCGCTTTCCGCGTCCACCGCGACGACGCCGGCGAGGTGGCGCTCGCCGGCGGCGGCGTCGAGGCGTTCTGGACGCGCCGCGCGCTCGAGCGCCAGGGGCTGCGCGTGCGCGAGGACGGCGGTGCGGCGCTGCGCGTCGACGTCACCGGCGGCGGCGCGGCCGTCCGCTGGCGGCTCACGCGGGTCGGCGACACCCGCGACGGCGACACGCGCGAGTTCGACACCCTCGAAGCGCTGACCGGCTTCCTGCGCTCCGGCACCTGAAATTCACAGCCCCAGACGCGTGCGCGCCGCCGCGAGGTCCAGGCCCTCGATCGCCAACGTCTTGCGGCGGTCGGAGGCCCCCCTGACCAGCCGGACGGCCGAGCGCGGCACGCCCAGCTCCCTGGCGAGGAAACGCGCCAGCTCGGCGTTGGCGGCGCCGTCCACGGGCGGCGCCGCCACTTGCACCTTCAGGCGTCCGCCGTGGAGGCCGGCGAGGCGGCTCTTGGCCGCCCGCGGCGCCGCGTAGACGTCGAGCAGCACGCGGTCGCCGTCGGCGCGGAGAGGGATTTCCGTCATGATGCCGTCCCTATTCCGACCAGGGCCCCAGGGTGCTACCCTGGGGCCCCTGATCCTGGTACCCCTCCGGGGTAAGGAAACCCCGCAGGGGTTGAAGACCAAAGCCAGGGTAACACCCTGGGGCCGTGGTTGGAGCCCGAAATGCCCTCGCCCACCGATCCCTACTCCCGCCTCCAGTACCGCCGCCTGATCGCCTGGCCGGCGCGCATCGAACGGGAATGGCCGCTGCTGCGCGACGTCCTGGAGTCGGGGCCGACGCGCCGCGTGCTCGACCTCGGCTGCGGCACCGGCGAGCACGCCCTCTTCCTCGCCGAGAAGGGCTTCGAGGTGGTGGGCGTCGACCGCTCGCAAGCGCAGCTCGAGGAAGCGCGGCGCGAGGCCGGCCCCGGCGCGCGTTTCGTCGCCGGCGACCTGACCGCTCTCGACGACGCCCTGGCGGGCGAGCCGCCCTTCGGCGGCGCCTGTTGCCTCGGCAACACCCTGCCGCACGTCGCCCTCGAGGACGGCCTGCGCCGCTTCGCCGCGGGCCTGCGCCGCCGGCTGCTCCCCGACGCCCCGTTGCTGGTGCAGATCCTCAACTATGAGCGCATCCTCGCGCGCCGCGAGCGTCACCTGCCCTTGAACTTCCGTCCCCAGGACGACGGCGGCGAGCTCGTCTTCCTGCGCCTGATGGAGACCCACGACGACGGCAGGGTGATCTTCTGCCCGACCACCCTGCGCTTCCGGCCCGACGAAGAGACGCCGGTCGCCCTCGTGTCGTCGCGCCGCGTCGAGCTGCGCGGCTGGCGGCGCGGCGAGCTCGTGGACGTCTTCGGCGCGGCCGGTTTCGAGAAGTGGGATGCCTACGGCGGCTTCGAGCGTGAGGAGTACGACGCTGAAGCGTCGCCGGACCTGTTGCTGGTCGTCCGTTGAGCGTCGAGATCCTCCTGACCCGGCTCCGCCACCGCCTCAGATCTCGACGGAGCACCTCCACTCGACGTGGCAGTCGGCCCGGAAGTCGCCCGCGGGCTTCTGGATGCACGAATCGATGAAGACGTCGGGGCCCAGACAGACCTCCGAAGGGTAATCGCAGACGACCTTGTTGAGGGCCTTCGAAGCGCACTTCGCCTCGGCCTCCGCGCACGTCGGCTTGCGCGAGAAGGCGGCCTCGTGGAACTGCGGCAGGGGGCACAGGGTCGACGCGGGCACGGCGTTGTCATCGAGGCCCGCGGCGCCGGTGCTCTCCGCCGGACCTGCGGCGGGGCCGGTCGTCGCCAGGTCGACGGTGAACGGGAATTCCTGCGGCGGGGTCTCGGCGGCGGGCGGCGTGCCGCCGGCGGCGGCCGCGGCGGCGACGCCCAGGAGCGCGAAGGACAGCAAGGCGAGGCAGGTCGTGGAAAGCGTACGGACTCGTGGCATCGGACTTCCTCCGTGGGTTGCGTCGGCCGATCTCCTTCGCCGGCCGACCTTGGTTCTCCAATCCACTCAAAGGATGCGCAGCCCGAGGCCACGGGGGATCATCGAGTCGTGAGATTCGCTATCTGTGGTCGCCGGTGAGCTCGAAGGCGGCCCAGAAATAGGGCGTCGAAGCGTCCTTCTCCACCCGGCCGCCGCCTCCGTCGTCGACGCGGATCGGTCCCCGGATCAGCTCGAGCTGGGCGGCCCGCAAGGCCTCGTCCTTGGGCTTGCCCGAGCGCAGGTGACGGTGGAAGCGGATCATCAGCTCCGCGGTCACGGCATCCTCGACCTGCCACGACGTGGCGACCACGGAGCGCGCTCCGGCGATCTGGAAGGCGCGGGTCAGGCCGATCAGACCTTCGCCGCCGCGGATTTCGCCGCGGCCGGTCTCGCACCCCGAGAGCACCACTAGGTCGGCGTCGAGGCGCAGGCTTTCGAGGACCTCCCAGCTCTGGAGCAGACCGTTGTCGCGGTCCTCGGCGAGGCGCTCGGGCACGCTCAGCACGAGCCCGGAATCGAGCGGCGAGCGGTCGTCGACGAAGCCGTGGGTGGCGAAGTGGAGCGTCCGCGGGTCGCGCTCGCTCACCGCCTTGACGCGTTCTTCCGTGGCGGCCGCGCCGAGGTAGACCTCCGTGAGGTCCTCGGGGTAGAGCGCGGCGACGCCCTGGACCTCGCGGCGCGTCGACGGCAGGGGGCTCCAGCCGCCGCGCCGCTCGGTCACCGATCGCAGGCGCAGGGCCGCGGCCGTCGCGGCCGGGCCGGGCGACGCCTCGCCCGGGTAGACCGGATCGCCGAACGCCGCCAGCGCCGGCCGGGAGTCGCGCGGCCGGGAACCGTGCGGCCGGCCGCGGGACCCCGTGAGCTCGGCGTAGACGGTGGCCGAAAGCGCGGAGTGGATCGGCTTCCACTCCACCAGGTAGCGGTAGCCGCCGCCGGTGAAGTGGCCGAGCGCCCGGAACGGCAGCAGGTGCAGAGGCCCGTCGGGAACGAGGAGGATCCTCTCGGCGTCCGCGAGGGCGTCCTCGGCGGGCGCGATCAGCGTCGCGTAAAGATGCGCGCCCAGGTCCCGGAAGGAGCGCGCCGTTCCGACGGCGCCCTGGGCCGCGGCGGCGATGGCGTCCCGGAACGCCGCGACTTCTCCGCGCAGCGCTTCCTCTCCCCGCGGGACCGTGGCGGTCAGGAGCTCGGAGCCGGGCCGGACGACGAAGAGGTGCGTCCGCTCCGGGCCGACGGCGTAGAGCAGCATAGCGGTGCCGGGGCCGAGCGCCGCGCGGGCCTCCCGCCAGGTCAGGGGCCGCGGATCGCGGGCCGCGGCGAGCCGCGGCGACGCTTGCCGGAGGAGCGAGCGAACCTCCTCTTGGCGGGCGCGCACGAGCGCCATCTCGTCGCGGAGCCGGCCGATCTCGCCGGCGTCGCGCCGGGGGCTGAGATCGCCCAGGCGCTCGAGCAGGTGGTCGTAGTCGAGGCCCAGGCGGCGGCGCCGGCGCTCGAGGTCGGCGGGCAGGTCCTCGGGGACGAGGTCCCGCGTGGCCAGCAGCGCCAGGAAGCTCTGCGCCCGCGACCTCTCCACGAGGTGAAAGGCCGCGGCCGCGTCGCCGAGCTCGAGCCGGAGATCGATTGCCTGGTCGTAGGCGCCGCGCCGGCGGCCCAGGAACCGGCCGTGGGAATCCTGCGAGCCGCCGAGCTTGTCGACCTGCGACTCCAGGGCCGCGACGGCGCGTTCGAAGGCTTCCAGGGCGAGCCGCGGCCGGCCTTCGGATCGGTGGAGCTCGCCGAGCGCCTGCAGGGCCTCGGACTCGAACAGGGATCCGGGCGCCAGAGTCGCCGTGACCTCCACGGCCCGCCGCAGGTGGGCGGCGGCCGACTCCGCCTCGCCCCGGGCGCGCGCCACGCTTCCAAGCTGGGTCGAGGCCAGGGCAGCGAGGAGGCCGCCGGGCGCGTGCGCTTCGTAGAGGTCGAGAGCGCGCCGAAGGTGCTCGGCGGCGAGCTCCCATTCCCCCCGCTCCCGCGCCACCATGCCGAGGTTGAGCAGGCTGTCGGCCACGTCCGGGCTTCCGGGCGAGAGCTCTTCGTAGATCGCCCGGGCGCGCTGGTAGAAGGCCGTGGCGCGCCCCCACGCGCCCCGCTCCCGAGCGACGTTGCCGAGGTTGTTGAGGCTCGCGGCCACGCGCGGGCTCTCTGGCGCGGCCCGCTCGTAGATCTCCAGGGCCTGGCGCTGGTAGGCCGCGGCGAGGTCGGGATCGCCCCGGCTCAGGACCACGGACCCGAGGTTGTTGAGGCTCTCGGCGACCTCGAGGCCGCCGGGAGAGCGCTCCTCGCGGATGTCAAGGGCGCGCCGGTGGTAGGCTGCGGCCAGGTCGATCTCGCCGCGGCTCCAGGCGACGTTGCCGAGGTTGTTGAGGCTGATCGCCACCTTGAGACCCCCCGGATCGAGCTCGCGGTAGACGTCGAAGGCCCGGCGATGGAGCTCGGCCGCGGCGGCGAGCTCGCCGCGCAGGAGCGCGACGACGCCGAGGTTGTTGAGGCTCGCCGCCTCTTCGAGGCTCCCGGGCACCTGGCTCCGGCGGATCTCGAGGGCCTGCCGGAACCACTGTGCGGCCCGCTCCACGTCGCCGCGGCTCCAGGCGACGGCCGCGAGGTCGTTCAGGCATTCCGCCAGGACCAGGCTGCCGGGCGGGTGCGCCAGCAGCTCGCAGGCTTCGCGGTAGCGCGCCTCCGCGCCGGCGAAATCGCCGTGACCCTCGGCGAACATGCCGAGGGCCCGCAGCACCACGGCGCGGGCGGCGGGGCGCTGCGCGGCCTCGAGCGCGGCCTGGTAGGCCTCGCGAGCCTCGTCGCGGCGCCCGGCGTCGCCGGCCGCGTCGCCGAGGCGCAGGAGGATCCAGCTCCGCGGCTCGCCGCGCTCGCCGAGCAGCGACGCCAAGAGGCGCCAGCTCTCCATGGCGCCCTCGGCGTCTTCCGCCCGCAGGCGCTCGAGCCCCTGGGCGTAGAGCTCGAGCCGCTCGCCGGCGAGGGCCGGCCTCGCCGCGGCGTCCCACGGTCCGGGCGCCACGGTCCAGGTCCGGTCCGGCCCTACGAGCTCGACGGCGCCGCGGGGCGCCTGCTCGCTGGCCAGCCATTCCCAGTCGTAGGGCGAGCGGAGGACGCCGCGGGCGTCATGCGCCCCTGGCCGCCGCCACCAGCGCACGGCGTCTCCCGGCTCGAGCCCCGCCTTGTCGAGGGCGGATCCCGCGCCCACGGACTCGATCACGATGCCCGGCGCCGTTCGTTCGAGACCGCGGGAGACGGCGGCGATCGAGTCCAGGAGGGCCGCCCTGAGCCGCGGGCGGGTCGCGAGCCGGGCTTCGATCTCGGCGGCGGCGCGGTCGATCCGCGCCGCCGCGTCCTCGCCCTCGAGGCCGGCGGCCACGGCGGCGAGCACGCCGGTCGTCTCGCCATGGACGGCGAGCGAGTCGGCGAGCTCGCGCACGAGCCGGCGGCCGTGCCACGCGGAGCCGAGCAGGGCGGCCGCCAGCACGGCCGCCGCGAGGAGCGAGCGGCGCCGCCGCAGGAAGCGCCCGGCGCGGTAGGCCGCCGAGCCCGGGCGCGCGAGGACGGGGCGCGCGGCGAGGTGGCGCTCGAGGTCGTCGCAGAGCTCCGCGGCAGTGGCGTAGCGGCGCTCGGGCCCGGGCGCCAGCGCCTTGAGGACGACCGCGTCGACGTCGCCCCGCAGCCGGCGCCGGGCGCCGGCGGCCGCCGAGCTCGGCGGCGGCGCGGGCCCGGCGGGCAGGCGGCGGCCGGTCAGCAGCTCCCACAGCAGCACGCCCAGGGAGTAGACGTCGCTCGCCCGGGTCGCGGCCTCGCCGCGGGCCTGCTCGGGACTGGCGTACGCGGGCGTCATCGCCCGCGCCGCGTCCGCCGGCCGCTCCTCCCGGGGATCGAGGACCTCGGCGACGCCGAAGTCGAGGAGCTTGGCCTCGCCCTCGGGCGTCACCAGGACGTTGCCGGGCTTGAGGTCGCCGTGGACCACGTGCCGGCGGTGAGCGAAAGCGACCGCGGCGCCCACCTCGAGGAAGATCCGGAGGCGCGCGTCGACGGCCAGACGGCGCCGGCCGCAGTAGCGGTCGATCGGTTCGCCGACCACGTGCTCCATGACGAAGTAGGGACGGCCGTCCGCGGTGGAGCCGCCGTCGAGCAGGCGCGCGATGCCGGGATGCTCCATCTCGGCCAGGATCTGGCGCTCCCGCTCGAAACGCCGGACGATCTCGCGGCAGCTCCTCCCGGGCCGCAGGAGCTTGAGGGCGACCTTCTTGACGAAGGCGTCCTCGCGCAGCGCCAGGTAGACCGCTCCGTCGCCGCCGCGGGCGAGCGGGCGCAGGATTCGATACGGCCCCACCCGCTGGCCGGGCTCGAGCGCCTCGGGCTCGGGCGCCAGCAGCGAGCAGGCCGGCCGCTCCAGGAACGCGGCGCCGGCGCCTTCGAAGGCGAGCAGACCCCGCAGCTCACGGCGCAGCTCGTCGTCGTCCCCGCAAGCCCGCGCCAGCCAGGCCTCGCGCTCCTTTCCGGGGACGTCGAGGGCGCCGTCCAGCAGCTCTTTGACTTGTCGCCAGCGTTCGGGGCTCACCGGTCGTCCTCGCCGTCACCGTTCCCGGAGATACCGCAGAAGCCACAGCTTGGCGGTGCGCCAGTCGCGGATCACGGTGGCGCGCGAGCAGCCCAGCACCTCCCGGACCTCGTCGACCGAAAGGCCGGCGAAGAAGCGCAGCTCCACGATGCGGCTCTGCCGCGGATCGAGCCGCGCGAGGTCGGAGAGGGCCTGGTCCAGGGCCTCGAGCTCCACGCCGAGCTCCGAGGGCACGCCCAGGGCCTCGTCGAGCGACAGCCTGGGCACGCCCTGCCCGCGCTTCTCCGTGCTCCGCCGTCGCGCGTGGTCGACTAGGAGGTTGCGCATGAGCTGCGCCGCGAACGAGAAAAACTGCGTCCGATTCTCCCAGTCCACCTTGCGCTGACCCGAGAGCTTGAGGAAGAGCTCGTGGACCAGCGCCGTCGGCTGCAGGGTGTGGTCGACGCGCTCCTTGCCCATGCACTTGCGGGCCAGCCGGCGCAGGTCCGCGAAGACCAGGGAGACGAGCTCGTTCAGGGCCTCCGGGTCCCCCCGGTTCCAGTCGAGCAGGACGCGCGTGACGTCGCCGGGAGGCGCGAGTGCGTCCCGGCTCCAGGTCGTGTCGGCGCAGGCGCTCATGGCCGCCTTTCGACGGTGAGCGGGTACTCGGCGAGCGGCGGCCCGCCGCGATCCTCGGGCATCGAGAGGACGATGCGGTGGTCGCCGGGCGGCACGAGGGACGCCGGCAGGCTGACGGAGAGGAGCTCGGCGTCGCCGACGCGGCGCAGCCCCTCGCCGGCCCACACCGTCCTCTCGGGATCGCCGGACCGGAGCTCCACGCGGTAGACGGCGTCCAGGGCGCCGATCGGAGGGTCGATCAGGAGGAGGAGGGCCCCGGCGCCGGCGGACATCGTGATCCGCTGCGTGCCGCGCAAGCGGAGGAGACGGGCGGTCGCGACGTTGACGGCGGCCTCGGCGGCGGCCGTGCCGCCGCCGTCCGGTCGGCCGCGGTCGGCCAGACGCCAGCCGATCCAGCCGCCGCCCGCGGTGAGGACGAGCGCGGCGGCCGCGGCGAGACGCCACGGCCGGCTCGCCGCGGTCCGTCCCTCGACGCCGCCGCCCGCCGTGTGCTCGGCACCGCCCGCCGTGTGCTCGGCACCGTCCCGCGCCGGCGTTCCGGCGGCGGCGCGGGCGCGCTCGAGACCCTCGCCGTCCACCATGCCCGAGCGTAGCTCGGGGTCGAAAGCGCGTTCGGGCAGCCACCGCCCGAGACCGCAGCGCAGGCTCAGCGGCAGCCGCGACGACGCCTCCCACACCTGGAGGTCGCGGCTGCCCACGACGTCGCGCGCGTCCGCGGGAACGGCGAAGACCCGCCGCGTCGCCGGGTCGCGCTCGAGGACCGCCCACTCCCCGGCGAGGTCCGCGGCCGCCGGAACGACGTACACCTCGCCCGGCCGGGGAAGGGGATGAGGGTCTCCTGATGAGCGCGTCACGGCTTTCTTGTCGATCGATGCGCGGTCTCCGCCCGCGCGGGATCTCGCTTCTGGGCCACGTCGTCCCAGGTGAGGTTCACGAGGACGCCGTGGGTGTAGGGGGGGTCGGAGTCGTTGGTGGCCTGCGCGAGGTCGAACCACAGGTCCCAGGCCGCGTCGAGCTCCTCGCGGGTCATGTCCTTGAGGCTGAGGTCGTCGTCACTGAGCATCTTCACGGTCGGGCTCTCCGAGGGTCGTCGGGAGGAGGCGTTCGGCCAGCCGGCACAGCCGATCGTGCGAATGGGGAAGGGCCAGAGCGTCGCGGCCCAGCTCCCGGAAGGCGACCAGGTAGGGCGCGAAAGCCCGCTCGTAGGCGTCCACGCGCCGGCGGTCCTCCTGCTGGAGACGATCGGCCTCCGCGGCCAGCGCCAGGACCACGGCCAGACGTCCCTCGCGGGCGGCGCGTGCCGCCGGGCGGTCGGAGGCGTGGCGCGGCGCCAGCTCGAGCACGCGGTCGGGGTCGGTGGTGAGCTCGAGCTCCCGCTCCGGCGGCAGGAGACGCGCCAGCTCGCCGATCACCGGGTAGTCCTTGGCGCGTTGCGTCCGCTTCATGCGGATCAGGGACTCCATGATCGCGAGCTGGTAATGGACGACGGCCTGGCCGGACGCCAGGAGCACGATCCGGCCGTCGCGGTTGAAGGCGTCCGTGAGCTCGAAGTAGACGTTCTTGGACATGGCTCAGAACCCTCACCCCCAACCCCTCTCCCAGAAAGAGAGGGGGTAGGTGGGGAACCACGTAGATCTAAATTTTCTAAGCACAGGAGTTAGCACCGACACCCGTAGGCGGAAGTCCGCCTCGGGTGTGGCCAGCATACCGAAGGCCGCCGTCTCCTCGGTAGGGTCGGAACGGGAGCGGGCCGTCCGCTTCCCACGGATCCCCGTCACCCACCTTCCGTCGCCCACGCGGGCGGCGGTCGGAAGGCGCCGATTCGGTCTAATGGACACCAGACGGCGGTCGGAAGGCGCCGATTCGGTCTAATGGACAGCAGACGGCGGTCGGAAGGCGCCGATTCGGTCTAATGGACACCGGCGCTTCATTCCGCCACGGCAACGCACGTCTCGGAAACTGCACAACTATCTGAAAATAGACGTCTTACGTGTAGGTCAGGCTGCGCCTGACGATTCTGCCACGGATCGCGTGAATGTCGCGGTAGGACCGCCATTGCTGGCGGCCCCCCGCACGGATCCCAGCGT
>DASWIG010000169.1:0-4338 GCA_036397835.1 Thermoanaerobaculia bacterium
CAGCACCTCGACGACGAGGTCGATCTCGACTTCCTGGCTGCGCTCCAGGATGCGCTGGACGATGTACTGATCGGCCTTGTCGTCCTCGATGTAGAGGACGCGAATCTTCTTGGCCATCGGGGCCTCCCGCCTGCAGGGTCCCGCTCGCACCCGGTCTTCGGCCCGATTATACCATCTGCACGATCGGCGCCTGCGAAGGCCGCGCCGCCGAGGGCCGCGGACCGTGCCGCGGGCCGATCAAGCCGCGGTGCAGGCACTCCACGGCTCGCGCCGCGGCGGCCGCTTCCACGACCGCGACCAGAGCCGGCTCGCGGCCGGCGAGCGCCAGCCCCAGGAGCTCGACGCCGGCCTCGTCGAGGACGCGCAGGGCCTCGCCGAGGCGAGGCGAGGGAGGTGCCGCCGAATTTGAGCACGCGCATGCCGCATATCCCCTCTACGCCGCCACGACGGCGGGTGAAGACGCGGCGGCCCGCGCGAGGCCGGCCGCCACGTCGTCGATGAGGTCGTCGACCGCCTCGATGCCCACCGAGAGACGCAGCAACGCGTCGCCGATGCCGGCCCGGCGCCGCGCCGCGGCATCCATGGAGGCGTGGGTCATGGTGGCGGGATGGGCGATAAGGCTCTCGACGCCGCCCAGCGACACCGCCAGCGACATCACCGAGAGGCCGTCGAGGAAGGCCCGCACCGCCGCCGTGCCGGCCAGCTCGAAGCTCACCACGCCGCCGAAGCCGTGCTGCTGCGCCGCCGCCAGCGCGTGACCCGGATGGCCCGGCAGCCCGGGGTAGAAGACCCGGACGACGGCGGGATGGCCGGCGAGCAGCGCGGCGAGCGCGGCGGCGTTCTCCTGGTGGACGCGCATCCGCGCTTCCAGGGTGCGCAGCCCGCGCAGCGTGAGGAAGCTGTCGAAGGGCGCCCCCGCGATGCCGAGACAGTTGGCCCAGGCGCCGAGCTCCGCGGCGAGAGCGGCGTCGGCGGCGACCACGGCGCCGCCCACGACGTCGCTGTGGCCGTTCAGGTACTTGGTCGTCGAATAGACCACGAGGTCGGCGCCGAGCTCCAGCGGACGCTGCAGGGCCGGCGACAGGAAGGTGTTGTCGACCGCCGTCAGGGCGCCGCCGGCGCGCGCCCGGCGGCAGACGGCGGCGACGTCGGTGATGCGCAGCAGCGGATTGCTCGGCGTCTCCAGCCACACCAGGCGCGGCCGGAGCGCCAGGGCCGCGTCGACCTGCCGCGGGTCGGTGTAATCCGCCAGCTCGAGGTCGAAGGCGCCTTTCACGGACGCCGCCGTCAGCAGCCGGTAGGTGCCGCCGTAGCCGTCGTGCGGCGCCACCACCACCTCGCCGCTGCCTACGAGCTGCAACACGAGGTGGACGGCGGCCATGCCCGACGCCGTGACCACCGCGCCGGCGCCCCCGTCGGCGTCGGCCAGGGCCCGGGCCAGCAGGTCGCGCGTCGGGTTGCCGGAGCGCGTGTAGTCGTAGGTCCGCGGCCGGTCGAAGCCGTCGAAGGTGAATGTGGACGTGAGATGGATCGGCGGCACCACGGCGCCGTGCTCGCGGTCGCTGGCGAGCCCGGCCCGTACGGTGCGGGTGGCGAAACGGAGCTGATTCCCGGGAGACGAAGCGGGAGGGAGGGTCGTCTCGTTCATGTTCGGTCCTCCACAGGT
This sequence comes from Thermoanaerobaculia bacterium, assembly GCA_036397835.1. GTDB lineage: Bacteria > Acidobacteriota > Thermoanaerobaculia > Multivoradales > J023 > DASWIG01. The sequence continues at coordinate 1,667 of DASWIG010000169.1, forward strand.
TTCGTCTCATCGGAAACCCTACGGAGAACCGAGACTCGTTGCCACGCCCATCGGCGCGGGGCGCCGCCGCGTGGCCAACTCATCTGTCGGCGAGCCGCCCGTCGCGGCTCCCGCAGGATTTGGCACCCTTCGGAGTGGTTGGCTCCGCGGGTTGCCCCGGCGTCCAAGGGCCCGTCCCTCAGCCGGTCTCGATGAGCAAGCGAGACGATATGGACATCTGCCGGGCGGTGTCAAGCCAGAGCCTCGCGCGACGCCCGCACGGGCCTGAAGACCCGTGCTATCAAGGGAAAGCCCCCTGAAGGGGGCTCAAGATCCGCAGCCCGCTTTAGCGGGCTTGCCCTCAATAGCACGGGCATTCATGCCCGTGCGGACGTGGGTTGACCTGCTCATTTCGGATAGGCTCGGGCCAGTCCATCACCCGAGGAGACACGTATGTCGATAGGGATCGGTTCCGTCGTCGGATTCTTCGCCTGGTTCGTCGTCCGCTACCTGATCTTCGGCGTCTACACCGTCGAGCAGAACCAGCGCGCCGTCAAGACCAGCTTCGGCCGCGCCCAACGGCTGCCGGGCGCGCCGGCCATCCAGCTCCCCGAGGCCGCCGAGATGTCGGAGGAGGAGCGGGCGCGCTACGCCTATCCCCAGCTCAAGGTCATCCCGCCCGGCGGCCCCTACTTCAAGATGCCGTGGGAGAAGGTCTACAAGGTCACGGTGGCCACCGAGACCATGAGCATGGCCCACGACCCCGAGACGCCCACCGCCAACAAGGGCGGCACGGTGCTCGAGGCGGTCACCAAGGACCAGCTCAACACCGGCCTCACCGGCCAGATCCGCTACCGCATCGCCGAGCGCAACCTCTACGCCTACCTCTTCGGCGTCAAGAACCCGATCGCCCACGTCATGGGCTTCTTCATCTCGGTGCTGCGCGAGAAGATCGCCAACTTCGAGGCGCCGGTGCTCGCCGCCACCGAGGGCGAGCCCGAGCTCGGCCTCACCGAGGACGGCACCGTGGTCACCGGCATCTCGATCAACGACCTGCGCAAGAACCTGCGTGACCTCAACGACCACATGCTGCGCGAGTGCCGCACCTCGACGACGCGCTACGGCATCGAGCTCGACGCGTCGCTGATCACCGGCATCGATCCGCCGGAGGACGTCGAATCGGCCCTGGCGGCGATCAACACGGCGCAGAACCAGGTGTCCTCGGACCTCAGCCTGGCACAGGCCGGCGCCGACCAGAAGCTGGTGCAGTCGAAACGGGCGGTGGAGATCGAAACCTTGAGGGCGCAGGCCGAGGTCGAGCCGCTGGTGGCCCTCGCCGAGCGCCTGCGCGAGCTGCGCGCCAGCGGCCCGCGCTCGCTCGCCGCCTACCTGCGCAATGCCCGCCTCGGCCTCTTCCAGAAGGCCGACCGGGTGTTCCTGGAGGTGGAGTCATGATCTTCTTCGCCGCCTTCCTCGCCACCTTCTTCGGCCTCTTCGTCGCGGTGCCGATCCTCTTCTTCTTCGCCCGCTGGCTCTCGGTCTACACCATCGTCGAGGAGCGCACCTGCCGCGTCTACGTGCTCTTCGGCAAGGTGATCGGCGTGCTCGACGAGCCGGGGCTCCACGCCCTGTGGTTCGAGCTCGGGCCCAAGGCCCTGCTGCTGCCCTGGCTCGGCGGGTCCTACGTCCTCGACCTGCGCCTGGACCAGGAGTACCTGCGCAGCCAGCCGGTCAACTCCGAGGAGGGAGCGCCGATGGGCATCGGCATCTGGTACGAGTACTTCATCTCGAGCCCGGTGGCCTACCTCTTCAAGAACACCGACCCGCGCGGCTCGCTGCAGGCCAACGTGTCGAACGCCACCGTACGTTCCCTCTCCAACATGCAGCTCGCCGATATGCTCGAGAACCGCCACCCGATGAGCCGCACGGTGCGCGCCGAGGTGTCGCCGACGTCGCACGAGTGGGGCTACAAGCTGGGCTCGATCTACATCCGCAAAGTCCACTTCCGCGACCGCGAGATGATCCACCAGATCGAGGAGAAAGTCGTCAACCGCCTGCGCCAGGTGACCTCGGCCATCAAGCAGGACGGCGCCAACCAGGTCAGCGTCATCACCAGCACCGCCGAGCGCAAGGCGGCGGTCGAGTTCGCGCGCGCCGCGGCCATGCGTCCCCAGGTGGTGGGCGCGGCGCTCGAGAAGATCGGCCGCGAGCCGGAGGTCGAAAAGGCGCTCTTCGAGCTCCTGGAAATCGAGCGGCTGGTCGAGGGTCCGGGGCGGATCACGATCCTGCCCAAGGGCGGGGGCGAGTTGCTGGGGCAGTTGCTGGCGGCTGGGGACCACAGCGACCCCGCTGGGTAGACTGACGCTGACGCCATGCCACGCTTCTTCAACACGACCGGGCCCTGCAGACCGGACGACCACTTCATGCTGCCCACGGAGCCGCGGCTGCCCGAGGTCCGTCCGCTCATCGAGAAGAAGCTATACTTCGTCCTCCACGCCCCGCGGCAGAGCGGCAAGACCACCTGCTTCCAGGCCCTCGCCCGCACGCTCACTGCCGAGGGGACGTACGCGGCGGTCCATGCCAGTTGCGAGCGCGGCCAAGTAGCCGGGTCCGACGTGGAGCGCGGAATCCAGGCGGTGCTGCGCGCCATCGAGCTCCAGACCGAGAAGCTCCCCGAGGACCTGCGTCCCCCC
>DASWIG010000170.1:0-9610 GCA_036397835.1 Thermoanaerobaculia bacterium
GGACGAGCGCAAAGGCGTAGACGAAGGGCGAAAGGCGGTCGGCGTTCTCTTTCATGTCTCTCCTCCGATCGGCTCCAGCATCGATATACGGCGAGCCGGCGGCAAGGATCGCGGGACGAGCGGGATTCAGCAGGGACGAGCGCGCTATACTCGGACTATGGACACCTCGGCACCCAAGATGGAAGCTCGCGCGTCCACGGTCGACGCCCCGCAGGCGAGTCGGAGCCGCCGGCGTCCGACCTCGCCCGGCGCCGAGGATCCCTTCCGTCTCGGCTTTCGCTGGCGTCGGGTCTCTACTCCCGACGGGCGTGACGACCTCGTGCAGGTCCCCCTGACCGCTGAAGATCTCGTCTACCCCCAGGAGGGCGATCACGTGGCCCAGGGCTTGCCCCACTTCTCCTTCCTCCATCCGCAGGCGGACGCCATGCGCCGCCGTACCGACGTCCCTTCGGGTCCTGAGAAGCGACGGGTACGCCGTGCGCGTTTCCGCTCGGGACCTCGGAGCGGATCGTGTCGACGCCCGAGCGGGCATCGGCCGGAAACCTTTTTGATGACCGGATGATGGACACCTGAGGACCTCTTACGGCCACGGATTGCGTTTTGCGTTAGGAATCGGCCCGGATTGACCGTTCGTGACACGCCGGGAACGGATACTCTGCCGAATCGGCAACAGCGGCGTTACGCGTATTCTGAGATTTCTTCGAGAAATGTGTTGACATCTCTTCAAAGGGGGCCTACACTTTCCCGTGCTGCCGGAATCGGCCGATTTCCAGCCCCATCCCGCCGGAGAGACCGCGACGCGGTCCCGACGAAGAGACAGAGCAGACGCAACAGTTGAGCCGGCACGCCGAGGCGTGCGCGGTACCGTGGCGATCCGTGCGTGGTCGCGGAATCGATCACGGTATCGGAACGGCCGCGGTGTACCCGGCTCACGGCAACGGCAACCTCGATGGAAGGAGAGAACGTCATGAGCGTAAGAGATTTCCCATCACCGTCCGATTCGGAGAGCGCCTTGCTCGTGCGATCGGAAGCCCGGCATCGCTTCTATTTCACGCGATACGGCGATGCGCTCGCCTTCGTCCGCGGCGTGACCATGGCGGCGATGGACCGCGACCAACGCCTCGAGATGGGGATGTGCGACCGGGGCGCGGCCTGCGTCACGGTGGGTCTCGCCAAGGCGGCCGGCGGGAGCTTCGACGCCGCCGACCGCGAGCTTTCGCGGCTCATCGAGCTCGGAGCCTCTGCGGCCGGGCTCGAGCCCACGGCCTGAGGCCGAATCATCGATAAGTCATTCAACACAGGAGATGAATCATGTCAAGAAGAGCGCTCAACATCCGCGGCGCGCTGGTGGCGAAGCTCACGGCCGCCGTGGACAACTACGCCGCCGAGATCGGCGCGCGCATGACCCGGCTCTTTGAGCCGTTGCTCTTGGAGGGCGAGACGGTCCCCGATCTGGCCCTCTCCCTGAAGCTCCTCGGCCGGCTGATCAGGAGCCGATTCGAGACCTTCATGAGCTTCTACCGTACGCAGCTCGACGAGAGCGCGAAGACCATCGGGCCGCGCGAGGACATCGAGGAGCTCGGCACAGCCCTGCGCGCGAAGATGGTCGAGTACCGTCTGCTCGCGCGGGCCGCCTTCGGCAGGAAGCGAAGCGCGGAGATCATCCCGATCGACGGCGCCACGCCGGCCACGCCGACGGAGCTCTACCATCACGGGACGCATGCGATTCAGAGGCTCGCGGAGCCGGCCGCGACGTCGCCGCCGGTGACGGTGAGCGGCGTCACGGTGGACCCCTCGCAGTGGATCGCGGTGCTGTCGCCGCTCGTCGAGGCCCTGGGGGTGGCCCTGGGCCTGGTCGAGAGGAAGCGCGGCCAGATCTCGGGCAACGTGGCCGACAAGGAGCAAGCGAAGAAGGACCTCGACTTCGTCTACTCCCACGGCAAGAACCTGCTGCGGGCGTTGTTCTTCCTGGCCGGAATGGAGAGCCGGGGCAAGAGCCTGCCGGCGCTGAGGCGCCAACGCAGGTCCCGCCGCGGCGGTCCTGACGCGCAGCCCCAGCAACCCCGCGTCCCCGAGCCCGGCGAGCCCGCGCCGCCGGACGCGGAGCCGCCGCCGGACACGGAGCCCGAGGAGGCCGAGCCTGACTCGGAGCCCGACGGCGAATCGTCCGCTTGACCTGTGTCGGATCGTTTCCGCGGCGCTGCTCGTGAGCGCCGCGGTTCTTGTCTTTACGGTGGGCTGAAGGTCATGGTATACGAGCGGGACTCAGCAGGGACGGTCGCGTGCGCTCAGATGACCTTCCCGCGCCGCCGGAAGCGGGGATCGTCCCAGGCCCGCGTCTCGAGCACGTCCGCGAGAGCCGCGGCGGCGTCCCAGACGTCGGCGTAGCGCAGATAGAGCGGCGCCAGGCCGAAGCGCATCACGTCGGGCGGGCGGAAGTCGCAGACGACGCCGCGCGCCACCAGCGCCTGTACCACGGCGTAGCCCTCGGGGTGGCTGAGCGCCAAATGCGAGCCGCGGCGCCGGCCGTCCTCCGGGCAGGCGATCCCCACCTGCGGGCAACGGCGACGCAGCAGCTCGAGGAAGAGGTCCCCGAGGGCCACCGACTTGGCGCGCAGCGCCGCCAGGTCGACGCCGGCGAACGCGTCGAGGGCGGCGTCGAGGGCGGCCAGGGCGATGACCGGAGGCGTGCCGCAGAGGAAGCGTTCGACGCCCGGCGCCGGCCGGTAGTCGAGGTCGAAGAGGAACGGATCCTCGTGGCCCAGCCAGCCGGCGAGGGGCGTGCGCGCCGCCTCCTGGTGGCGCCGCGCCACGTAGACGAAGGCCGGCGCGCCGGGCCCGCCGTTCAAGAACTTGTAGCCGCAGCCCACCGCGAAGTCGGCGCCGCAGCCCTCGAGGTCGACGGCGAGGGCGCCGGCGCTGTGCGACAGGTCCCAGACCGTGAGGGCGCCGCGGCCGCGGGCGGCGCGGTTGACCGCGGCCATGTCGAGCAGCGTCGAGTCCTTGTATCGCACGTGGCTCAGGCAGACGGCGGCGACGTCGTCGTCCAGCGCCTCCAGGAGCCCTTCCGGCTCGACGAGCCGCGGCTCGCAGCGTCCGTCGAGGAGCTCGGCGAGGCCCTGGATCATGTAGAGGTCGGTCGGGAACTGCGCCGTCTCCGAGAGGATCACGCGCCGCTCCGGCCGCAGAGCGAGGGCCGCGGCGAGGAGCTTGAAGAGGTTGACGGACGTCGAGTCGGTCACCGCGATCTCGTCGGCCGCGGCACCCACCAGCGGCGCGATCTTGGCGGCCACGCGGCGCGGCAGGTCGATCCAGCCGTGCAGGTTCCACGACCGCACCAGGTCCTCGCCCCACTGGCGCTCCGTCACTTCGCGCACGCGCTCGCGGGCCGCTCGCGTCAGGGGACCGAGCGAGTTGCCGTCGAAGTAGAGGACGTCCGCGGGCAGCAGGAAAAGGTCGCGGCAGGAAGCGAGAGGATCCACGCGGTCGCGCTCGGCCGCCGCTTCGCGCGACAGGTGGAAGACGTCGGGGGGAGAGTCGGTGAGGGTCATCCGCCGGTCTCGTCTACTTCATATCGATCCTTTTAATATGAATAAGACGGTGGCCCACCATGTCGACAGCCGCATGCGATTGCTCGAGTGTGATATAGCCAACGAGAGGCTCATAGAATCCGTCTTCTCGGGCCTTCATGTCGACGAAAACAACCTCACCATATATATGGCGAAACCCCTCCAACTGAATTCTGACCGGTCCACAGAGCTCACCTCTTACCGTTTCCTGGGTGGCGGTTTCGAGCTCGACCTCTTCAATCAGGTCCAGGTCTCCGAGGCGATCTTTCCACGCGCTCGGGAGGACCATGTAGGCTGAGCCCGTGTCGATCATCGCATCGCATCGCAGCGACGCCTTCGGGTCCGTCAAACTGGCCACGGTGACAGATCTGATCAGTCGTCCCATGGTTCTCCTCGTCTGGTCCGGAGTCTTCGCCCCACAGTGGTTCAGCGCACCGTCGCCGTCGCGATCTCCGAGAGCTCGCTCTCGTTGCCGGTGCGGTCGACCACCTGGATGCGGTACTCGAAAGCGAGCCCGGCGGTGAGGCCGCGGTCGAGGTACTCGATGCCGGTCACCGGCGCCTCGTGGATGCGGTGGAAGTCGTCGCGGCGCGGCTCGCGGCGCCAGATGAAGTAGCCGGCCACGTCGGCGTCCGGCGACGCCTCCCAGCGCAGGCGGATCCGGCTGCGCTCGCCCAGGGCCACGAAGCTCTTCGGCAACGGCGGCGCGAAACGGTCTTCGTAGTCGATCTCGCGCTCGCCGGCCTCGGCGCTCCAGGCGAGCGGCTCGAGCTTGCCGATCGCCCGCACCGTGTAGATGTACTTCTTGCCGTAGGCCACGCCGCGGTCCTTGAAGCTGCGCGCGTCGCCGGCGAGCCGCTGGAGAGGTTTGCCGTAGCCGCGCTCGCGGGCCTCGCGGCGGAACACGTCGAAGCCCTCGACGTCGTCGGCCGGGCTCTCCCAGGCGAGCTCGATCGACTCCGGGCGGGCCGTGGCCTGCAGGTTCACCGGCGCCGGCGGCGGCTCCATGGGGACCAGCCCCACCAGGTTCGAGAGGTCCGAGGTCTCCTCGCCCTTGAGCGTGCGGACGCCGAAGTAGTGGGCCAGCGGCTCTTCGGGCAGCTCGTCGGCCAGCGGCACGCGGATCAGGATGCGGTCGCCGCTGACCGCCGAGGAGAGCTCGGCGCCGCGCAGGGTCAGGAGCACCTGGGCGCCGGCGCGGAACTCGGTGGCGTCGGCGGGCTGCAAAACGTCGCCGGTCGACGGCTTGACGAGCTGGAGCAGCTCCAGGGCGTCGATGCCGCCGAGGGGCAGGCCGCTCACCGTGACCGCGGGGTAGGGCGCGTCGAGGACGATCAGACGTCCCTGCTGAGACAGGGCGAGGTCGCTCGCGCGCAGGGGTATGTCGCGCAGGGGCGGCAGCGGGTCGCCCTTCTTGCCGCAGGCGGCGAGCGTCACCAGCGGCAGGACGAGCAACGAGACGACGAGCAGGGCCGGCTTGGAAGGCGGCCGGGAAGACGCGGGGGAATCACAGCACATAGCGGCTCAGGTCCTCGTCCTTGGCGATTTCCGCGAGGGCCGAGCGCACGTAGTCGCCGGTGACCTCGAGCGTCGTGTCCTTCATGTCGGGGGCTTCGTAGGAGATCTCCTCGAGGAGCTTCTCCATGAGCGTGGCGAGACGCCGGGCGCCGATGTTCTCGGTGCGCGAGTTGACCTCCACGGCGAGCTCGGCGAGCTCTTCGACGGCGTCGGGGGTGAACGTGATGGCGACTCCTTCGGTGGCGAGGAGGGCCGTGTACTGCTTGGTGAGGGCGGCCTCGGGCTCGGTGAGGATGCGCACGAAGTCCTCCTTGCCCAGGGGGCTGAGCTCGACCCGGATCGGCAGCCGGCCCTGGAGCTCGGGGATGAGGTCCGAGGGCTTCGACACGTGGAAGGCGCCGGCGGCGATGAAGAGGATGTGGTCGGTGCGCACCATGCCGTACTTGGTGGTCACCGTGGTGCCTTCGACGATCGGCAGCAGATCGCGCTGCACGCCTTCGCGCGAGATGTCGGGGCCGCGGCCGCCCTCGCGGCCGGCGACCTTGTCGATCTCGTCGAGGAAGATGATGCCGGCCTGCTCCACGCGCCGCGCCGCTTCCTTGGCGACCTGGCGCTGGTCGATGAGCTTCTCGACCTCCTGCTGCTTGAGGATCTCCCGCGCCTCGAAGACCTTGACGCTCTGGCGCTTGCGGCGGCCGAAGAGACCCGGCATCATGTCCTTGAGGTTGATGCCCACCTCCTCGACGCCGCCGTGCGGGGTGAACATCTCGAGGCTCGGGAAGCGGGTCTCGTCGACCTCGACCTCGACCTCGCGGTTCTCGAGCTTGCCCTTGCGCAGGAGCTCGCGGAACTTTTCGCGGGTGGGGGAGCCGCGCTCCTCGGAGTCGTCGAAGCTGAAGCTCGCCGAGGTCGGCGCCGGCACCAGCAGTTGCAGCAGCCGGTCCTCGGCCCGCTCCGCCGCCGACTGCAGCACGGCGCGGCGCTTCTCGTCCTTCACGAGACCGATCGAGATGTCCATCAGGTCGCGCACCATGGCCTCGACGTCGCGGCCCACGTAGCCCACCTCGGTGAACTTCGAGGCCTCGACCTTGAGGAAGGGGGCGCGGGCGAGCTTGGCGAGGCGGCGGGCGATCTCGGTCTTGCCCACGCCGGTGGGCCCGATCATCAGGATGTTCTTGGGCACGATCTCTTCGGCCATCGGGTCCGCGATCTGCTGGCGCCGCCAGCGGTTGCGCAGGGCGATGGCCACCGCCCGCTTGGCCGGCTTCTGGCCGACGACGTACTTGTCGAGCTCGGCGACGATCTGCTTCGGCGTCAGGTCCTCCACCGGGATTTCGGGCTCGGCGGCCACCGGCGCCAGCGGCTCGCGGTCGGAGGTTGCGGGCGGAAGGGTCGAGGCGGTCATCGCTATAGCTCCTCGATCGTCAACTGATCGTTGGTGTAGATGCAGATCTCGGCGGCGATCTTCATGGCCTCCTCGACGATGGCGCGCGGCTCGAGGTCGGTGTGCCGCATCAGCGCCCGCGCCGCGGCGAGGGCGAAGTTGGCGCCCGAGCCGATGGCGAGCACGCCTTCTTCGTCGGGCTGGATGAGGTCGCCGGTGCCCGACATCAGGAAGCTCTGGCGCCCGCCGGTGATGATCATCATCGCCTGGAGCTGGCGCAGCACGCGGTCGGTGCGCCAGTCCTTGGCGAGCTCGACCACGGCGCGCTCCAGGTTGCCCTGGAACTCGTCGAGCTTGGCCTCGAAACGGGTGAACAGCGCCAGGCCGTCGGCGGCGCCGCCGGCGAAGCCGACCAGCACGTCGCCGCGGCCGACCCGCTTGACTTTGCTGGCGCGGGTCTTGATCACCGTGTCCTGCAAGGTGACCTGGCCGTCGCTCGCCATCACGGTCCTGCCGTCGCGGCGCACCATGAGAACGGTCGTGGAATGGGTGGTGGTCATGGAGCGGGCGATTGTATCAGGGAAGGGGCTTCACTCCGCGCGCGCCGCCTCGAAGACGCCGTTGGGCTGGTAGAAGACCAGCTTCGTCACCTTGCCCTCGGCGTCCTGCTCGAAGCCGACGCTGATCACCCGCACCTCGGCGAGCGTGAAGCGGCCGCTCAATGCGGGCTCGAGAGTATAGACCGGCTGGCCCGGCAGGATCGCCTTGAGCACGCCGCCGGCGAGCTCGATCCTGACCCGCTGGCCTGACAAGTCGTACTCGCCCACGAAGCGCTCGAGGTACTCGGGATCGAAGAGCCGGGCGGGCGGCTGCCTGGCGAAGACGATCGGCTGGGCGCGCGCCTCGAGCGTCGCCTCCACCGACGCGATCTGGCCGTCGACGTCGCCGCGGAAGAGGAGCTTCACGTCCTCGAAGGTCGGGTCGTCCTCGGTCTCGGCGCCGTTCCACACGTCGTAGTGCCAGTGCTCGAGGGGAGCGCGGATGCCGTTGTAGAGGAGACGGACGCTCTCCCCGTCGAGCTCGATGGCCAGCCTGCCGTAGCCCGGATGCTGGTAGTCGCCGGCGTAGTCGGCCAGGGGATGGGACGGCGAGGTGCCGGTGACGCGGGTCGCTTCCTTCTTCTTCTCGCCTTCCTCGGCGGCCTCCTCGCCCGCGGCCTGCCGGGCCAGGGCCTCGCCGCTCCAGTCGATCGGGTCGAGGCCGAGCAGGCGGTCGGCGGCGTGCTGGCTGGCGATCGCCGGCAGGCCCGAGCCGCGGTTGGTGAAGGCCACGAGGCCCAGGTCGTCGTCGGGCAAGAGCATCACCGAGGTCACGAAGCCGTCGATGCCGCCGCCGTGCGTCACCCGCCGGTGCCCGCGGTAGGTGTCGATCATCCAGCCCATGCCGTAGGTGGGCTGCGAGATCTCGGGCCGCTCCGGCGTCGCGCCCGTGGTCATCTGCGGCGAGTGGACGTCGGCGAGGGTGGTGGCGCCCACGAGCTGGCGCTCGCCCACCTTGCCGCCGCGCAGGTTGAAGAGCAGCCAGCGGCTCATCTCGTTGACGGTGGAGTTGACCGAGCCCGCCGGGCCGACGAGGTCGATGTTGCGCAACGGGATGCGCTCGAGCGCGTCGTCGTCGTTCTCGCGGTAGGGCAGGGCGTAGTCCGCGTCCTGCTGCGAGGCGGCGACGGAGAAGTTGCTGCGCTCCATGCCCAGGGGCGTGAAGAGACGCTCGCGCACCAGCTCCTCCCAGGTCGTGCCGGCGAGGTGGCCGGCCAGGTAGCCGGCGGTCATGAACATCAGGTTGTTGTACTGGAAGGTCTCCCGCAGGTCGGCGGTGAGCTCGAGGTGGGCGAGGCGGGCGATCACCTCCTCGCGGGTCGACTCGTTGTTGTTGTACCAGAGCAGGTCGTGGCGCGGCAGACCCGAGCGGTGGGTCACCAGGTCGCGGGGCGTCAGCCGGTGGGAGACGACGGGATCGGCGAGCGCGAAGCGCGGCAGGTAGGTGGTCAGCGGCTCGTCCCAGTCGAGCTTGCCCTCGTCGACGAGCATGCCGAGCACGGTGGCGGTCATCGCCTTGGTGGTCGAGCCGATGGCGAAGAGCGAGTCGGGCGTCATCGGCTTTTGGCCCTCGAGGTCGCGCCAGCCGAAGCCGCGCGCGTAGACGGTCTCGCCGCCGGCGACCACGGCGATCGCCAGGCCGGGCACGTTCCAGTCCTTGACCGCCTGCTCGAGGAAGGCGTCGAAGCCGACGAGGGCGTCGCGCGCCAGGGCGCCCGGGTCGTCGCCGCGCGCCAGCTCGAAGTCGAAGGTGGCGCCGCCCTGGGTGAACTTGCCGGCGATCTCGGCGCCGTCTTCGCTCAGGGTGCCGGCGAACGTCGGCTCGCCGGGGATGCCGGGGATCTTGAAGGTCACGTCGCGGCCGTCGGCGGCCACGTCGCTCAGGGAGAAGTCACGCAGGCCCTGCACGGGGATCGAGATGTCGCCGGCGAGGGCGCCGTCGGCGGTCTCGAGGTCGACGTTGATCTCGAGCCCCGGCCCCGGGGTCAGGATCTTGCCCTGCCAGTGGCCGTCGAAGGAGGCCTGGTCGGCGGCGAGCGGCAACGCCGCGATCGTCAGGACGATGAGGAAGAGGCGGAGGAAGGAGGGACGGATTCTCCGGTTCATGTTCTCGGCTCCTCGGGTTGATGGTCGGCTCCTGAGCCTATGCCCGTGCTTCGCCGGCCCGTTCAGAACGGCAGCGCCACGACCTCGGCGCCGCCGGCGCCGACCGCGACCCGCGTGCCCGGCTCGACGCGCTTGTGTACCACGGCGAGGCCCACGTGCCCGAGCGACGGCGAGCGGACGGCGCTGGTCACCGTCCCGGCCTCGCGGCCCTCGTGGACGATCTCCTGGCCGAGGGGCGCGGCCTCGTCGTCGAAGCCCTCGAAGCGCAGCCCCCGCAGAAGACGGTTGACGCCGCCCCGGTAGTGGATGCGCGCCACCACCTCCTGGCCGAGATAGCAGCCCTTGCTGTAGCTCACCGCCTCGGCTTCGAGGCCGGTCTCCTGGGGGAAATGGTCGGGCCCGAAGTCCTGGCCGAAGAGCGGGCGCCCGGCCTC
>DASWIG010000171.1:0-33197 GCA_036397835.1 Thermoanaerobaculia bacterium
CCGTCGAAATGGACGGGCGCCGTCACCCACCGGCGCACCAGCTCGAGAAGAGGCTCGCCGGGGAAGAGGGCGTCGAGCATCGCGAAGAGACGATCCCAGCGCACCTCCTCGAAGAAGGCGGAGATGTCGGCGTCGAGCACGATACGGAAGCCGTCGCGGTAGGCGCGCTGGATGGCGCGAGCGGCGCCGGCGCGGGAGAAGCCCTTGCGGTAGGCGAAGGAGCAGTCTTCGAAGAGGGTGTCGACGGCGGCGCCGAGGAGCTCCGTGGCGGCCCGCTGGAGCACCCGGTCGGCGACGGTGGGGATGGCGAGCGGACGCACCTTGCGCCGGTCGTCGCGACGCACCGGCAGGCCGAGAAGCGGCGACGCCTCGACCGCGCCCCGGCGCACGGCCGCGGCGAGCTCGGGGATCCGGGTCGCCCGTTCGTCGCGGAAGTGTGCCGGCGACACGCGGTCCACCCCGCCGGCCACCGACTGCTCGGCCACGTGGTCCAGCGCGCGATCCAGCCGCTCCCGCTCGGCCAGGGCGTCGACGAGCCGCCGGGCCGGCGTCTCGAGGGGGCCGAGGGCGTCGCCGAGGGCGAAGCGGCCGAAGGCGAAGTGCGTCGAGGCGCCGGCCTGCAAGTGCCGCCCCAGGACGAGGAGGGGGAGCCACGGCTCGGGCACGCCCCGGCAGTCGACTCGCCCGAGGGCGCCGCCCAGGGTCCGCCCGCGTTCCTTCTGGGGCAGGTCGATCCAGAACAGGCTCGCGGGATCCGTCTCGGCCGCCTGCGGCACGGGCGGCATGGCCGCCTGGCGCTCGTCCTCGGTGGGCCAGCGTCCGCGGTCGAGGAGGAAGAGCCGGCGCCACAGGCGGTCGAGGAAGTGTGAGAGGGGAAAGCAGCGCCGGTCGAGGTAGCTGCCGTCCTCGCCGGCGAGCTCCGCCGGTCGTTCCAGGCGCAGGGGGGAAACGAAGCGCAGCGTCAGCACGCCGGCGTCCTGAGCGAGCGCGGAGGCCTCGGCGTCGACGTCGACCGGCGCCGGCGTCTCCACCGCCTCGACCTCGAAATTGCCGCCCATGGCCAGCTCCGGCGGCAGAGCGCCGGCGCCGCCGATCTTGCGCAGCTCGCGCTCGATGCGTCCGAGCTCCTGGCGCGCCTCGCCGGCCAGGGTGATCCCCAGGTGGTAGGCGTCGCCGGCCTGGTACGCCACCCGTCCCGACTCCGGCGTCGTGGGCACCAGCCCGGCCGGAAGCTCACGCGTGCGCAGGGCGTGGCCCAGCAGTCCGTGGGCCACGCCGCCGTGGAGGAAGTGGGCGAAGCGTGCCGGGCTGGTGAAGCGGAGGCGGAAGAGGTGGCGGGTGAAAGGAAAGACGGAAGATTCAGTTGTCAAGGATCCAGGAGTCTTGGGCATCGGCAACCTCGCTCGCCGCGCTCGCACGCGCATCCGCGCGGCACGAAGCGCCTGACTTACTTACTTAGACACGAACGGCGGAGATTTGTATGAGGCGCATCTGTTGAGGTCACGGCGGAGCCGTGACCGCCTTCTCCTGCCAGATGAGCTGCGTGAAGACGCCGACCGCGAGGGCGAAGGCGGCGCTGGCTACGAAGACGCTGGCGTTGAAGCGGCACGCCATCCCCAGAAAGCTCGGAGAGGCGAGCCACTGGACCCCGGCCGCGAGGAGGTAGGATTCGACGAGACCAGTCAACCATACGCGGATCACGCCGGAGAGGGGCGAGAGACCTGCCGGGTCGGCCTGGTGGCGGTCATAGGCGAGATAGCCGAGGACCGCGCCAGCCGCCCCCGCGGCGACGCCGGCGAGTTGCGGGCGAGAAAGGTCACTGGCGAAGCGCCAGGCCTCGTCGGTGAGGAAGAACGGAAGGATCCCCACCAGGCAGCCGGCGAAGAGTCGCGGGACGAGAACGTCGACGAAGGCGAGCCACCTCCGCCACGCGGCAGCGGCGGTTCGGGAGCGCGGGAAGCGGAGACGAGCGAGGAGCGGCCGGAGGCGGCCGGCGCCGGCCAGGTCGTAACGGCCGAGGAAGTACTGCCGGCGCTGTGCCCGCGCCACGGCCTCGACGATCCGCGCCAGCTCGTCGTGGGCGGGCTCCGCGAGTCGGCCGAGGAAGCGGGGGAGCTCCACCGGCAGAACCTCGTCGAGGAGGGCTCGCGCCTGGTCACGCCGGAGCACCGCCACCAGCCATTGCAGAAATGGCGCGAGGCGCCTCGGGTCGAAGAACTCGAGCGCGGCGGCGGCGTCGAGCAGATCGAGGGCGGCGCGTTCGTGCCAGGGCTCGTGAGCCGCCTCCGGCGCCGCCGCGAACGTCCGGAGGCTGGCCCGAGCCTGGAGCAGGAGAAGAAGCGTCTGTGTCCACTGATCCGCCTTCCGGTCAAAGCCTCCCCGGCGCACCTGCTCCCAAGCCGCGAGCAGAAGGCGGGCCGCTTGCCAGCGGCTGTCGGCGTCTTCGCCTTCGATCAGCTCGACGAGGCTCGCAGGCCGCCGCAGCTCGCGCCGCAGGCGTAGCGGCGCATCGGCTTGACCGAGGCCGGCACACGTTACCTCGCCCTCGTCCGAGATGCTGAGCAAGGGCGCCGCCCCGGGCGCGAGCTGGTGCGCCATGCCCAGGGTCCGCGGCCCGTGGGCGTAGTCGAGCGCGACCAGGTGAAGCTCAGGCACCTTCGATCTCCAGGCGGACGGTCGGGAAGCTCGCCAGCTCCGGCCACGCCGCGGCGACGCCGTCGCCCGCTCCCCGCACGCGCCCGCCCTCCTGCTGCAACCATGGAATCACGACCGGGTGCTCGAGGCCGGCGTGCCCCAAGATCAGGGGCGCGTGCAGCCGCGTGGCGAGCATGGTCAGGAGCGGGAGGTGGAGCTTCGTGCCGCCGAGGGGGACCATCAGCAGGCGCTTGCAGCGTGCCGCCGCGGCACCCACGAGCTCGGCCATCCGCGTGAAGAGATCGCCGTCGGTCGGCGGCCCACCGAAAGGATGAAACCCGGGCACGGCCTCGACCTCCACCTCCGCGATCCCTTCGAGAAGCTCCAGAAAATCGGCCACCAGCGAGGCGCAGTACTCGCCGGTCAAGCTGTCGGTGGCGAGCAGGAGCACGTGGAGCCGCCCGCGTAGCAGCGGAGCCGGCGGGTGACCGGCCCACAGGCTGCGGAGGGCGGCGAGCTCGGCCGGGAGGTCGCGCGTCCGCCCGGCGCTCCAGGCGTCCTGCAACTGCCGCACCACGCCCTCTGAGGCGTCCGCCAGCTCCTGCTCGCCGGGAGCATCCCGCATCGCGGCTCGCAGCTCGCGCCACGAGCGGCAGCGCCAATGGCCGTCAATCTCCCGCCAGGTGGCGTCGTCGGCGAGTCGCGACGAGCCGAAGCGCGCCGCGAGGAGGTCCTTCTGCCGCACCAGGCCGATTCCGGACGTCACCACCAGGGTGGTCAGGGGAGCGCGTCCGCCGCCGCCTGGCGGTTCCATCGCCGCCGCGATTTCGCGCAGCCGTTCCGTGAACGGCACTTCCGGCCGCAGGCACACCGTGCCGGGGAGGCGTGGCAACAGGGATTGACCGTCTCCACCGCCGTCGAAGCACCACGGGGGGAAGAACACGCCGCCCGGATCCTCCAACTTGAAGAAGAGGCCGTCATGAGCGGTAGCCTGGCTCCAGCAGGAGACCTGGCTGAGGACGCTAATGCCCAGCTTGATCCCGCCGGTCAGGACGAAGAGGGGGCGAGCTCGAAGATCGACTGCGAGCCACCGGCTGACCGCCGCGAGGAGGTTGGAGGCGCCGCGCTCGGCCAGAAGCACGGGGTCGTGGGCTTGCCAGTGGGGCGGCTGCTCCGTCTCCACTTCGGCGCCGTCGAGCGCCGGGTGGTCGCGGAGCACCTGGCCGAGCACGTCGACGGCACGCCGGCCCGCGGGCGAGTCTGTGGCCAGGAGCACGAGACGGTCGCCCGTCGCCAGCGGGTAACGGGAGAAGAGCCGGCAGAGACTGGCCAGCTCGGCCGACAGCATCTTCTTCTCGGCCTCGTCACCACCGACGACGAAGGCGTCGCGAAGCAGCCGGATACGTTCCGGGTCGTCCGACGCTTCTCGCGGCCCGGCGAGGCCCCGGTCGAAGAGGCTGGTCCCGACGGTGACGAAGACGATCTTCATGCCGACTCCGGGCGGCCCTCACCGAAAGCGTCCGTACCCCACCGCGGTCTTGGCCCCGAAGCCGATCCAGTCGGCGGCTTGGGAAAGCCACGCCGCGGCCCGCTCGACGTCACCCTCCCGGGCGCCCGTTCCGGGGACGATGGACAGTTGCCAGAGAGCTCGCGGCGCCACGGCGAGGAAGAAGGAGGGGACCGGGTCCTGCCAGTCCGCCGGCCACTCGTCGCCACGCTGGTAGGGACCGTGGTGCGGGTTGACGAGGTCGGCCTGGAGGCGTACGGGGCGCGTGGGTAGGAGAGGGAGGAGGTCGATCGCTCCCACGTGGTCCGCGCCGCCCAGGAGCCGGTCGATCTCGGCGGCGCCGGCGCTTCCCGGACCGGCGCCGCCCTCCGCGACGGCAGCGGCGAGCTGAGGGCCCTCCATGCGCAACCAGCTCCGCAGCACTCCCTTGACGCCCGAGCCGGGGAGGTACGGAACCCCCAGGCAGGGATGCCACAGGAATCCGTTCTCGATGGGATGGGCCTGGCCCAGGCCGCTGACGAACGCGGAGCGGTTCTCGAGCTCGAGGATCCGTCCGCCGAGACGTCTCGCCATCTCGCCCCGACGGTCGGCGTGTTCCTTGAGAAGCTCCTTGCTGCCGACCCCTTGCTCGCGAAGGAGCGGCTGCATCCACTCGAGCTTTGGGCTTCCTCCTTCGCCGGCCTGTAGGGACCAACCCTTTTGCCAGGTGCCCCCCAGCTTCTCGTACCACAGGCCCGCGTGGCCCTTCTCCTGCCACGGCACCTCCTGCTTGCCTTTCGGAAGCGGTCGCGGCGCCAACTCTCAGCCCTCCCCGGTGCCGGCGGCCGATTCTCGCGGAATGTAGGCGCGGCAGAAGCGCTTGTGCCACTCCAGCCAGGCCATGGCTTCGGCGTGGGCGCGCAGGTATTCGTCCTCCTCGCCTTTCACCAGGGCGTCGAGCAGGGGGGCGGCCGGATACGGGCGTTCCTTGCCGCAAAGCCAGCTCTCGAGGTTCGCGTAGAGGCGCCGGTGGGCCTCGCTCTCCCCACTCTCGCTCCCCGCGGCGGCGAGCTCGCCCGCGAGGGCCTGACCCAGACCGTTGCGGAGGATGGCCGGACCCAGACGGTCGACGTAGCTCCGATACCGGGGAGCCCACTTCTCTTCCTGGAGAACCCGCACGGCCTGGAGGGCGTGCTGGGCGCGTTGGTGCTCGCGGGTCGGCATCAGTCCCCCTCCTTTCCCGCCGCGGCGCTCGGCCAGTGAACGGCCACCCATCCTTCGCCGACGGTCTCGTTGCCGCCCACCTGGAGGTAGCGCGCGTCCCGGAAGAGGTCGGCGAGGTCGGCGCCCGGGGCGCCCGCGCCGCGCGAGCTGACCACGGCCACCAGAAGCGTGTCCGGCGGAAGCGACTCCTCGT
Source organism: Thermoanaerobaculia bacterium (assembly GCA_036397835.1). GTDB lineage: Bacteria > Acidobacteriota > Thermoanaerobaculia > Multivoradales > J023 > DASWIG01. Next base: position 5,538 of record DASWIG010000171.1, read on the forward strand.
ACCACAGGCTCTTGCTCTGCTTGTCCTTGTCGAGGGCGTTGCGCGCCCGGACCGGCAGGCCGTAGCGGGCGAACCAACTGAAGGTGTCGTCGCTGACGATGGTGAGCTGCTGACCCACGCGCTTGCGCGCCGCAGAGGCGCCGAAGAGACCCTCCACCGCCTCGAGCACGTCCTCGGGGACGCCGCCGGCCACCTCCACCTCCCGCTCCTCGAGAAAGAGCCTCTTGCCGGGTTGCGGCTGGTTCGAAAGGGCCTTGTCCAGGCCCGCGATTTGCGGGACGTCGAACGAGGTCGCGCCCCGCGTCCGATCGAAGTCGCGCGCCAGCCGCTCCAGCACGTGTGGGCAAGTCACCCAGCGGTAGGCGGACGTCAGGCTGCGAACCGGGAGGAGCACCACTCGCGCGTCTGAAAAGAGCACGAAGCCGGCCGCGTCGGGGGAGCCGAAGACGCGGTCGAGGTCTGCCTTCCGGTTCTTGTCCCATCCGAGCTGCTCGGCGCGGTCGCGCAGGCTCCCCTTGAGCTGCGAGCCGAAGAGCACCGGGTGACCGGTGCCGCCCTCGCGGGCGACCGGCAGGTCGACCACCCCCAGCTCGCGGCCCGAGCCCGGGTGGAGCGAGGTCTCGGCGAGCAGGGACATCCAGACGCTCGTCGGTCCGCCCCGCCTCTTGTCCGTGGATACTTCCGTCATCGAGGTCCTCCTTGCGATCCGCCGTCGCCCCAGGCGCCCACGGCCATCCGTCCATAGCCCCAGCGCCCTTGGCCCTCGGGGTCGAAGTGGTTTCCGTGGAGATCGAGCAGCGCGTCCGGGGCGCCGTGCTCGTCGAGCTCCATGAAGAGAGTGCCGCCGGCGGGAACGGCGCTGCGTGCCGGCACCGCCCGACGATCGTCCGTGTTCCAGCCGCCGAGCCGAATCGGCTCGGCGAAGCAGGCCGAGACCACCTTCCCGGGAAGACCGGGGACCTCCGCGCCGGCCTGCCAGGCGGCGGCCGGGAGGAAGACCGGGGTCAGGAACGTGACGCTATAGCCTCGATGCTGCGCCGCCGGCACCGAACGGCTCGGGAAGGCGGCCTGGGCCGCCGGCCGCAGCACCGCCGCCCGGCCTTCGCCACCGAAGGGTACGACCAGGCCGCCGGCGGGGCGTGGCCAGTCGACGGGCAGCCCAGCCACCCCAGCCACAATGGAGACGCCGTCAGCAGGCCGAGCGTGACGGGCCGCGTAGAGGGCGTCGTCCGCGGCGGTGCGGGTCGCCCGGTCGCGGCGGATCCCCACCCGCTCCTCCATCGCCACCAGATCGTCCAGCGCGATCACCGCGGCCGCATCCGGCGGCCGACCGGCCAGGACGTCGCCGAGAGCCGCGGCAGTGCCCCACCACCCGTCAGGCGGGCCGGTGCCGGCGAGATCGCCGGTCCGCCACCCCACCGCGTCCGGCAGCCGCGCCGTTTCGAGGTCACAGTCCACGGGATCCCCGGGCGCCAGCACCGCCGCCGCTCGCCAGCTTCTTTCCTCCTGGCGGCCGATCACCTGGCGCGGGAGGGGATAGCAGGCAGCTTCGCCTCGGGCCAGGACCGGGCCGAGAAACCTCAGACCGCCGAGGTCCTCCCCGTCGCCCAAGACGGACTCGAGCTCTTGCGGCCATCGCCCATGCCCGTTCCAGCCGGCCGCTCGACCCAGCGCGGCCCGCAGCGTGCCCGCCACCGTTCGGCAGGGCGGCGGGAAGAGCGAGTCCATGCCGCCGGCGACGGACTCGTCAGCGTGGAAGGGCCGCGGCTCGCGGAAGAACCAACTGTCGAGGGCCTCGAGCGTGAACAGCTCGTAACCCTTCGTTGTTTCCCTCTTCACGGCGTCTCTCCCGGGCTCTCGACGCTCAGGAACCGGGCGACCAGCAGCGGGTCGAAAGCGAGCCGGCCCGGCAGGACGATCGAAAGGCCGTCGTCGCCGCGGTGACCGGGTTCCATGAGCTTCGTCAGCGCGAGAGCCACGTCTTTCACCGCGTCCGGATCCTTGTCGCGCGCCCGCGCCAGCTCGGCCCGCACCAGGACCTCGGCCTCGACGCCTGCCGCGAGCTCGACGATGAGCCCCGGATGCCACGGCTCGACGCCGGCGAGACGGGTGAGGACCTCGCGCTGGCCGTAAAGGAACGACGCCGAGACCTCGTCGTCGCGCAGGCTGCTCGTCACCGCGCCGATGCGGTGGCTGACCGCCTCGAGGTCCGCGCCGACGGCCGGCGGCCAGTCGGGCACGAGCTGCTCCCAGGTCGTGACGCAGCGCGCCGTCACCCCGGATCCCTTCCATACCGCCACGGCGATCGATCCGCGGCCGTTGCCGTCCTTGGCGTCGTCCTCGAGCATCCGATGCCCCTCCGCCACCACCGAGCGTAGAGGAGCCCGGCAGTGGGCGAAGACGAGCGACGCGGAGATCGTGGCCCGTGCGTTCTCATCGATGACGGCGCCGAGCTTCTCCTCGTAGAGCGCGGCCAGCTCCACGGCCGTCGTCACCGCGGAGGGCAGGGAGAGGAAGGCCACCAGGTCGTCGCCACCGGCGTACACGGTGAGGCCGCCGCGGCTCGCGACCAGGTCCTGCGCCTCCCGCCCGAAGCGGGCCAGGGCCTCGCTGGCGGCCGAGCGATCCCGGCTGCCTTCGAACAACTTGCCGAGGCGGTCACCGTCGAGCTGGAGCAGGGCATAGAACGGCGACGGCCGAGACCGGCGCCCCGCGGCCGCCGCCTTCCAGTAAACCCCGTCGAGGAGCTCGGCCGCCTCGTCGCGATCGGCCGCTTCGTCCGTCAACGGCGTGCGATCCGGAAGCCCCAGGTCCTCCTTGAAGAGGTAGCTGCCGCCGAGGACGAGAAAGCCCAACTTGCGGACGTCCGGCGAGCCGGTGCAGATGCGGTTCGCTCCCTGCTCGCGGGCCTGCGCTTTCGAGGCCTCCTCGTCCACCCACATCGCATAGAGCTCGGCTTCGTCCCTGAGCTCGGAACCGCCGTGGGTGAGCACGTCCTCGAGCCACGGCCGGGCCGCCAGGTACGGCGTCGAGGGCCAATGGACCGTGTCGAGATTCCAGCCGATCGCTTCCTGGGCGACGGACGGGAAGAGCCGCTTGACCAGAGCCAGGGCCGAAAGCCGCTCGCTCTCGTTCAGGTCAAACCCGCCCAGCGTGTGGCGCAGCTTCAACCAGAACGCGTCCTGCTTTCGCCGCTCCGTGGAGCGGTGGTGACCCGAGAGCTCCTGCCATCCCGCCATCAGCGTGCACTTGTCCCCCGGCTCAGGCTCCCGATACTGCCCGCGCCAGGACTTGCGTCGCGCGAGCGTCCCGGCACCGCCGACCGCCCAGTGAATCTGCCAGAACGAGCCGAGCTGACGCTCCCAGATGACGCGCGGGTCCCGGCCATGGCTCGCCGCCGGCGAGATGACCTCCCACACCGCCTCGGTGATCCGCCTCCAGGCGTCGACCACCCGCTGCTGCGCGGCATGCGCGGCGGCGAGGGGCTCGTCCGCTTCGACCGTCAACTGGTTCGGCACGCTGCCGATCTCCGGCGGCCTGGCCACAGTCTCGCCGCGCCGCACGGCGCGGACGGCAGCCACCAGAGGATCGTCGGTCACGTCGGGCAGGACGACCCGGGCACCGGCGTCCTCGAAGGCGTCCACCGCGCAGGCGGAAAGGTAGGACACGAGGAAGGAGCCCGACCACAGGTCGCGGGTCCGCCGTGATTGCGCGACAAAGCTCCGGACGGGGCCGAGAGCGAAGCGCAGCGATCGGTTGCCGCGTTCCGTCACGGCCGCTCCCACGCCGTCGCGTTGAAGGGAGGAGTGTTCTTGAGGTCGTCGAGCCACTCGTGAATGGGCCGCCAGATGTCCGGATAGGGTCGGAGCGACATTTGACCCCTACGATCTTCACCTTTCACCACGATCTTCGCCCTCGCGGGAAGGAAGGCCGCGGGAAGGAACGTGAGCACGGCCACGCCGTGGCGCTCGCCTTCCTCGCCGAGCTCGTCGAGGTGCAGGAAGAGCGGGCTCGCCCGTCGGTTGAGCTTGCCGGACGCGTTGACCCAGACCTTGGCGTTCGTGCTGCTGAAATAGTAGTTGTGCGGGAGGCCGAATACGGCTCGCCGGGGAGGGACGTCCGGCTTACCGCTTCTCAACCACTCCACCATGTCGTCGTGGTCCGCCTCGCCGACGCCGCCGCTTCGCTCATGCGAGCGGAAGTCCTTGAAGCGTCGTCCCAGCTCCTCGTGGAGATCCTCGGCCGACTTGCCAGGGGCGTCGAGAACCAGAACTCTGGCATCGTTGCTGAAGCACGAGTACGGCGGCAGCGACGAGTGTGCAATTGCGCCGAGAAGACTCGACAAGCGTCCCTGCAAGGCTCCGACGTCCTTCGGCTCTTCCAACGCCTCCTGGCCGTGCTCGCCGCCCCAGGTGAGCTCCTCGAGATGGATGGACCCGAACCCTCGGCGAGAGCGCGCCCCGAGACCGCCGAAGGTCGCGAGGGCGACGAGCGCGGCGCGGATCTGCTCCGCCTCTGCACTGGCTCCTCGCGAGATAGTGCGCCGAAAGGCCCGAAGGGTGATCCGCCCCCCAGGCCGCAAGTATCGCCGCGTGCTCTCGTAGGGCATCGGTTGAGCGGTGCCGACGCCGACGAGAGGCCGCCGCCGGGGCGCGGTCTGCGGCTGGGCCTGCTTCAACTGAGCCAATCCCTGTCCGGCGAGATACCCCCGTCCTTGATCGAGCTCGAGCTTGCCCAGGTGAAGTGACTTCTCCTCGCGAGCGTCGAGAAGCCATCTCGACTGTCCGCCTCGGCTGCTCCCGAAGAGCTCGCTCTCCTGTCGGCGCAGGTCCGCCAGCGGCACACCGGGCCGCAGGGCCCGCCACCAGAAGAGCATCGCTCCCTTGATCGACGGGCCGCGAACCTCGCAGCTCTTCTTCGGCTCGGCGCCTCCGAGGAATAGCGGCGTGACGATCCTGAAGGTCGCCTGCACCACCCGGGAGGACATCGTCGGACCACGATAGCACGAAGTCGGCGTCACACCGAGCCCTGATCTTCCGCCAGCTCGCCGTCATTCATCGGAAGTGTCGACCTCATCGCCGCTATCTCTTACAACACCATTGAAGGCGCCGGCCACGGCCAAGAGCCTTCACGAGGCAGGGCATCGGAAGCCCTCACCGTCAAACGCGCGGAAGCTGGCGTAGACGGATCAGACGTCATCTGCCGATGGCCGTTCAGGAACTCGGTGTCAACTAGTTTGGAGGCCGCCGCCGACGGGCGGCGGCCGTTCCGGCGCAGGGGCGGTGTAGCCTACGGCCACCATGAGCGGCTTCTGGCTCGACGCGGCCGTCAACTCCGCGCTCATCGTCGCCGGCGTCTCGGCGCTCTCGCTGGCCATCGCCGTGCCCGCGGCGTGGCTGATCGCCCGCACCGACCTGCCGGGCGCCGCCTTCCTCCACCGCGTCTTCACGCTCTCCTACGCCCTGCCCTCGTACCTGCTCGCCATCGCCTGGGAGATCCTCGCCAATCCCACCAGGTCTTCTTCAGGGTCACCGTGCCGCTGCTCAAGGGCAACGTGGCGGCGGGGCTCATCGCCGTGGGCCTGGCGTCGCTCGCCAGCTTCGGAGTGCCGGCAATCATCGGCACGCCGGCCCGCCGGTACGTGCTGACGACGGCGATCTACGCCAAGCTCCGGGAAGGCAGCGCCGACGCTTCGCGCTCGTCGAGCGTCCGGCGTCGGATTTCGTGCGGTCGATCACCGGGACGAGCAGCGCGTAGAACGATCAGGAAAATTCAATACGTAAACCCTGCGATTTGAATCTCTCAATGCGTCGTCGCCGAGGAATTCCCGGCGGTGTTCCGTCTAACTCCGAGAAGAGGGAGTCAGAGGTCACAACCGGACGGCTGCGAGGCGCCCCCTGGCGCCGCGAGACGACGCGATGAGACATTCAGCACCGGCCCTTGACGAGACGCCTACGGCGCCCGAAAATACCCGCTTCCAAGAGCTCTTCGGAATCGCCGAAGACGCGCTTCAGGAAGAAAGGACGGCTATGAGAAGGTCGGCGGCCTGGTGGGGAATCGGCTCGGTGCTCGCCGTAGCGTCGGTATTGGCGCTGGCATGGCATGCGTGGCGTCCGCCTCAGGATTTCACCGGCGCCCTCGAGACGGTCCAGCAGCGGCTCGGCCACAGGCTCCTGCCCGCCAGACTCACCGGCGTCGAGCACGCGCCCTATCCGGTCCGCCGCGGCGGCGGGGATAGGCAAAGCGTCCTGGACGAGCTCGCGCCGCAGGAGCTGTTCGAGCTCAGCGTCGCCATCCGCGCGCTCGATGCGTCGAGCTCCGGTTTCCGTGCCCGGGTCGGTCAGGGGATCCTGGAGATCGCGACCGGCGGCTCCGAGACGGATCTCACGGAAGTCATCGAGATGCTGGAAACGGAAGCCGGCCGTCGCGCCGGCGATCCCGCGCTGCTCAACGACCTGGCGGCGCTCACGCTCAGCCGGGCTCTCGAGTTCGGCCAGCCACAGGACCTGCTCGCGGCCTTCGACCTCGCCGAGCGGGCCCTGAAGCTGCGGCCGAACCTGGCGCCGGCGCGCTTCAACAAGGCACTGGCCCTCGACGAGCTGAGCCTGGCGCTACTGGCGGAGTCGGCGTGGGAGGACTACCTGGAGCTCGATCGCCGGTCCGGATGGGCGCAGGAGGCCAGCCAGCGTCTCGACGAGCTGCGTCGGAAGGAGCCGGCACCGCACTGGAAAGACCTGCGCCCGCAGTGGGAAGAGATGGCTCTTCGCGGCGATCAGACGGGTCTGCAGACGCTCTTCTCGCCCTTTCGCTCGGAAGCCGTGCGCTGGGTCGAGAGGGAGCTGACGGCGGCGTGGCTCGCGGCGCTCGAGGACGACCCCGGCAATGCGGAGCGCTCCTTGAAGATCGGCCGTGAGCTCGCCGCGGCTCTCGCCGCGCTGACCGGCGATCCCTACCCCGTGAAGGTCGTAGCCGCGATCGACGCGCCGGCGACGGTGGTGGCGGGAGCTCCGGACCGCCGCGCCCCGGTCGACGCTCACCGCCGTTATCTCGAAGCCCTCGAGGCGCTGGAGGAGAACGACTTGGAAGCCGCCCGCGTACTGTTCGCGGAAGCTCGGCACCGGCTCGCGGCGATCGGCAGTCCCCTCCATCTGCGGGCGCTCTACGAGCTCGCCGTCATGGAGCGGAAACTCCAGAATTACCGGGAGGCGCAGGCGCTCATCGGCGAAATCCTCGCCGATCCCAAGGCCCCCACTTTTCTCCTGCTCTGGGGCGAAACGCATTGGATCGTCGCCCTCGGACTCGGCGAGACCGGATACCCGGAGCGGGCGCTCGAGGCCTGCCACAAGGCCCTGGCGGCGTTCGAAATGAGCGGCGATCCCGATCGTTACGTTGGCATTCAGAGCGTGATCGCGGAGATCCTGGACGTGCTCGGCCGCAGCCGGGAGGCGTGGCACCACCGGGCGCTCGCCCTGCGCCGCGTCGCCGAGCTGTCCAATCCGATGCGTTCTCATCAAACCTACGCGGCCGCGGCGGTCGCCGCGTGGCAGGAAGGCTATTGGTCGATGGCCCTCGCGTTCGAGGACATGGCCGTGCCGTCGTCCAGAGACTTGGCGGATCCGCTCGTCGAGCCGGTCTCTCTGATCTGGCGTGGGCGGATGAAGACCCGCATGGGCGACCGCGAAGCCGCGAGCAAAGATCTCGCCGAGGCGCGCGGGCTCCTGGCCAAGGTCCAGCCCAGGGAGCTCGTTCTGAACGCGGCGGCCAATTTGCTCACCGCGGAAGGTGAGCTCCGGATCCACGTCAATCCCGCCGAGACCGTGGAACGGATGACCGCAGCGATCGAGATCTACCGCGGGAGCCAGCAGCGGTCCTGGCTCGCCTCGGCACTGGTGACCCGCAGCCTCGCCCATCTCGAGCTCGGAGACCTCGAGCTGGCCGCGGCCGATCTCAACCGCTGTATCCGCGACCACGAGTCGACCCGCGGTGAGCTGACCCGCGAGCAACGCATTTCCTTCTTCGAGCAGACGCTGCGGATCTTCGACGGGCTGACCGAGCTGCAGCTCGAGCAAGAGGATTTCGCCTCGGCTCTGTCCACCACCGACGAACGCCGGGGACGAAACCTCCTCGATGCGTTTCTCCGCACCACCGCGCTCACCCCGCCGCCGGGCAGTCAGCCCGCAGCGGAGCTCCTGCCGATCGAAGAAATCCAGGCCAGCGTCCCCGACGACGCGGCCCTGCTCGAATACACGCGCCTCGGCGAGCGGTGGTGGGTCGGCGTGGTCCGGCGCGACGCGCTGGTGTGGGAGGAGCTGCCGCTGGCCGGCGCCGAGCTCGACGCTCAGGTGATGGAATTCCAAAACGCCGTGTCGGAGGCCCCCGGCGCCGCCGAAATAAGGAAGCCGGGCGAGCGGCTCTACGAGGCCTTGATCGCCCCCGTCGCGCGTCACCTCGGGGGTGTCGAACGCCTGGTCATCGTGCCCGACGGCCTGCTCCACGCGCTGCCCTTCGACGCCCTGACGAATCCGTCGAGCGGCCGGCTCGTCGTCCAGGACTACCGGGTATCGTTCGCGGCGAGCGCCAACCTCTACGCGCGCAGCCGCCGACGCGACGCGGAGCTGGCGTCGACGGACCAGCTCGAACCGCTGATCGTCGGCAATCCCGAGTTCGACCGCCGGCGCTACAATCTGCGCGACCTGCCAGGCGCCGCGGACGAGGCCCGCCGGGTGGCGAAGGTCTATCGCGTCGCCGATCCGCTGATCGGCTTCGCGGCGACGAAGGAGCGCTTCCTCGCGCTGGCGGCCGAGGCGCCGCTGATCCACTTCGGCGGCCATGCGGTGCCCAACCACCAGGCGCCGGGCAGATCCTACCTGCTGCTCGCGCCGACGGCCGGGAGCGACGACCCAGGCGCCCTCTACTCGCAGGAGATCTCCGGACTGCGCCTGCCCCGCACGCGTCTCGTGGTGCTGGCGGCCTGCAGCACGGCCCGCGGCCAGACGCTGCGCGGCGAGGGCGTCTTCAGCCTCGCCTACGCCTTCCAGTCCGCCGGCGTGCCGGGCGTGGTCGCCAGCTTGTGGGACGTCGACGACGCGGTCACGGCGGAGCTGCTGTGGCGCCTGCACGAGCAGCTCGCGGCCGGCCGCAGCGCCGATGACGCGCTGCAACGCGCCAAGATCTCATTGATCGAGCTCGCCGACGACGAGCTCGAGGACGGCAAGGAATTCGGCCGGCCCGCCGCGTGGGCCGCCTTTCAGGTCTTCGGTGAAGCAACCTTTCATCCAGAAGGAGGAAAACAAAATGGCTTTTGATCTGCGCATCTTCTACTCGGGTCTGTGCGTCTTCGCACCGCAAAGAGAAAACGGCAACGTCAAGGAAATCCACGTTCACCTGGCCGACACCGAGAACGGCCCGGAAGCCGCGGGCGTCGAACGGCACCATCCGGTGGTCCAGTACACGCTGCGCAACCGCTGGTCCGACGAGCCGCGCTATCCCCTCTTCACGGCCCGCGACGGCGGACTGCGCGGGCTCTGGGAGCTCGAGGACGAAGACGTCGACCTGGTGGCCGTGGGCGGCGAGCTCGAGCCGGCACTGAAGGTGGACGACACCGAGCCGGATTCGCCCGCGAGCGTGACCGACGAGAATTGCGAGAGCATCCGCTGGATCATCCCGCTCCACGACCGGGACGGCAAGGTGGGCCGCGTGCTCCCCGACCTCGCCGTCCCCCTCGACGAGTCGAAGAAGCACCAGCGCCGCGTCGTCGCCCGCTTCCTGGCGCGCAACGGCCGGGTGTTCCCGGCCAGCTTCAGCCTCCACGAAGGCGGCCAGCGTCTCCAGTTGTGGGACTTCGACGTCCCCGACCAGCCGCCGCGGGCGGTCGCCACGCTGGTCGAACAGCGGATTCGCGTCGACGCCCCGATGGTGCGGCTGCGGGCGAGGAAGTTCGGCGAAGAGCGTCCTCGCTTTCGCTATCTCACCCTGAGGCCGGCCCACGGCGAGGACTGCGTCGAGATCTGGATCATGAACCGGGAGCTCAAGGAGATCACCCACCAGACGGTGCCGCCGGCGATGGTCGCGGAGCTCTCCCGCGATCGGGCCAGCGAGATCCGGCTCTGCTACCGGCTGCTCCAGGCCCCTCCCGTCGGCCGCGCCCTCCCGCGTCCCGTCCACACGGGAGGCGAGGTCAAGCCCGGCTTCTTCAAGGAGTGCGCCGACGCGGCCATGAGACCGATCTACTTCCCCTACCACGACGGCGAGCTGATCTCCCGTCCTCCCTGCGAGCCGGTGTGGGCCGAAGGCTGAGAAAGGAACCTGGTCATGCGCTACGACGATCTCGAGCAGCGCTACCGCGAGGCGCTGGACTTCTACCGCGACAAGAGCTACGTGACCGGCGTCGACGTCGGCGTCCGGCGCCGGGGCGAGGATGCCGGCAAGCTCGCCGTGCGCCTGCACGTGACCAAGGACGTCGATCACCAGGTCCTCCTCGCCGAATGCCCGGACGAGATGCTCGACGAGGTCGTCGGCGGCTCGACCGAGGTCGTCCAGGCGAGTCCCTGCTGCCGATTCGGCGTCCCCGACGCGCTGCGGCAAAGGAAGCTCGAGCACGGGAGCATGGACTCGACGCCGGCGTCCTCTTCCGGCTCGGCGATCCAGCCGGGGATGAGCATCTCCCGGACCCAGGGCGGCGGCGGCACCCTGGGGCTCGTGGCCTGGGACGCCGAGCCGGGCGACGGCGGCCGCCGCCAGGCCCTGGTGAGCTGCTGGCACGTCCTCGCCTTCCCGCGCGCCCGGTGGTCGCAGAACCTCCGGATCGTGCTGCCCGCCGCCGACGACGATCCCGACAACGTTGCCTACAACTGGGTCGCCACTCTGAGCTCGCTCGACCGCCTGCGGCAACCGGGCCCGGAGGGCGACTGCGCCTTCGCCTACGTGATGGACGACGTCTTGAACGGCCGTCCGGTGAGGAGCGCTCAGCTCGGCACCGGCGTCGAGATCACGGCGGCCCACCAGGTGACCTACGAGGATGTCGAGAGCCGCCGGCGGGTCACCAAAGTGGGCTGGTCCACCGGCGAGACCCACGGCGTGCTCGACGGCGTCGGCACCTACTTCCTCAGCTACGACGAGCCGGTGGGACGGGTCGGCATCGAGGGCTTCCGGGTCGTCCCGGAGCCGGACGAGGGCCACGTCGACGTCAGCAAGCCCGGCGATTCCGGCGCCTGCTGGTACCTGGACCCCAGAGGCGAACGCTCGACCGAGAAGCTGGGCGTTGGAATCCACTTCGAAGGCGATCCGGCCGGGCCGGAGCCCTTCGCCCTCGCCTGCCACCTGCCGCGGGCGCTCGCAGCGCTCAAGCTTTCGCTGACGCCGCCCTGCTGAGATGTGGCCCGACACCGATCGAAGGCGCGCCGGACCTGGTCGTCGAGGTCCTGTCGCGGTCCAACTGGCTCACGGATCGGCGAGACAAGCTCGAGGTCTACGCCCAGGCCGGCGTCCCCGAGTACTGGATCGTCGACCCGGACGAGCGGACGATCGAGGCGTTCGCCCTGCGGGGCCAGTCCTATGACCTGGTCGACAAGCGCGGCGCCGGCGAGACCGTTCGCTCGCGGGTGCTCGCCGGGCTCGTCGTTTCGATCGACGAGGTCCTGCCGGCGCGCAATCCCTGAGCGCGGCCGGCGGGTCGGACGAGTGTACCGATCGCCGCGAAGCAGACGTGGGACGGATCCTCGTAGGTCAGGCTGCGCCTGACGGTTCTCCGCGATCGGCAGGCGCAAGACGAGTTCCGATTCTCTCAGTTCGATCCTGTAGGATGAGGTCCCATGCGGGATTTCGGGATCGGGTCCGTCATATCAGGTATGAGCGTCACGTTCCTGATGGGGTTTTCCCTGGTGGCCTGCAGTCGCGGCGGATCCCAGGTGTCCGACGAGCAGCGAGCAGGCTTCTCCGTGGGTCGCTTGTCGCCGACCTCGGCATCTCGGCTCTTTGCCCGGCTCGACTGGGGCACGCGAGGAACCGAGCGGCGAGGGCCCATCGTCGCCGAGATGGTTCGCGAAGCGCGGCGCTTCGAGCATCAGGCGCGAGGGGGTGGTTCGATTGCCGCACTCCACGAGGCCGGCGTCTTTCGGCTACTTCTCGGGGAGCATGACGAGGCCGTAGGATACCTTGAGGAAGCGGTCGCACGCGGCGCCGGCGCAGCCGCAAGAGCGGATCTGGCGGCGGCCTTCCTGGCCAGAGGCGAGGCCAACCTAAGGCCCATGGACTTCGTGCGGGCTGCCTCCCTCGCGGAAGATCCGTCGGAGATTCCCTCACTGGCGCTCCGGATCAACGCTTCCCTGGCTTTGCAGCGTCTCGGACTACGGCGGGAAGCGGCCGCCAGGCTGCAATCTTGCCTGACGATCGAGACCGATCCGGCGTGGCGGAATCGCATTCGTGAAGCCCTCGACGAGCTTCAGGCTCCTACTCTCGAGAGGCGATGGCCGCCGGTCCGGAATCAGTTGACGCTCGGAGCTGAAGCCGGTGAATTCGGCGAGGTTGCGGCCGCCGTTCACCAGTTTCCATTCCGAGCTCACAATCTTGGTGAGGAGGCTCTGGGGCGATGGGCCGCAGCCGTGTTGGAGGGACAGAGTGATCGAGCGGCGGCTTGGTTGACTCTGGCCGTGCTCATCGGCCAGCGTCTCGCGGCCGAGCGCGGTGAGTCGCTTCTCGACCTGGCCGCTCGGACGGTCGTCGATTCGCTAGGCGACATCGAGGCACGCGATCTTTTTGCGGAAGCCCATCTCGCGTATCTTCACGGTCGGGACCGGTTCGACGGTGACGACGTGAAGGCCGCGAAGCCCTTCTTCGAGCGTTCCGCTGAGCTCTTCGGAACGGCAAGCCCATTCGGTCTCTGGGCCGATCTCTACGCGATCCACTGTGACTATTACTCGGACGCCGCGACGGCACTCGAGCGCTTCGAGCTGCTCTACGGCAAGGTGGATGCAGAGCGTTATCCGGCCCTGGCGGGGCGCCTCTGTTGGCTCCTCGGATCGGCCTCGAAAACCCGCGGCAAGCACGACGACGCCCTACGGTACTACCGCCGCGCGCTCGAGCTCCTGGACAGGTCGGCGGGACCGGAGCAGTCGGCTTTCATTCACGTGCTCATCGCGGAGACCCTGCACCAGATCGGCGACATCGACGCTGCCTGGCGAGAGCGCGTGGAAGGAATGGCCCACGTGGCCCGGGCCGCGCCTCCCAGGCGAGTTGTTGCGATGCTCCTCGAGGCGGCGTGGGCCCTGGCCGAGGCCGGAGCGGATCGCATGGCGCTGTTGGTCCTGGACGAGCTGGGCCGCACGGCAGAAGAGACCGGAACGCCATTCCACCTCGCCTCCGCTTACCTCTACCAGGGTCTGACCCTGGCCCGGCTCGCTCGTTCGCAAGAGTCCCTGATGAGACTCGATCAAGCGCAGAAGGCCGTCGAGCAGATTCCGGATGGCTCGCTCAAGAGCGGCTTCACGAACCGAATAGTGTTGGCCCGGGGTCTGGCGCTTCGCAGCCAGGATCCACGGCGGGCCTTGGAACTGTTGGCGGATGCCATGGCCGGGGAATCTTCCATCGGCCAGGAGTTTTACCGCGTTCACTCCTTCCTGGCCGCGGGCGAAGCGAGGCGCGACCTGGGTGAGACGGCGGCAGCACGGAACGATTTCCTGGCCGCGGTGGACGCTTATGAGGCCACTCGCGGTCGACTCGGCGAGCTTGACTTGCGGTTGAGCGCCGCCAAGGCTGCCCAGAGAGCGCTAGAGACCGTGCTGACCCTGGAAGCCGTCGAGGCGACGCCGGAACCCGAGACTTTCGTTTTCGCCGAGCGGCTCCGTGCCCACGAGCTCCGCGACCGGGCCAAAGCCTGGAGACCTGACCACCCGGAACAACCGACGGCGAAAGAAGTCGCCGCTGCGCTCGGACCGGATACCGCGGTGATACACTACACGACGCTTCCCGACCGGATTCTCTGCTGGGTCCTGCGCCGCGACAAGGTCCACGGCTTTCATCTGGCGATCGGACGCGAGGAGCTACAGAAGGAGGCTCGTCAGGTCCGCCTGCTCCTGGAAAGGCAGACTGCGGAAGAGCCGTTACAGGCTCCATTGAGCACCTTGCGCCGACTTCTCTTCGACCCGATAGAGCAGGCAGTCGCGGCGGCCCGGGTTCTCGTCTTCATTCCTGACCGAGAGCTTTCGGCAGTGCCGTTCGCGGCGCTCTACGACTCCGTCGCCGACCGCTACCTCATCGAGGACTACGTCACGGCCGCGGCACCGAGCGCATTGCTGCTTCACCTTCACGATCTTGATAGCAGGCCACGTGCGCCCGGCGACAGCTTGATCGTCGGCGTTGGCGCCGCACCTCGCGGCCGCCTCGGGTTGTCTCCTCTGAGGAACGTTGGCGAAGAGATCCGAAGAGTTGCCGCCGAACACGCTTCGCCGATGGTTCTCGAGGACGACCAGGCGACGCCACGGAGCTTCCTGACCCATCTCACAGGAAGAAGCCTGGTGCACTTCGCGGGGCATGCTCTGGTCAATTCCCGTCGGCCGGAGGCGTCGATTCGCGTACTCCACCCCGAACCCGGAGTGGACGACGGCGGCCTGCGGATCTCCGCCGCCCTCGACCACGGTCTCGCTGAAGTATCGCTGGTGGTCCTCTCTGCGTGCCGCACCATGGATCAGGAGCTCGATGACCGGGAGACCCCCTTGGGTGCCGCCGGGGTCCTGTACGCCGCCGGACTCCCCGCCATCGTGGCAGGGAAGCTCGACGTCGGGGACCGGGCCGCGGCCCGGCTGATGCCGGGCTTCCACCGCGCGCTCAGGAACGGTCTCACACCCGCCGAAGCGCTGCGCGCCAGCGTCTTGGAAGCCGTCGAACAGGAGTCTCTGTCGCCGTCCGCCTGGGCGGCTTTGTCCATCGTCGGCGGAATCACTGCCGACGTGCCATTCATGAATGCATCACAATGAAGAAGGAGGTCGTCATGGACAAACCCGCCAAACCCTTGGAGAGGTTGTCGATCACTATTTCCGGGCTGTGCCTGGTCGTCGTGAAAGAGAACCGTCTGGCCACGGCAGCGGATACCGTCCAGGTCTTGATCCCCGATGCACCGGACCATCGCCCCCGGCTCACTTTCCGGAGATCGAACCGCACAGAGCAGAGCGATGCCCCTATGGAGCGATTTTTTGGCCCGGCGGGCGAGAATTTGGTTTCCCTGCCTCTCTACAAGACCCGAGCACGATTCGACTTGAAGGGAAACGCCTCACCTGAGTTCACCATGTCGTGGGCTCCTGAAAAAAAGATTGAGCGGCCGGTTCCGGACGACGCACTGGACTGGTTGATCGACGCGGACGACGTGGAGCTCAGGCCCCGGAACCTCTGCGGCGTTACGTGCTCGATCTTGCTCCCTCCGGGTCAGATTCGTGCCCGGAACATGATTCGGGTGAAGCGGACGGTGGTGTGGAAATACCCCAAGAACGGGGCGAAGCGGCGCCACGCCATGGCGGACGACATCGTGATCGAGACGCTATGCGAGAGCCCGATGTCTTTCCTCTGGCGTCATCACGGAGGCGAAACCAAGTGGATCGATTTCGTGCCTCCAGTCTACGAGCCACTCGAGCTCTGTATCTCGAATGACGACGTCGTGGACCGCTCCTATGGGGTGAAGCCGACGAACCCTCACGAGCACATCGAAGACTTGGCGAAGGCCGTAGGACAGCCGCCTGAAGAGCTGGACCTGCCGGTCGAGGCCGACGAGCAGCAGACGAACGGTTGGATCTGCCCTCAAGTCGTCCTCTTCGACGCAGAGGGAGAATATGATTCTGACTATGGAGATATCCGGCGATGAGCACGCGAACCTTTTTCATCAATGGCCGGGAATACGCCGTCGAGGAAAGCGACGCTGACTTCCCCGATGTCTCGAAGCTGCCCCTTCCGGAGCACTACGCAAAGCAGCTCCGCTGGCAGGAATGGATTATGAGTCGGCCAGAAAAAGCGCGAGAGCAAAGCGTCGTCACCGGAGGGTGGGTGACTTGGGAGAACGGCCACAGGTCCAACCTCACCAACAATTTCACCTTCCAGCTTGCGGTCGGTACGGATCTGATGGAGCTCCGGCGGAGATTCGACGTTCTTCGCACCATTCGATTGCCCTTCGCGGAGCCCATCTACCTGGGAACGCTCCCCGCATCCTGGTCCGGTGACGACCACCCCGAGATCAGAATCCGACGGATGATAGAAAGTCGGCTGGTCGTGTTCGCGGAGCCGGAGTTCATCGACTTCGTTTCACCGTGGCACTTCGCGCCCTCAGCAAAAGAGGTTCCCAAGGATGAGCGGGAGTACATGCAGAGATGGCAGTGGGGGCCGGACGGTCTCAACGTCGCAGCGGTGTCGGCCAAGCGCAGTGGTCTGGGCCAAACTGTTGGCGTCATTGATCTCGCGTTCCAGACGGACCACGAAGATCTCCATGAGGGGATCGCGGATTCCTATCGCGTCGTCGGTGATGAAGAGTCAAGAGCAGGGGTGTGGGGATATTATCACCCATGGGAGCACGGTACCTTCTGCGCCGGTCTCGTCGCCGCGCGGCGAAACGGCCCGGGCGTCGTGGGCGTCGCGCCGAACGCACGGCTCGTCCTGGTAGGACTGGACATGCTGAGCCAGCCACGCTTGGCATGGGCACTCAAGCTCTGTCTGCAATCTCAGGTTCAGGTCATATCGTGCAGTCTGAAGCCATGTACGTCCGAGGATAGCGGTGCGGGAAGTTGCCAGGACTGGATGGCTGTCGGCACGGTCCTTGAGAAGGCTCTGGGCGAGGTCGCGCAGGCTCGCAGTGGCAAGGGAGTCTGCCTCTTCTGGGCGACGAACGACGCCGGCACCGACGTCGCCAACGACCCGATCGCTCGCCGAGAAGAGATCTTCGCCATCGGGTGCCTCGATCAGGAACACAGCCACGCGGGGGCGACCGGTGAAAAGGTCTATCTGGCGCCGGGTCACAACCTGCGCAGCACCGTAGCAAGGCCTGGCGGCGGCACGTACGAAACGCACGAAGGCCGTCATACCAGCTATGCGACGCCCTGCGCGGCTGGCGTCGCGGCTCTGCTTCTCGAACAAGACTCCACTCGCTCGGTCGCGGAGATTCACCGCATCCTGCGCTCGTCCTGCCGAAAAGTAGAAGGATCGAATAGCCGTGGCGCGATCGACGCAGCAATAGCCCTGAAGGGCTCGGCTTCGGCTTTTCTCGATCCAACCGGCCAGTGACTTGGTCGACAAGCGCGGTGCCGGCGAGGCCGTTCGCTCACGGGTCCTGAGCGGGCTTGTCGTTTCGATCGACGAGGTCCTGCCGGCGCGTCCGGCGGAAGACCGGTCGCGGTCCTGACCGATCGCGCCAAGGGCGGGCTCGGTGCGCCCGCCTGTGGCACGCTCGGCGTTCGACGTGAGCCATTGGCGCCGGATACCAGCCTCACGCCGACCGGAACGGGCTCGCCGAGGGTGCGTCCCGATCCTCGCCCGCGGGGCTGGCGCCGGCCTGCTTCAGCAGGCGGACGAAGGACGACCGCTCGCCCGCCTCGTCGGCCACCGCCAGGGCCGTCCAGCCGCGGTCCCCCCATTCGCGGGCGTCGAGGTCGGCGCCCGCCGCGATCAGCAGCTCGGCGATCTCGTGGTTGCCGTCGCGCACCGCCAGGATCAGGGCGGTGGCGCCGTCGTGGCGGCGGGCGCTCGGGTCGGCGCCGGCTTCGAGGAGCTCGCGCACCCGCTCGGTCTCGCCGACCATCACCGCCCAGATCAGCTCGACCGCGGGCAGGCCGTCGGTCGACGCCCCCGCCTCCTCGAGGAGCTGAGCGAGCTTTTCGTATTGCTCCGCCACGTCGTCGAGCTCGATCGACGAGGCCAGGCTCATCGCCCGCATCCACGCCGTGAGCCCGTAGGGGTCGCGGATCTCGAGGCCGGCGCCGGCGGCGATCAGGGTGCGGCTCGACAACGCGAAGTCGCCGGTGCGCCCGAAGAAGCCGACGTCGCGCTCGACGGCGTGCATCAGGGCGGTGCGGCCGTCGGCCCCGAGCTGGTCGGGATCGGCCCCGGCCTCGAGCAGCGCCCGCAGGACCGCGTCGCGCTCGGCCGAAGGGCCGATCGCGGCGCCGGCCAGCGGCGTCGACCGCGGGCTGCCCACCACGCCGTTGCACTTGCCCACGTCGGCGCCGCGGGCGATCAGCTCGCGGACCGCGGCGAGTTGGCCGGCCTCGGCGGCCGCCATCAGCGCCGTGCGGCAGTAGACGTCGTAGCCGTCGACCTCCACCCCGTCGACGGCCAGCAGCTCGCGGACCTTCTCGATCTCGCCCATCGCCGCGTGGCCGGGCAGGGCCCGCTGGCTCTCCCAGGTGAGGTCGGCGGCCGCGATCTCCCGCTCGACGTCGCGGTCGAGGTTGGCGAGCTGCGGCGGCAGGGCTCCGCGGACCAGCGCCACCACCTCGGTGGCGCCGGCGGCCTCGGCGGCGGCGAGGGGGTTCTTCGAGGCGCCGACGGTCAACATCGCCACGTTGGCGCCGGCGTCGAGGAGCCGGCGGGTCATGGCCTCGTCGCCGCGGCCAACGGCCAGCTCGAGCGCCGAGGGCTGACCCGGCATATTGGCGTCGACGTCGCAACCCGCCGCCACCAGGCGGGCCACCACCTCGGCGTGACCGCCGGCGACGGCGGCCACGACCGCCGGCCGGCCGTCGGTGGCGCGGGCGTCGGCGCGGGCGCCGGACGCCAGCAGCGCCTCCACCCGTCGGGCGTCGCCGGCCGCGGAGGCCACCACGAGGCCGAGCTCGGCCTCGCCGTGGGGCTTGGCGCCCGCCGCCTCCAGCAGCTCGAGGGCCTCGCGGCAGCGGTCGAGCCGGCCACGCCGCTCGTCGGCCTTGTTGGCACTGCCGCTGAAGAGCTCGGTGAGGTCGGGCCCGTCGAAGAGCGGCGCGCTCCCCTCCGGAGCGTCGCCGAGGCGGGCGCGTTCCTCCGCTTCCACCAGCGGCGCCCTGGCGAGCGACCAGGCGGTGAGACCGAATTCGTCCTCGAGGTTGGGATCGGCGCCGGCCGCGAGCAGCAGCGGGATCGCTTTCTTGAGCGCGGCGCCGTGGCGCCAGGCCACGAGCACCGCGTACGTCAGCGGAGTGCGGCCGAAGCCGCCGCGCTGGTCCACGCCGGCGCCGGCGTCGAGGAGCAGGCGCATCGCTTCGGCGCTCTGCCGGTGCCACGATTCCGCGGCGCAGGCCAGCGGCGTCGAGCCGCGGCGCGTCTCGAGCCGGTCGACGGCGTCGAGCGGCGCGCCGGCGTCGATCAAAACGCGCGCCGCCGCGAGCTGCATGGCGGCGATCGCCTCCTTGAGGGCGCGTCCCGTCTCCTTGGCGAATTCGGCCTTCCTGGCAGGGTCGTCCGCGTACTTCGCGAGCAGCTTGCGGACCTCCTCGACGTCGCCCTGGCGCACGGCGTAGCGCAGGTCGAACGTCCATTGGAAGAAGCCGCCGTCGTACTCCTTCATTTCCTGGCTCTGGCGCAGCTCCTCGAAGGTCTCGTGGGCGACCTCCGCGGAGTAGTGCGGCAGCAGCTCCTGGTAAACCTCCCAGGCCCGGTCGTACTCCGCCTCCATGAGCATCGTGCCCTCGGCGAGCTCGGAGCTCGCGGGGTCGACGCCGGCCTCGAGAAAGAAGCGCACGAGGAGCGGCGAATCCTCGGAGGACTTGGGCCGCAGCGCGCGGCTGACCGCGCGCTCGAGCGGCGTCTGGCGGTCGAGGCCGCGGCCGTAGACGTCGGCCTCGGCCTCGATCAGCAGCTTGGCCAGGCGCAGGTCGGGCAGCGCGAAGGAGAGCGGCGTGCTGAAGCCGACGTGATCGACGTCGGCGCCGGCGGCGAGCAGCTCGCGCACGATCTCCTCGTCGCCCTTCTGCAGCGCCCGTGTCAGCGGCGAGTCCCGGGTGATCTTGCACACCTGGTTGACGTCGTCGCCGGCGGCGATCCGCTCCTTCAGGAGCTCGAGGTCGCCGGTGCGCACGGCGCGGAATACGTGGCCTTCGAACTCGCGGATCTGAGCCGCGAGCTTGTCGTCCATCCGCTCGCTGACCGCCTGCATGGCCCACGCCGAGAGCTCGCCGGTCGGCAGCAGGTCGTCGCCGGGCTCGGAGTCGAGCGACGCCTCGATGAAGAGCTTCAGGCGCTCCTGGAAATTCAGGGTGTCGAGGTCCGTCAGGTCGGCGCCGGCCGCGGCCAGCGCCCGCAGGATGGTGACCTGGCCCTCGCGGGCAGCCAGTTGGATGGGCGTCGTCCCGTCCGTGAACGCCGCCGCCACGTCCGCGCCGCCGGCGATCAGCTTGCGGATCCTCTCGAGGTCGCCGGCCCGGATGGCGTCTTTGAGCTTGCTTGGCTTCATGGCATCACTCTATACCACACCACACTGGACGCGACCAAACGTCTCTCCCTGCCCCGGATAGTCTCGCGCATGCTATCCTCGGTCGGCGGCATACCAGAGGTGCTCTCATGGCGACCCAACCCCAGCTCCGTTTAACTCCCGAGGAATACCTCGGACAAGAGCGCCGGGCGGAGGCCAAGAGCGAGTTCCACGACGGCGAGGTCCTCGCCATGGCGGGCGCCAGCTATGTCCACAACCTGATCGTCGCCAACGTGATCCGCGAGCTGGGCACCCAGCTCAAGGGCAGGCCCTGTACCGTCCTGCCCTCCGACGTCCGCGTCCGGATCGAGGCCTCGAACCGCTACGTCTACCCGGACGTCACGGTGGTCTGCGGCGAGCCGGCGTTCACCGACCGCGAGCAGGACACCCTCGTCAATCCGACCCTGCTCGTCGAGGTGCTGTCCAAGGGGACGAGGAACTACGACCGCGGCGAGAAGTTCGAGCACTACCGGACTCTCGAGTCGTTCGCGGAGTACGTCCTGCTGGCGCAGGACCGCCCGCACTGCGAGCACTACGTCCGGCAAGCGGACGGTCGCTGGATCCTCACGGAAACGAAGCGTCTCGACGATGTCCTTTCGCTGACGACGATCGACTGCGAGCTCGCGCTCGGCGAGGCCTACGACAAGGTCTCTTTCGGTCCTCGTCCGGCCTGAGGTTCGCCGGCGAAGCTCGCCAAGCTCAATCCTTGTAGACCACCGAGCGCTCGCCGCGACGCTGGAGCGGCTCGGCGTCGCGCCACTCCTCGCGCGCGAAGGCGCGGCGCGCGATGCCCTTCTCCCACTGCAGGAGGGTGGCCTCGAGGTCGACCAGGATCTGCTCGATGGCGCGGATGTTGGCGGCCACCTCGCGAAAGCGGTGGGTGTTGAAGACGTCGAGGATCGCCCAGATCTGGTCCTGGCAGCTCTGGTCCATCTTCTTGTAGATCATCTTGCGATTGCTGACCTTCTCGCGCAGCTCCGAGCGCTCGGCGTAGAAGACGCGGAAGGTGATGCAGATGTCGGAGAGGCGCTGGCGCTTGGCCTGGATCGACTCGAAGTCGTCGTACCAGATGCCGTCGAGGTCGAGCACGCTCTCGAGCTCCGGCATCAACGTCTCCACGATCTCCTCGATCAACGCGTTCAGGAACATCTCGAAGTCCTGCTCGAAGAGGCAGGCGATGCTGCGCTCGCGCTCGATGCGGTCGACCGTCATCTGCAGCAGGTCGGAGGGCACGATGGCGCCGCGCATGTAGCGGTCGAGCTTGCGCACCGCCGCGTAGAGACGGTCGGTGACCTCGACGTCGCGCTGGAATTGCAGGAAGAGGATCTCCTGCTGGCTCCTGGCGCCGCTGGCGCGGTAGAGGTTGCGGGGATCGTTGACGAGCAGGTGGGCGAAGTACTTCTGGAGCTCGGTGCGCACCATGCCGGCGGCCTTGGCGAGCCGCTTGCGGTAGAGCTTGAGCTCGTCGCGGCGGTGGGCGCGGATCTCCCCCTTGACGTCCACGAACACCCGGTCGCGCAGCTCGGCGATGCGGTCGATCTCCTCGTTGATGTAGCTGTAGAAGAAGGTGCGCACGTCGCCGCGCGCCTGCTCGAGCTCGGGGATCGCCGAACGGTACGAGCCGAAGCCCTGCATGAACTTGCGCAGCCCCTTGCAGACGGCGAAGAAGTCCTCGGTGATGGCGAGGAGCTTGGGAATGGGACAGAGGAAGAGCTCACGGTTGGAGCCGGCGACGCGCTCGAGCTTGTCGATGAGCTCGAGCAGCTTCTGGCGCACGAGGTCCTGGCCGGCGGTCTCCTTGTTCAAGGTGCGGTCGGAGATCGTCTCCGGCACCCGCAGGGACACCTCGCCCCCGAGGATGGGGACCGTCACCGCTCTGGTCAGGACTTCCGCTACCGCCTCCGCCATCGGCTCTCCCGCCCGCGCCGCCCGTCCCGCCGCGGCAGGTCGTGTCTACCCGCACCGCCCGGCGCGATGCCCCTACGTGAGGGGGGCGCCGGATTTCGTCGCCGGAGCGTATCACGATCGGGCTTTGCGCTCTGGCGGCCGGCGGCGCAAAAGGTCAGCGCTCTGGTACGCATGCCGCCCTTTGGCCTTGCCGCCCACCGCCAGGTACCCGAGCGCCAGGCCGCCGACCGCGACGGCGCCGAGCGCCAGCCCGCCGAGAGCCACCACGCCGAGCGCCGCCCCGCCCACGGCCACCAGGCCGGTGGCCGTGCCCCCCATCGCCACCGCCCCGACGGCGTTGCCCCCCAGCGCGAAGACGCCGCGGGCGTTGCCCCCGAGGGCGACGAGGCCGCGGGCGTCGCGGCCGAGGGCCACGACGCCGCGCGCCGCGTCGCCGAGGGCGAGCCAGCCTTCGGCGTCGTCGCCGAGGGCGATCAGGGCGCGGGCGCGGCCGGCGTCCTCGCCGCTCTCGGCGTCCGGGCCGTAGGCGATCTCGACCAGCGGGCGGCCGCGGAACTCGGTCTTGGAGCGTCGACGCATGACGGATCCTCCAGATCGCGAGTATAGACGCCCTAAACTTATTCTGCCACCGGCGGCTCTATACCAAAGTGTGATGCGGATGCCGGGTGGACCTCGCGTCTGCCCCGATCGTGGTCTTTCCCAGGCCGACTTGGATTTTGACTGAGCTTACACTCCTCGGAGGCTAGGCATGGCAGGCATGGCCGAGAGCGAAGGATTTGCCAGCGAGATCGACCGTCTCTCCAAGGAGCTCGCCCGGGCGGGCTCTTTCGAGGAGCTCCCCCAGCGGGCCGTGCAAGCGTGCGCGACAGCCGTCAGGGCCGAGATCTGCACCCTGTGGACCGTCTATCGCGACGAAATCGAAGGCGGGCGCCTGAGACTGGCGGCCGCCTTCGGCGTCTCGGCCCCGCAGACTCTGGCCCAGGAGATCACCTACAGGATCACGCCCGGCGCCGGGACCTACGACGGGGTGACCGGGTACGTAGCGAGCGAGCGGGCGCGCGTTCTGGTTCACTCCTTCGCCCAGCTTAAGAGGGAGTACCCCTTCTGTCACAAGGGGAAGATGGACAAAATTCAGTGGCGGGGAAGACCGGCGAAGCTGATGCGCAACCTGTACGCGGTGCCACTCGCCCTGGGTGACGAGGTCGAGGGGGTGCTCAAGGTCGAGAACCGCGAGGGCGAGGGGTCGTTTACCGCCGAGGACGTGGCCACGGTGGACGCGTTGGCGCAGCTCGTGTCCCTGGTCGCCAAGCCGCTGGTGCTGGTCGATTCCCACGAACGCCGGCTGATCGATGCGCCAGCCCGCCTGTCGCGGGCGTTGCTGCGACCCTTCGACACTCAACAGCTCACCCGTGAGATCGTGGCCACCACCGCGGAAACGCTCAATGCCGAGGTCTGCTCCCTGTGGCTCGTGGACGCCACGGGGACCCGCCTGGTCCACCAAGCCAACTTCGGTTTCAAGGGCCGGGAATCCGAAGTTCCGGAGTACCCGATCGACATCGAGGCCGGGAACGACTCGGAGATCCCGGGTATTACCGCCTGGGTGGCGATCCGCCGCCGGCCTTTTTGGGCGAACTCTCATGACGAGCTGAGGAAGCATCCTTCCTGGCGTGGCAACTGGGACCCGGTCCAGTTCGGTGGACGGCCCGAGGCTCGCGAACGATTTCGCAGCATGTACGCGGTGCCGCTGATCTGGAACGAAGACCTCCTGGGGGTTCTGAAGGTCGAGAACCCCACAGGCGCCGCCTACTTCAGCTCGACCGATCGCTTGAAGTGCGACCTGATGGCGAGCTACGTGGTCCTGCTGCTGGCTCTGACCCGCCAGGCCCGCCTTCAGCTCGTACCGGGGATGGCCCACATCCTGAATTCGCCGGCGGCGGGAATCGCGATGCTCGTCGAAGAGCTGGATCGTGAGCTGCTCAAAGCATCACCTGACCTGGAACGTCTCCGCGATTACGTCAATCTCGTGCGGCGCTGGACCCTCAGCATCGCGACCATGAGCCGCACCCTCTCGGCAGAGGTTGAGGCCCGCGTCGGGACCCAGCAAGTGCGCGAAGTCGACCTGATCGCTTTCCTGCGGGCACAGCTCGACAAGATCCGTCCGCTGGTCCCGCGGGGCACCCGAGTCGAGATGGTCAGCGAGCTGGCATCTTCTCTTCTCCCCCTGACCCGCTCCGAGGAGATCTGGCTGGAGATCATCCTGTTCAACCTGTTGCACAACGCCCTCAAGCATGGCCCGGAAGGTGAAGTCATAACCCTCGATTGCGCGCGCTCGGCCGGCGACATGGTGCTCGCGGTGAGCGACCGGGGGCCGGGCATCGCGCCCGAGGACAGGCCTCACATCTTCGAAGCGGGCTTTCGCAATCCCGGGGCCAGCGCCGGAAGCTGGCCGGCGGGAATCGGCCTCGGCCTCTACGAGGTCCGACGGCTGGTCGGCCAGCTCAAGTGGTCCATCAACGTCAGCGACAATCGGCCGCAGGGAGCGCGATTTGAGATTCGCATTCCCCAGGGCTGGAGGAGGAGCCGTGACGCGCCGACTTACAGTACTGGTGGCGGATGACGAAGCCATCTTTCTCAAAGTGTTGACCGCCCGCTTGACGGACGAGGGCTACGAAGTCCTTCCTGTCACGAACCAGGACGAGCTAGCGACGAAGGCGCCGGAGGCTGACGCACTCGTCGTGGATGCCCGACTTCCGTCAGAGAAACTCGAAGGGCTCGAAGTCGTCGCCTCCCTCTTCCAGCCTTCCCCACGCATCGGTCCCGACACGCCGATCCTCTTCATCTCAGTTCATGCCGAGACCGACGACGCGATCCGTGACAAGCTAAAACAGCTACCGGCTTTGGCGGGACGCTACAGATGGTTGCAGAAGCCCTTCGAGACCGACCTGCTGGTGGAGTTGCTGCGAGATGCCTTGGCGCAACCTGGGGAGGAAACCTCGTGATTTTCGACCTGGAGACCTTTCAACGGAAGCTTCTGCTCTCGCTGGGTCCCGACACCCCGTTGCAGGAGAATCTTCGCGCCGTGGTAGCGCCGACTTTGGAGAAGTTCCGCCGCTACACCGGTGCGAAGGTGGCTCTCCACTTCTTCCTCAACTTGGGCCTGCAGGAGCTGCACGTCATGGCAGTGGGCGGCAGCGACCGGACCCGACGCGCGCTGCGGGCCGAGCTCGAGCGTCGCCATGAGCGGAATGCCTCCTTGACACCGTCGCCGGAGCTACCCGACTACAAGCGTATGCAGGCGCCGGATTGGTCTGTGCTCACCGCAATTTTTGACGATCGAATCGAAGTGAGATGGGTCGAGCTAGACGGGCCTTCGCTCGGCCTGTTGAAAGAGGTGGAAAGCCAGCTCGGGGAGGAATTCGCGCCCGACGGACCCCGCCTTGGGGACCGCGTAGTCGTGATATCACTCGGCGCAGGTCCTTATCGACTCGGTTATGTCGTTCTCTGGTCTCCCTCCGGTGTCTTGGCGAATGAGCTCGCCGAACCTTCGCGCATCGAGGGTCTCATCGCCTTCCGGCGGGCTACGCAGGAACTGACCGTGAGGGTGTTCTCCAACTTCTACCGCATGACGCCGAACACGTATCTTCCCTCCTACTACCGGCCGGAAAGCAAGGTCGTCACGCTGTTCTGCACGGAGATCCGCAACTTCGACCGCATCAGCGCCATC
The DNA here is from genome assembly GCA_036397835.1 of Thermoanaerobaculia bacterium. Lineage (GTDB taxonomy): Bacteria > Acidobacteriota > Thermoanaerobaculia > Multivoradales > J023 > DASWIG01. The sequence goes on from DASWIG010000171.1 coordinate 31,580, forward strand.
CTGCGCGAACGGACCGACTTGGAGCGGGAGGAGAAGGAGCAAGTGCTTCGTCTCCTCGTCAACCGCTTCTGCGAAGCGGCGGCGCGCCTCGTCGAAGACTACGGCGGCCGGGTCGACCAGATTTGGGGCTCGGGGCTGGTGGCGGTGTTCGGCGAGTATATCGACAGTCCGGAACCCACGCCACGGACGCCGAGCAAGAGAGCCCTGTGGGCCGCCGCAGACTTCGTCGACGAGTTCCGCAAACTGGCAGAGAACTGGCTCGACAAGGAGTTCCACCGCTATAGCTTTCGGCGCTACAGCAACGAGTACATCACCCTTCAGCTCGGCGTGGCGCTCGACGTGGGTGAAGTCATGTTCGACTACGTCGGCAGCCACAGCCGCCGGGTGTACATGGCCTTGGGCGACCGGGTGAGCTTCGTCAAGCGGCTCGCCAGCCTCGGCGGTAGGGTACGGGCGAGCCTGCCGGTGAGCGCTGACCCCTTGCCAGGCGAGAGGGTGGTCGCTGGCGAGGTCTGCCGTGCGGACGAGCAGCAGGGCGCTCCGATCCTGTTGACTCAGGCGGCCTACGGCTGGGCAGGCGAGATCCTCGTCGATCTCGCAGACCGGCCCCACGGTGAGGTGCACACCCTCCACCTCGTGAGCTTTCCTGATCACCCGGGCCGCTTTGCGGTGGTTCCCGTCTGGCCTGGGAACGTCCAGCGGCAGTCCCGCGGCTGACAGCGGTCAGAGGTTGAGATCCCGCACTGCGGCGGCTACGCGATCCGTAAGGGTGGCCCGGGCACCAGCCGCGGAACCATCGATTATCACATCCCACTGCCAGCCATCGGGTGCGTCGGTGCCCCGCTCCAGAAGCAACGCGATCAGGCGCATCGACCCGGCGTGCCGGGCTCGCCACATCGCCTCGAGCTCGAGCTCCACCCACCCACTGCCGAGTGCCGCGGTGGTCACGATCAGGAGACCGACCTTGGAGCGGATGATCGCTCGTTCGAGGGACGGCAGCAACGGCTCGCCAGGCGCCAGCTCGGTCCTGTCCCAGAAGACCCGCAGGCCACGACGGGAAAGGCCGGGTGCCAGCACCTCAAGGACCTCTTCGGCGCGAGGGTCAAGGCGCGATGAGTGCGACAGAAAGAGGTCGTAGGATGGCTGTACTGCGTCCAAGGCCGTCACCCACTCTCCGCGTCCGGGTCTTGGAGCGTCGACGCATGGGAGTCCTCCTGGCTACCTGGCTGATTCCGCGCTCCATCAAGGGCGGCTCGAACAGACCTCCAGAAGCCGTTCGAGGAGGAACTTACGGACCATCAGATTAGGGATCCGCAATCGCGACGAATCGTTATGAGTACGGGTCAGAAGCCCCATGTAATAGAGCAACGAGGCGACCGCTCCGCGGCTCTTGCAGATCAGAGTCCCCAGCGAAATCCGCGTCTCCAGCCTGGCGATCTCGACGGTGCCGTCGCCTTCGGTGAGCTGCTCGATGACGCCCGAGCCGGCCGTAGTGTTGGCGAGGAAGACGAGCTTGCCGCGGTCAGTGCGCAGGTTCTGGTCGTGGAGCACCTTCGGCGGCTCCCCGGAGTCGGCGAGGTGCTCGAGGAAGTAGAGCACGCTGGTGGGATTGTAGAGG
>DASWIG010000172.1:0-3807 GCA_036397835.1 Thermoanaerobaculia bacterium
CGGAAGACATCGATGTCCGGTGCTTCAGACTGCTCGGCCGTGAGCTTGGTCATACGGGAGCCAACTCCGTTCTGGTACGACCAAACGGTAGCATACTCCGCGAAACGGCGGCCTCCTTTCGGCGTGGGTGGCACCTGGGGACCATGAGATTCCTTTCCGTCCGCGATCTTCGCAGCAAGCCCGCCGAGGTGTGGCAGGGACTCGCGGCGGCGAGAGAGATGGTGGTGACCTCCAACGGTCGGCCCATCGCGATCCTCTCGGCAGTCACGGACAACCGTCACCCCTCCGCCGCCATCGGCGGACGCCGCAGGTGGAAGTCCGTCGCCTGCTGGTAGGCGTGGGCCACCGCCAGCAGCGCGCTCTCGCCGTGCAGGCGCCCCATGAAGGTGATCGACGTCGGCGTGCCGTCGCCGGCGCGGAAGCCGTTGGGCAGCACCACCGCGGGATGGCCCGTGAGGTTGGTCAGCAGCAGGTTGTCGCCGCCGTAGGACGGCGCCACGTAGACGTCGACGCCGGCGAGCCGCTCCTCCATCTCGCGCATCAACAGCGATCGGATGCGGTTGGCCCGCAGGTACTCGACGGCGGGGATCGTCTGCCCCTGGCGGAACTCGTTGGGCCAGGCGCGGGCGACCTGGCGCACCAGCAGGTCGTCGCGTCCGCTGCGGGTGAGCTCGTCGAAGGCGCACGCCGCCTCGGCGGTCAGGATGAACGACAGCGACTCCACCGGGTAGCGCTCGGGCAGCGAGATCGGCACCGGCTCGATCCCCAGGGAGCGCAGCACCTCGAGGGTGCGCAGGTCGAGCTCCTGCCACTCGCGGGCCAGCGCCTTCTCTTCCTCGCCCTCGACGGCGGCGGCCCGGTCCTCCTCGAAGAGCGCCGCCGCGTAGCCCACGCGGATCGTGCGCAGGTCGCGGCCCCAGGGCCAGCGGAAGGGACCGTCGACGGCGGCGTCGTCGAGGCCGTCGGCGCCGGCGACGGCGGCGAAGACGAGGGCGCAGTCCTCCACCGAGCGGGCGAGGGGGCCGATCTTGTCCATCGACCACGACAGCGCCATGGCGCCGTGACGGCTGACGCGCCCGAAGGTGGGCCGCAGACCCGTGGCGCCGCAGCGCGTCGCCGGCGAGACGATCGAGCCCCAGGTCTCGGTGCCGATCGCGAAGCCCACCAGGCCGGCCGCCACCGCCGACGCCGAGCCGGCGGAGGAGCCGCTCGAGCCCTGCTCGAGGTTCCACGGGCTCTTCGTGGTGCCGCCGAACCAGACGTCGCCCCAGGCCAGGGCGCCGAGGGTGAGCTTGGCGGCGAGCACGGCGCCGGCGTCCTCGAGGCGGGAGACCACGGTGGCCTTGTCGGGGCGCACCTGGTCCTTGTAAGGCATGGCGCCCCAGGTGGTGGGGTAGCCGGGCACGGCGAGCAGGTCCTTGGCGCCCCAGGGCACGCCGTGCAGCGGGCCTCGGTAGTGGCCGTGGGCGATCTCGCGGTCGGCGCGCTCGGCCTGCTCGAGGGCGAGCTCGGGAGTGAGAGTGATCACGCACCGGAGCCGCGGGTCGAGACGCTCGAGACGCTCGAGGTAGAGGCGCGTGAGCTCGACGGCGGAGACCTGGCGCGTGCGCAGCAGCGCGGCGAGCTGGGAGACGGGCGCGAAGGCGAGGTCGACGTCGCTCTCGGGACGGCCGGGCTCGGTGCCCGCGGTGGTGGGCACGGCCTCGACGGGCTCGACGTGCGGCCGGGGCGTCACCGGCTGGAAGACGAGGGCCGGCGCCACGCCGTTGTCGATCTCGACCAGCCGGTTGGTCTCGTAGGCGGCGACGAGCTCGTTGACGCCTTCGAGCATGAGCTCGCGCTCCTCGGGCGTCAGCTCGACGCCGGCGATCCACTCGGCGCGCTCGATCATCGCCGCCGTCACCCGCGGCGCCTCCTCGGCGAGGGCGGCGAACGCCCGCGCGAAGACGGCGTTGCCGACGCCGGCGGCGGTGAGGAGCTGCAGGATCCGCCGGCGCGGCCAGCGTGCTTCCACGTCCATCGCTTCCATCTGCGCCTCCTTTCGGTCTTCGGGACGACGCCCAAGTCTAGCCGACCGTGTTAGATTCGCGCCATGACGAGCACTGTCCCGTGTCTTCGACGCCGTTGGGGCCACGTCGCCGGCTGTCTCCTCCTCGCCGCCAGCACTCCCGCCGCCCGCGCCGCCGCGGACTCCATCCAGGAGCGGCTGGGCCATCCCCCCGGCGCCCGCCTGCTGATGATCCACGCCGACGACCTCGGCATGGCCCAGTCCGTGAACCAGGCGAGCCTCGAGGCCCTGGAAAACGGCTGGGTGACCTCCGCCAGCCTCATGGTGCCCTGTCCCTGGTTCCCGGAGGTCGCGCGCTGGGCGCGCGAGCACCCCGACGCCGACCTGGGTCTGCACCTGACCCTCAACAGCGAGTGGAACGACCTGCGCTGGGGACCGGTGAGCCCGGTGGACGAGGTGGCCAGCCTGCTCGACGAGGACGGCTATCTGCCGAAGCTGACCGACGCGGTGGCCGCGCGGGCGCGGCCCGCCGAGGCGGAGCGCGAGCTGCGCGCCCAGATCGCGCGGGCCAGGGCCGCCGGCATCCGCCCGACCCACTTCGACACCCACATGCGGGCGCTCCTGACGACGCCGGAGCTCGTGGACGTCTACCGCCGGCTGGGACGGGACAACGGCGTCCCCGTGATGCTGGCGCGCGCCGGCGGCCTGCCCGAGGGCGCCGTCGTGCCCGACCCGGAGATCGCGGTGGACGGCGTCCTCGGCGTCCCGGCCGGTCTGGCGCCGGAGCAGTGGAGCGACGCCTATCGCGAGCTGCTGCGGCCCCTCGGCCCGGGCGTCTACGTCCTGATCGTCCACCTCGCCACCGACGACGCGGAGATGCGCGCCGCCACCCGCGGCCACGTCGACTTCGGGTCCGCCTGGCGCCAGTCCGACTACGACCTGGTGCGCGACGGCGGCTTCCGCCGGTTCCTTCGCGACGAAGGCTTCGTGCTCGTCGGCTGGCGCGACCTGGCGCGGGCCCTGGCGGCCGACTAGGAACCCGCCAGCGCCGCCGGCCGCGGCGCCGCTGACGAGCGCGCGTGGTCGAGGATCCGCCGCAGCATCTCCGGCAGGTCGACGCTGGGCTTGAAGCCGATCAGCGACGCGATCCGGCTGGTGTCGGGCAGACGCCGGACCATGTCCTCGAAGCCCTGGCCGTAGACCTCCTCGTAGGGCACGAAGACGATCTCCGAGGAGCTCTCGGCCAGCCGGCGGACGAGGCGGGCCAGCTCGAGGATCGAGATCTCCTCGTGGTGGCCGACGTTGAAGACGCGGCCCGCCGCCTGCGGGTGGGCGGCGAGCGCGATCAGCGCCTCGACCACGTCGCCCACCCAGGTGAACGAGCGGCGCTGGCTGCCGTCGCCGTGCACGGTGAGCGGCTCGCCCGCCAGCGCTTGCTCGACGAAGCGCGGCACCACCATGCCGTAGCGGCCGCTCTGGCGCGGGCCGATGGTGTTGAAGAGCCGCGCCATCACCACCGGCAAGCCCTTCTCCACGTGGTAGGCGTGGGCCAGGAACTCGTCGATGATCTTGGAGCCGGCGTAGCACCAGCGGGCGCGCGAGGTCGGCCCGAGCACCAGGTCGTCGTCCTCGTGGAAACGCGGCCGGTCGAGCTTGCCGTAGACCTCGGACGACGACGTCATCACCAGCGGTTTGCCCTGGCGGGCGCAGAGGTCGAGGACGACCTCGGTGGTCCGGACGTTGGTCTCGATGGTGTGGACCGGCTCCTCGACGATGAGCCGCACGCCCACCGCCGCCGC
>DASWIG010000173.1:0-18372 GCA_036397835.1 Thermoanaerobaculia bacterium
TTCTCGCGCAGCCACTGCTCGAAGACCTGCTTGAGAACGCTCACGCCGCCGTCCGACCGCAGTCCCTTGCCGGTCACCACGATCACGGTGCGCAGGCGCTGGGCCGCCGCTTCGGCCATGAACCGCTCCAGGCTGCGCAGAGCCTCCTCCGCGCTCTGGCCGTGGAGGTCGAGCGACGCCTCCGGCAGGGCGTCGCCGATCCGCGATGCCCTGAGCTTGCGCATCCCGGGCACGCGCCGGCGCGGCTCTCGGAGGTCCTTGTCGGGGACGACCTCGAGGCTGTCCAAGCTGGAGATGAAGAGGGCGTCCTCGTCGTCGGCGGGCGGCCGGGACTTGGACCGGGGGCGGGCGCGGCCCGCCGGCGCCGCGGCGGGCTTCCTGGCCGGCGGGCGGCGGCGCTCGCCGCCGGTGACGGGCTCGACGCCCAGGGAGCGCATCAGCTCGCGAAAGAGCTCTTCGTCGTCCATCGTTCAGTCGTCCAGCAGCCGAAAGCTGTCGACAGTGTCGCGGACGGCCTGCTGCACCGGCGCCGCCGGCGGCCGTGCTGACCGGTAGAGGAACACGTAGAGCGCCTTCGACGTGCGGACCACGTAGAGCGCCAGGTAGCTGGGATGCTGCGCGCCGGCGACGAAGCTGGGCGGCAGCTCGAACAGGAGGTGGCGCGCCGGGAGGCCGCCCACCACGTAGTTCTCGTCGCGCAGCACCTTGGCGCGGCTCGGCTTGCGCAGTACCTCGTCGATCTTCGACAAGCGTCGCGCCGTGCAGGTGACGGTGACGCCGGCGATCTCGAAAGCGAAGACGGCCGAGGGCTTCTTCGACACCACCGTGGGTTGGACGCCCGCCGCCAGCGTCAGGCGGCAGCGGTGGCGGTCGTTCATCAGCACCGCGCTCTCGACGCGATAGGTCGACGCCGGGGCCGCCTCGCGCGGCGCCGGCAAGCTGCTCGCGCCGCCGCGGATCGAGGCCGTCTCCCGCAGCCGGCGCCAGGTGCGCGCCAGCCACGAGACCGGACGCAGGAGACGGAACTTCCACCGCACCCGGCGGCGCATCTGGCGCAGCTCGTCGACGATCTCCGGCGGCAGCGAAACGGTCTCGGTGAAGGCGTAGCCCGCCTCGGTCTTCAGGCGCTGGAGCCCGTGCAGGTGCAGGTCGATCTCCTGCGAGCCCGTCCTCAGGTTGCGACGCGCGAAGAGCAACTGCTCGACCCGCCAGTCCCGGCGGGACCGCAGCGCGCCGCTCTCGAGGTCGTCATAGCTCGAGGCCGCCACCTCCACGCCCAGGGCCCGGCAGAGCTCGCGGCAGGCCTCCTCCTTGAAGGGCGTGCGCGAGCGCTCGATCTGCTGCAGCTCGGCGGGTTCCACGGGCAGGCCCAACAGCCGACACAGGCTCTCCGCGCCGGCCCGCGGCCGCGGAGGAGCTCCCTCTTGCTCGCCGAAGCTCTCGTGGGCGCCGGGGTCCGAGTTGAAGGAGCCGGCGAATCCCCGTTCGTCGAAGAGGTCGTAACCCCACACGTCGCCGTCGTAGACCCAGACGTAAAGGATCGGCGCCAGCTCCGCCTGAAGCTCGTGGATGAGCCGGCGCTCCTCCTCGAAGTGGGAGTAGAAGAGCACCGTCCAGAGGTCGTTCGAGACCAAGAAGACGCTGCGCTCGTGCTCGCCGTCGAGGTCGAAGAGCACCGGGCCCGGGCGCGGCTCGTAGCCCTTGGCCGCCAGCCAACGGACCAGGATCTGGCGGACGGTCTCGACGCGGCCGCCCGGCACGCAAATGCTGTTGTAGAAGGCTCCCATCCTGCACGGACCGGATATCCCGAAAGCAAGCGAGCGGCGCCGTGCGGCGGCGCCAGGAGCCTCCGATTCTAGTGCAAACCGCCGAGGGAGGGACGCGCGAGCGGCTCAGAAATCGACCGCCAGGCCGACGAGCGCGGTGCGCGGCAGGCCCGGGCGCAGACCATACGGGCGTCGTGACGCCACGTAGACCTCGTCGAAGAGGTTGCGCACCTGCAGGCGCAGCTCGACACCGGCGCCGACGCGGTAGCGCGCCGCCAGGTCCCACGCCACGTGGTCTTCGATGCGCTCCCCTTCCGCAATGACGCCGCGGCCCGCCCGGGTGCGCATCTCGCTCACGTAATGGCCGTTCAGGTTGACGCCCCAGCGCGGCGCCACGAGGCCGATCTCGGCGAAGATCTGGTGCTCGGGCATGTAAGGCAGCTCGTCGCCGCGCGCGACCGCCGGCGCCCAGTCCTCGAATTCGGTCTCGAAGCTCGTCCGGAACTCGCCGCGGGTGTAGGTGTAGCTCGCGCGCACCGGCACCGCGAAGCGCGCGCCGCGCCAGAGCTCGGTGCCGCAGGCGGCCTCGAGACCGTAGACGTCGACGGCGCCGCCGTTGAAGAGGTCGCCCGTGCCGGTGCCTCCGCCCGACAGGGTGTCGGCGCCGAGCAGGTTGTCGTAGTCGTTGAAGAAGGCGGTCAGCTCGGCGCTCGCCGCTCCTTTACGGTAGCGCGTGCCGGCCTCGTAGTTGACGCTCTCCTCGGGCTCGACCTCCTCGGTGCTCGAGGGGCCGGGGGGCGAGAAGCCCCGGTGGACGCCCGCGAAGACGTGCCACTGCGGGCGCAGCTCGTAGCTGGCGCCGAGGCCCGGCACCAGCACGTCGATCTCGTTGCGGCGCTCACGGGGGTCGCCGGCGCGCTGCGGGTCGGCGGCGGCCCAGTCGCGGCGCGCCAGGTCGACCGTCTCGTAGCGCAGGCCCGGCGTCAGCGTCCACTTCCCGATCTCGACGCGGTCTTCGGCGAACAGGGCCAGGGCCTCGGCGTCGCCCACGCGGTTGGCGTTGCTGCCGGGCGCGCCGGCGCTGGTCAGCACCATGCGGCCCCCGCGCATGGCGAAGAGGTCGTCTTCCTGGAATCGGTCCTCTTCGTCCTCGTGGAGACGCATGCCGAAGCGGAGGCTGTGCCCGGCCCAGGCGCCCCGGGGCTGGAAGCTGACGACCGACTGCACGCCCTGGGAGTAGTAGTCGCGGCGGTTGTTGCGAACGGCCAGCGCGTCGTCCGGGCTGTCGACCTCGCCGCGCAGCACGGCGAGCTCGGCGGCGTAGGTCAGGGGATCCGCCAGCACGCTCCTGTTCGAGACGCCGAGCACCGACTCGTTCTTGTGCCAGTTGCGAAAGAAGTCGTTGCGGTAGACGGTCGTGGTCCAGTCGAGGCGGTCGCTGACGACCACGAAGTAGCGGAGCTGGATCTGCTCGTGCTCGGTGTCGATGCGGTCTTCCTGCGAGCCGGCGTAGCGGCGCAAGGGCGTCGCCGCGAAGTCGGCGGCGGTCAGCCCGAGATAGGTCTCGCGGCCGTCCTGCTCGGTGCGGCCGGCCTTGATCTCGAGCTGCTGGTGCCGCCGCGCCCCCGGAGCGGAGGAGAAGCGCAGCTTCCCCAGGTAGTCGGCGAGCTCGAAGCCGGTAGAGCCGCCGCCGTCGAGCTCCTTGAAGCCGTCGGTGCGCTGCTGGTACGTCTCCACCAGGAAACCGACGCGCTCGTAAGAGGCGCCGTAGGTGCCGTCGAGCTTCCAGGTGCCGTGGTCGCCCGCCATGACCTCGAGGTTGCCGCCGCGCTCGCCCGGGATGCTCTTCGAGATCAGGTTGACGGCGCCCCCGAGGGTGTAGGGCCCCTGGGTGACGGCGGCCGAGCCCTTGCGCACCTCGACCCCCTCCATGCGGCCGGCGGTCGGCGCGTAGTACGCCGCCGGAGCGGCGTAGGGCGCCGGCGCGATCAGCACGCCGTCCTCGAGCAGGGTGATCTTCTGGCTGCGCTCGACGCCGGTGCCGCGGATGCCGATGTTGGGCCGCAGGCCGAAGCCGTCCTCTTCCTGGATGTTGATCCCCGGCACCTGGCGCAGGATGCGGTGGATGTCCGAATAGGCCTGCTTCTCGAGGTCGGCGCGGGTGAGGACGTGCGCCGAGCCGGGCAACCGCGCCAGCTCGGACTCCGAGCCCACGACCGTAACCCGGTCGTAGATCACCGCCTGCGCCTGCGCCGCCGTCAGGGAGCCGGCGGCGCCGTCCTCGGCCGGGGGCGCCTCGGCCGGGGGCAGGGGCGGCTCAGCCGCCTCGCCGCCGGTCTCGGAAGCATCGACGACGACGCCCCCGAGCAGGGCCAGCGCCAACCAACACGTCCCCATGGCTTGCGATATCCGGTTTGCTCTTGAACTCATCGATCTCTCTCCTCGCCTCGACGCAGATTGTTGAGACTGCGTCTCAAGATGGTGGCCAAATTGAGAGGACCTCGCGGTCCTCGGCTTGACGATCTCTCCTGCTCGTGCGGTTGATGAGACCTGATCTCATCAATCGCGAAGATTATGGACCGCGCCGGTCCTGTTTGTCAATCCCGGCGACTTTTCTTCGTCAAGCTGAGCTGGGCGGCGCGGACGCGGCCCGGCTCGCCGTCGTCGACCCAGGCGAGGACGGCGCGGCCGCGGTGCCGCGCCAGGCGCGGGACGCCCGCCGAACGCTGGGTAGTGGTGGTGACGAGGGTCTGCGGCGCTCCGGCGGCGCCGGAGGGGGAGACGCGCCGCCAGCGGATCTCGCCGGCGTTGCCGCGCACGCCCAGCCACGAGACGAGGGCGCTGCCCGCGTCGTCGAGCACGACGTCGACCCGCCCGACCGGGCCGTCGCCGTCGACCTCGACGGGCGGGCCGAAGGTGGCGCCGGCGTCGTCGGAGAAGGCCACCCGCACCCGCGCCGTCAGGTCGGCGCCGGTGAACCAGGCCACCGCCACGCTTTCGCCGCGCGCGGCGACCGCCGGCCCGTTGACGGGGCAGCCGTGGATCTTCCAGCCGTCGGACGCCACCAGCCGCGGCGCGCTCCAACCCTCGCCGTCACGGCGGACGACGGCGACGTCGCGCACCTCGCCGGCGCTGCGGTCGCGGTAGACGACCACGGGGCCGGCGCCGGTGAGGGCGGCGTCGGTCGCGCAGCACTCGCAGACCGCCTCGTCGAGCACGGTGCTGGCGGCCGGCCGGTAGGCCGCCGCGGCTTCGAGCCGCGCGGTCCGGAGCTGCATCGCGCCGCCCGCCGGCATGGCGCGGCCGTCGAGCCAGAAGGCGTCGACGCCGTCCTCGCCGGCGACGTAGGAGACGAAGCCGTGCTCGGCGGGCGTGTCGTCGTCGTGCAGCAGCCCGAGCGGCTCCCAGGTGAGGCCGCCGTCGCTCGAGCGCGCGAGCTCGACGCCGTAATCGTAGGTGCCGCCGTCGAGCTTCTCGAGCCAGTGGACGAGGAGCGTGCCGTCCGCGGCCGCGACCGCCGCCGGCCGGTCGGCCCAGTTGGCGAAAAAACGCCCGCCCGCGGCCGCCGTCCGCGGCTCGCTCCAGGACTCGCCGCGGCGGCGCGCGATCCGCAGCGCATGACCGGGAGGCTCGGTGGTGGGCTCGAGCCAGGTGAGCCACAGATCGTCGCCGCCGGCGAGCTCCGGCGCCAGGCTGCCGGGATTCGCCGGCGGGTCGACGATCACGACCTCGGCGGCGATTGCCGGCGCGGGCGCGCCGGCTGGGGACGGCCGCTCCTGGCAGCCCCAGGCCGCCAACGCGAGAGCGAGCGCCAGGGCGGCGCTCGATCCGTTGCTCTTGTCCTTCATGCGCGCATGTTACCGCGCCGGCCGGCCTTGAAATCGATCGCGCTCCGGAGCGTGGACGCCGCGGCGTTCGGGCTGCTACAGTGCATTGCCTGACCTGCATAGGAGAATGCCATGACCACGAAAAGCCCCCTCGCCTTCCGCCCTCCTTCACCGACGGCCTGGATCCTCGCCGTGCTGGCGCTTGCCTCCTTCTCCGTCCTCGCCGACGATGCCGGCACGGCGACGCCGGACCCCGCGGACCGCGTCTACGTGCTCGACGGCGCCACCATAAGCTGGGACCTCGACCGCCGCCGGTTCCACCCGCCGACGGCGCGCCAGACGTCGCGCCTCGCCGAGGAGCTGCGGCTGTGGATGGAAGCCAAGCAGGCCGGCGGCGAGGGCCCCTTCGCGGCCGAGGAGATCACCGTCGAGACCCTGCCCGGCGGCGTCAAGCGCGCCCGCCTTCCTCTGCGGCTGATGAGCTTCGCCGTCGCCGGCGGCGAGGACGCGGGCCACGGCGCGAACCTCTGCGCCGACGGGCTGGCCGCCGCCGAGACCGCCCTCAACCGCCCGGCGGCGCTTGCCGCGGAGGAGAAGTAGATGCGGACCCCGCGAGCTTCCGCCGTCCTGGTCCTCGGCCTGTCGCTGCTGGCGGCCGCTGCGTCTCACGCCCAGGTGCTGGCGACGATCGACGTCAACGACGACCGCCTCCAGGGCACCGACCCCACGGGCTTCCTGGCGCTGTTCACCCCCGATCCGGTGCAGCCGGGCTCGTCGATCTCCCACTGGGACAGCGCGGCGACCCCCAACCTGCTGATGGAGCCCACCATCAACGCCGACCTGCCCTTCCTGGAGCTCGACGTGACGCCCGGGCAGATGCAGGACATCGGCTGGAGCTTCGGCACCTCGAGCTTCCAGATCCTCAACCTCGACCCGGACGGCGTGGGCTTCACCGACCCGCGGCCCTTCGCCGGCGCCCCGGGCAACCCCGCCACGACGCTCGGCGAGGCGCGCATCAACCTCTTCAACGCGGTGCTCGCCGCCTGGGCCAACACGCTCGATTCCGACGTCGAGATCGAGGTCGAGGTGACCTGGCAGCCGCTGCCCTGCGAGATGGGCGGCGGGGCCGTGCTCGCCGGCGCCACCACCATCCTGATCTTCCAGAGCGAGGACTTCCCACGCCCCGGCGTGTGGTACCCCAGCGCACTGGCCGAGGCCTTCGCCGGCGAGAACCTCTCCGAGGACGACGGCGACATCTTCGTGATCATCAACTCCGACATCGACGAGGCCTGCCTCGGCCCCGGCACCGGCTACTACTACGGCCTCGACGGCGAGAATCCGGCGAACCAGGTCGACGTGGCGCCGGTGGTGCTGCACGAGGTCGGCCACGGCCTCGGCTTCGCCAACTACACCGACGAGCGCGACGGCGAGCTGGTCCAGGGGGATCCCTCGATCTTCGATCTCTTCACCTTCGACACCGTGACCGGCCAGACCTGGGCCGAGATGACCGGCGCCGAGCGCGTCGCCTCGGCGACCCGCTTCCGCCGCGTGGTGTGGAACGGTCCGGCAGCCAACGCGGCGGCACAGATGCTGCTCGAGCCGGGGGTGCCGGAGCTGGTGGTGGCCTCGCCGCCCGAGGCGGCGGGCACCTACGAGATCGGGCTCGCCAGCTTCGGCGCCGCGATCCCCGGCGGCGGCCTCGCCGCGGAGATCGCCTGCATGCTCGACGACACCGCCCTCGATCCCACCGACACGCCCTTCAATGGCTGCTCGCCGGCCGCCAACTCCGAGGAGCTGACGGGCAAGATCGCCCTCATCGACCGCGGCCTGTGCAACTTCACCGCCAAAGCGGCCAACGCCCAGGCGGCCGGCGCCGTGGCCGCCGTGATCGTCAACACCGCCGGCAACAGCCCGGTCAACCTCGGCGGCGCCGACCCCTCGATCACCATCCCGGCGATCTCGGTTGGGCAGGCCGACGGCCTGCGCATCCGCCAGGCCGCCTGCGGCGGCACGGCGATTTTCCTCAACGACCAGCGCTTCCAGGTGGTGGCGCAGTGGACGGACTTCGAAGGCCAGTCGGGCGAGGGCCAGGGCGCGCTGCTGACCGACGACACCGGCTACTTCCGCTTCTTCGGCGAGCAGAACGTGGAGCTCGTGGTCAAGGTGCTCGACGCCTGCGACCTGGAGGGCTTCAACAACTTCTGGGTCTTCATCGCGGGCCTGACCAACGTCGAGGTCACGCTGACCGTGACCGACACTCAGACCAACCAGACCAGGGCCTACACCAATCCCCTGGGGCAGGCGTTCCTGCCGGTGCAGGATACGAGCGCGTTCGCGACGTGCCCGTGAGGAGCGCAGGGATCAGGTGAAGGCCAGCGCTTCGGCGCGGGCGTCCGGGTCGGCGGCGCTCCTGCCGCCGCCGACCTCGGCGACGGAGCAGACCCGGTTGCGCCCGCGGTGCTTGGCCGAATAGAGGGCGGCGTCGGCGGCCTCGATCAGCGCCTCCTTGCTCATGCCCGGCGCGAACGCCGCGACGCCGAGGCTCAGGGTCACCCGCGCCTCGCCCTCGCCGATCGCCATGGCTTCCACGCGCTGGCGGGCGCGCTCGGCGAGCACGCCGGCCTCGGCCGCCGGAGTTTCCGGCAGGATCAGGGTGAGCTCCTCGCCGCCGTAGCGGGCCACGATGTCGGCGGCCCGGCTCACCTGCCGCAGAGTCTGGGCGACGCGGATCAGCACCTCGTCGCCGCGCGGATGACCGTGGGCGTCGTTGAAACGCTTGAAGCGGTCGAGATCCGCCATCACCACCGAGAGCGGCCGGCCGTAGCGCTGGGCGCGGTCGATCTCCTGCTGCAGCCGCTCCTGCAGGTGGCGGTGGTTGTAGAGGCCGGTGAGACCGTCGGTGTTGGCCAGCCGGCGGGCGTGCTCGAGGTCGAACGCGCGGCGCATCCGCAGCTCGAGGAACGAGGAGTCCACGGGCTTGGTCACGAAGTCCGTGGCGCCGCGCCGCATCGCCTCCACCGTGGTGTCGGCGCCGCCGTAGCCGGTGACCACCAGGATCGGCAGGGTGGTGGTGTGGCGCCGGATCTTCTCGATCAGCTCCAGGCCGTCCATGCCGGGCATCACGAGGTCGAGGAGGAGGATGTCGAAGTCCCCGTCGCGAAGCAGGTCCATGACCCGGCTCGGATCGGTCTCGGTCACGACCTGGTAGCCGTAATGCCGGAGCATCGACGCGAGGACGTCGCAGATGGCGACCTCGTCGTCAACGACCAGGACTCGGTTGGGGCCTTCCTCGAGCTTCTGCGGCATCCGGACGCCGTCTCCGGCTTTCAGCTTTACTAATCGGCGGAACCTAGCACACAATTCGACGTGGCGTCAATCCACGACGCCGAGAGAGGACTCGCTGGTGCCCCTGCTCGCCGCGGAACAGCTCGCCGCCGCCGCCCGCCGGCTCTGCCGGACCGTCTCCAAGCTCCACGCCCTGGGATGGGCTCCGGGCACCGGCGGCAACTTCTCCGTGACCCTGAGCCGCGAGCCGTTGCGGCTGCTGATCACCCAGAGCGGACGCGACAAGGGCCGCCTCGATCCGGCGCGCGACCTCGTGGTCGTAGGGCCCGACGGCCAGCCCGCCGACGGCGGCGAAGGCCGCCCTTCGGCCGAGACGTTGCTGCACTGCACGATCGCCGGCGTCGCCGGCGCCGGCGCCACCCTCCACACGCACTCGGTCGCCGCCACGCTGCTCGGCGAGCATTTCCTGGCCAAGGGTGGCTTCACCCTGACCGGTTATGAGATGCTCAAGGGGCTCGGGGTGGAGACGCACGAGGCGCGGATCTGGGTGCCGGTGCTCGACAACTCCCAGGACATGGTAGGCCTCAGCGGCGAGGTGCGCTCGCTGCTCGAGGCCGGGCCGGCGGCTCCCGGATTCCTGCTCGCCGGCCACGGCCTCTACGCCTGGGGCGCCGACCTCGACGAGGCGCGGCGTCACGTCGAGGTCTTCGAGTTCCTGCTCGAATCCGCCTCGCGGCGGACCCGCTTCGAGCCCTTCCTCGGTTGATCTGGCACCAACGAAAGGAGGAACCTCATGGCAACCATCCAAATCGCAGACCAGGATCGCACCCTCCGCGACGCCGCCGAGATCTCGGAGTTCCTCGCCCGATTCCACATCTGGTACCGGCGCTTCGAGGGCTCGGACGAGCTCGCCGCCGACGCCTCGCAGGAGGAAGTCCTCGCCGCCTACGACGAGCCCATCCGCAAGCTCAGCGCCGAGGGCGGCTACGCCACGGCCGACGTCATCGACATCAAGCCCGACACGCCCAATCTCGACGCCATGCTCGACCGGTTCAACAAGGAGCACTGGCACGACGAGGACGAGGTGCGCTTCATCGTCAAGGGCCGCGGCCTCTTCCACGTCCACCCGAAGGAAGGCCCGGTCTTCTCGATCGAGGTCGTCGCCGGCGACATGATCAACGTGCCGCGGGGAACCCACCACTGGTTCGACCTGTGCCAGGACCGGACGATCCGCGCCATCCGCCTGTTCCAGGACAAGTCGGGCTGGACGCCTCACTACACCGGCTCCGCGGAGGAGACGCTGCACCAGCCGCTGTGCTTCGGCCCGAGCTACGTCCCGGTCGAGCCGTTCGCGTCCAGGATCTGAGCGTATGCCGGCCAAACGCCGCGGCGTGCTGCTCGACGTCGAGGGGACGACGACGCCCATCTCCTTCGTCTACGAGGTGCTCTTCCCCTTCGCGGCGGCGCGCCTCGAGGAGGCCTGCGCCCAGGCCGCCGCGTCGGAGCCGCTCGGCCGCGCCGTGGCGGCGCTGCGCCGCGAGCACGAGGAGGAGAAGGCCGCCGGCGCCGCCGACCTGCCCGCCTTCGGCGACGGCGCGCCCTACGCCCGCCACCTGATGGAGCGCGACCGCAAGTCGCCGGGGCTCAAGACCCTGCAGGGGCTGATCTGGCGCCGGGGCTACGAGAGCGGCGAGCTGCGCGGCGTGGTCTTCGACGACGTGCCCGAGGCCTTGCGGCGCTGGCACGAGGCCGGCCTCCGCCTGCGCGTCTTCTCGTCGGGAAGCGTGCTCGCCCAGAGGCTGCTCTTCTCGACCACCGAGCACGGCGACCTGACCGTCTTCTTCGAGGGCTTCCACGACACCGGCGCCGGCCCCAAGAAAGAGGCCTCCTCCTACCTCGCCATCGCCGACGCCTTCGCCCTGCCCCCCGCCGAGATCCTCTTCCTCTCCGACGTCGTCGACGAGCTCGACGCCGCGGCCGCCGCGGGCATGGCCACCGGGCTCGCCCGCCGGCCGGGCAACAAACCGGCCGACGCCCACGGCCATTCCCCGCACCGCAGCTTCCAGGAGCTCGACGCCGTGCTGGGAATCTGAAGACGAGGACAAGACGGTATGGCCTTCCCGCGGCCGTTCTACAAGTGGCGTCCCCACCCCTGGCACGGCCTCGCGCCAAAGTAGCCTCCGGAGGCGTGGATCTTACCGATGCGCTTGGCGCCGATGTCCTTGGCGATCTTGTCTATGTCGAGCTTCGGTTTCATTGCCGGTCCTCCGAGGAATACTGCCCTCCGAGTAATCCGGACATGGAGACGTCCTCGGGATCAGTATACGTGCCCATGACACAAGCTGCGCAACGCGTCGACAGAGGGACGTAGAGCACGAGCGCTCGCGGCGAGTCGGGGTCGTATCTGGAGACGATGACGACCGGCCGGGTCTTCGCCGCGAGGCCCAGGTCGGCGAGCCAGACTTCACCCGGCCGCGGGCTCATCGAGCAGATCCAGTACTTCCTGTTCGACCGCTCGCGAGCGCATCAGGTCGAGACCGTCCCGATCCGCGAGGTCGATGATCTCGGTCAACCGCTCTCGCACCTCTCGCGAGGTTTCGGGTTTCCACTGGCGCAACTTCTGGTCGAGCAGATCCACCAGGGTATCCATGACCAAAGCCTATCACGGGCTCAGGGCGTCGGCTTCCGGCGGATCGCCAGCGGCTCCCACATGGCGACTCGGATCACTCCGACAGGTCAACCGTCACCGAGTAGACGTCCTCGCCCGGCTCCCGGTAGACGACGGTGCAGTTGTCCGGCCTCTCGTCCGTCACCCACGCGTGGACCTGCGCCAGGGCCTCGGCGAACTCCTCGTTGGTCTCGGTCTCGTGCTGGTCCTCGGTGAAGGTGAAGTGGATCGTGTATTCATCCTCCTCGCCGCGCGCTTCGGCGATCATGCGCAGGGTCGGCGGGTCCGGGTTGTGGTGCTTGCCGTTGGCCGAGATCACGTAGTGGTCGGCCGGCACGCGGCGGAAGAAGCCGACCGTCACGTTGCGGTCGCTGCCGTGGTGCGGCACCTTGAGCAGGTCGACGTGGAAGGGCGTCACCTCGCGGTCCTCGGCCGCCTCCTGGGCGGCCTTGAAGGCGGCCGCGCTCTGGCCCTCCCGGCGCTCGGGGAAGGCCGCGTCGGCGTCGAGCAGGCCGGCCGCCGCCAGGCCGTTGACCACGAAGTCGCCGCGGGCGTCGCCGGTCAGCAGCACCTTGCGTCCGCCGTGCTCGGCGAGCACGACGAGGCTCGCCAGGTTGAAGGCCGACTGGTCTTTGAACGCCGCCGCCTCCACCTCGGCGAGCCCCTTCTCGCGCAGGAACGCGTTCCATTTCTCCTGGTACTCCCGCACCCGCGGGATGTCCGGCGCCAGCACCCTGAACGTCAGGCCGGCGGCGGCCGGCGTCACCGGAATCGCCACGGCGGGTCCCTTCTGCGCCAGCACCAGGCCGGTGAAGGGATGGTTGGTGGCCATCCCCAGGGCCTCGGCGTCGAGGCGGAGCTGGCGTCCCTGGGCGACGCTGGCGACCACCGCCGCGGTGTCGGCGTCGGCGCCGCTGCCCCCCGGCGGCGGCGCGACGAGCTTGGAGACCAGCTCCTGGTCGTCGTTGCCGATGACGTCGTCGAAGCTGTTGTGCCAGAGCTGGGCGACGCGGCAGACCTTGTCCGGCCGGGGGTCGCGCAGGTGCTTGAAGAGGTCGAGCACGCCGGTGACGTGATCGGCGTCGACGTGGCTGACCATCACCATCTGCAGCGGCACCGGGCCGTCCAGATCCCAGTCCTCGGCGAGCTGGAGGAGGCGTTTCTCGAGGAAGCCGCGCCAGGTGCCGCGGGCGCCGCCGTCGATCAGCAACCAGTTGGGGTGGGGGTCCTCCGGGCCATAGTGGAGAAGCAGGCAATCCCCTTCGAACGCGAACACGGCCTCGAGCTTGAACATGGCGTCATCCTCCTTTACACGGATTGGAGTGCCCGCAGGACGTCGAGCATTCCGGCTCCCTGGAAATAGGGCTCGCGGCCGAGGTCGGTGGCGCTCGAGCAGAGGATCTGCTTGATTCGCGCCGGCTGGCCCACGAGCTCGAGATTGCGCTCCATCAGCAGCGCGGCGGCGCCGCTCACGTGCGGCGCCGCCTGGCTGGTGCCGTCGAGGTCCTTCTCGCCCTGGCCGGGCACCGCGGAGTAGATCTTCTCGCCGGGCGCCACCAGGTCGGGCTTGCGGCGGCCGTCGCCGGTGGGGCCGCGGCTCGAGAAGTAGCTCACGCCGTAGGTGTGCGGCTCGGTGGCGTGGGTGGCGCCGACGGTGATCACCGCCTCGGCGTTGCCCGGGTCGGTGATGCTGATCGACCGGTAGCCCTCGTCGTC
Source organism: Thermoanaerobaculia bacterium (assembly GCA_036397835.1). Classification (GTDB taxonomy): domain Bacteria; phylum Acidobacteriota; class Thermoanaerobaculia; order Multivoradales; family J023; genus DASWIG01. The sequence goes on from DASWIG010000173.1 coordinate 13,263, forward strand.
CTGTCCGGTGCTGGTGCGGTAGCGCGCCCGGCCCTGGTTGCCGGCGGCGGCCACCACCACCACGCCGCCGGCCACCAGGCGCTCGGCCTCGTCGCACACCGGGGTACGTCCGCAGGCGAAGTTGGAGATCTCGTGGCGGATCGAGAAGGAGAGGTTCACGCCGTGGACGTCCATCAGGTTGTGGCCGGTCTTGCGCGAGTTGAGGTAGCGCACGAACTGCATCGCCGCCATGATCGAGAACTCGTCGCCCTGACCGTTCTCGTCGAGGGCGCGCAGGTCGTAGAGCTCGATCTCGGGCGCCATGCCGAGGCGGTCGACGGCGGGCGTCTCGCTATGCTCCTCGGCCCGCCAGTCGGCGCCGATGATGCCGGCCACGTGGGTGCCGTGGTGGTGCTCGGGCGGCTTGTAGCCCTCGTCGTGCGGCACCTCCAGGAGCTTCTCGAGCAGCCCCCAGTCGATCGTGCCGCCGAACTTGAGTGCCTTGCGCAGGTCGTCCACGAGCCCCAGGTCGCCGGCCCTCGCGCGGAATTCCTCGGGCACGCCGGCGAGCGTCTCCTCGTCGCCGCTCAGGAGGTCACGCACGCGGGTGAAGTCGTAGGTGGCGCGGATCCGCGTCTGGTTCTTCCACCTGCCCGTCCGGGAATGCCGGTCGAAGGCGGGGTCGAGCGGCGCGCCCCTGGCTTCGCGTCGCCGGAACGCCAGGTGAGTGGCGTCGATGCCGCTGTCGATGACCGCCCAGCGGATGTCCTTGCCGCGGACGTCGAAGAGCTGGCGCACGGCGTCGGCCTTGACCGCCTTGCCCGAGCGGTAGACGCTGGCCTCGGTCGGGCGATTGCGGTTGATCGTCCACAGCGGCGGCCTCTCGCCTTCGGCGTATTCGGGGTCCTTCACGTCCTCGAGCAGATTGAAGAGAGCCTCCACCATGGCCTCGTAGTTCCTGGCCAGGTCGTCCAGCGCCCGCGCCAGGTGCAGCTCGCTGCCGCGTTGATCGCCGGGGAGAGCGTCCAGCACCTTGTCCCACTCCCTCACGGCGAGGGCGATGGTGCCGGAGACGCGCGCCAGCCATACGAGCTGCGGGGTCACCGCGCTCCGCGCGTCGCCGGCCGCGCTCCACCAGCGGTCGAAGCTCTTCGCCTTCAGCGCCTCCGTGAGGATCGTGGAGGACTGCCGGCGGTTCTCCCTGAACTGTCGGGCGGCCTCCGCGCCCTCACCCTTGACCACGTAGCCGTGCCACCAGGCGCTCATCGGCAGGACTTGCCGGATCAGGTCCCCGAAGCTCAGCGTCGCCGCCACGGTGGTCTGGTTGAAGGCGGTGCGGGCGCGGGCCTTGGCCTCGCCGGAGAGCCGCTCCCGCAGCTTGCGGGCGAGGTCCGCGGGGGCGCACTCGACGTGGGGCGTCAGCAGCAGGTCCTGGGGCTCGCCCGGGTGCAGGCCGTAGGCGATCCACACGTCGGGCAGCACCGGCGAGTTCTGGGTGAACCGCCGGCTCCCCATGGAGCGGTAGATGAGCGCTTCCAGGACGTCTCGTCGGTCGGTCATCGTAGCGGACCCTCCCTTTCCGCCCAGGGCTCACGGCCTGGGCTACACGCCGTCGCCTCTCCGGGGCTCAGGAGCGGGGCGGCGGGATCTGGTTGTCGATGGGGGCGGTGGGGCCGTTCTTCTTCACGGAGGCGACTCCGTTCTCCATCGCCGCCTTCGTCTTGTAGAGCTCGCTCTTGCCGATGACCTTGTTGTTGGCGGCCCAGAGCACGAAGTAGTGCTGGCCGTCCGATGCCACCTTGCGGTGGTAGCGCTCGTCGAGCGGCGAGTTCTTGCGCACCGCCGCGATGCCGACGAAGGCGCTGTCCTTGGCCCGGTATTGCTCGCTGGTCAGGATGACCTGGTGGTTGGCCGCTTTGAGGTTGAACATGTACTGGCCGCTGGCCGTCTTCTTGAGCTCGTACTTGCCTGGCATGAGATGTCCTCCTTTGGATCCCGTTGCAGGGTAGTCCCCTAAGGCGCGGCGCTCGCGATGGTCCGGCTTCGTCACGGTAGCCTACCACGCGGCGGGATCCGTGGCAACGCGGGCGGGGGGGTGCAATCGTCCGCGTCCCGTGTATAATCGCCCTTCCCTGTGCGGCTGTAGCTCAGGTGGATAGAGCAGGAGTTTCCTAAACTCAAGGTCGGGGGTTCGAGTCCCTCCAGCCGCACCACCCCTCTGATCCCCAGCCCCTCCCCCTAGGAGAACGGACTCGATGAGCAAGCGACTGACGCGCAAGCAGATCAAAGAGGACATCCGGCACGGTGACCTGCAGACGGCGGTGTCCACCACCTACGAGAAGCTCCACGACAACCAGCGGCTCATCGTCGGCGCCGTCGTGGCCGTCCTGACGCTGGCCATCGGCTTCGTGCTCATCCGCGTCTTCGCGGCGCAGCGCAGCGAGACGGCGGCGCGGGACCTCGCGGCGGCCGTGGAGATCTACGAGACGCCGATCGACGGAGACGACGCCGGCGGCTCCACGGGACCGCGGTTCGCCAGCGAGGAGGAGCGCCGCGCCGAGGCGCGCACGGCGCTCGAGGCCGTCGCCGGCGGCGCGGCCGAGGACGTCGCCGGCCTCTACCTGGCCGACCTCGCCCTGCGCGAGGGCGACAAGGCGGCCGCCCGCCGGCACTGGGAGGCCTACCTCGACGATCACGGCGGCCAGGTGCTGGCGGTGGCCGTGCGTCTCAACCTGATCCGTCTCGACCGCGAGGAGGGCAAGGGCGAGGAGGTCGTGGAGCGGCTCGAGGCCGAGCTGGTGGAGAGCGATCCCGACCTGCCCCAGGACGCGCTCCTCTTCGAGCTCGCCAGGACCCTCGACACGCTCGGCCGCGGCGAGGAGGCCAGGGAGTACTACCAGCGGATCCTCGACGACCACCCGCAATCCTCCTACGCCACCGAGGCGCGCGAGAAGACGACGGGCTGAGCCGATGGACCCGGCGATCTTCCGCATCCTCGAGGCCAAGCGCTACGGCAGGGCGCTCGGCCGCGACGACATCCGCGCCGCGGTCGCCGGCGCGGCGGGCGGCGAGTGGGGCGACGCGGAGCTCGGCGCCTTCCTGATGGCGGTGGCGATCCGCGGGCTCGAGGCCGGCGAGACCCGCGAGCTGACGCTGGCGATGCTCGAGTCGGGCGAGCGCTGGCACTTGGGTCGCGAGTTCCCCGGCCTTGGCGACAAGCACTCCACCGGCGGCGTGGGCGACAAGGTGTCGTTGGTGCTGGCGCCGCTGATGGCGGCCTGCGGCCGGCCGGTGGTGATGCTCACCGGCCGCGGCCTCGGCCACACCGCCGGCACCGCCGACAAGCTCGAGGCGATCCCGGGGGTGGTGATGGAATTCGACCGCGACCTGTGCCGCCGCGCCCTCGAGGAGACCGGGCTGGCGATCGGCATGGCGACGGGCGAGATCGCGCCGGCGGACCGTCGTCTCTACGCGTTGCGCGACCGCACCGCCACGGTGGCGTCGCTGCCGCTGATGACCGGCAGCATCCTGTCGAAGAAGCTGGCCACCGGCGCCGCGGCCATCGTCTTCGACGTCAAGACCGGCAGTGGCGCCTTCCTGCCCGAGCCCGAGCGCGGCGAGGAGCTGGCGCGGCTGATGGTCGACACCTGCGAGAGCCTCGGCTGCCGGGCGCGCGCCCTGATCACCGACATGAGCCAGCCCCTCGGACGCTGGGTCGGCCACGCCGCCGAGGTGCGCGAGGCACTCGATTGCCTGGAGGGCCGCGGGCCGGCGGACCTGATGGAGGTCACCTACGCGCTCTGTGAGGAGCTCTCGGAGCTCAGTGGCGGACGCCTGACGCGCGCCGACCTCGAGCGGGCGATCGGCTCGGGGGCGGCGCGCGAACGCTTCGAGCGCTGGGCCGTGGTCCAGGGCGCGGACCCGGCGTGGATGAAGGCGCCGAAGCTCGGGACGGCGCCGCACGAGGCGGTGATCGCGGCGCCGCGGGCCGGCCGCCTGGCGGCGGTCGACACGCGGCGTCTGGGGGAGCTGCTGGCGGGCGCCGGCGGCGGCCGCATGAAGCCCGACGACGCCATCGACTTCGGCGTCTCCCTGCTGGTCGAGCGCAAGCTGGGCGACGAGGTGGACGCGGGCGACGCGCTCGCACGCCTCTACCTGCGGCGCGCCGACGCGGCGCTCGTCAAGGCGTTCGAGGCCTGCTTCGAGGTGGCCGACGAGGCCGCGGCGGCGGTGCTGATCCGGGGAAGGATCGCGGCCTAGCCGGGGGTTGAAACCCCCGGCTACCGGCTGTCGCCCTTCGGGCTAAAGAAGGGCTGCTCTCCTAACGAACGTCTCGCCAGTCTATGCGCGAGGCTTGCTCCGCGCCTTCGCCGTCGACCCACGACATCGAGACGCTCTCGCGGGTGACGCGCACCAGCGGACGCTCGACGGCGTGGGTGGGCACCTCGGCCTGGCGGCGGATGACGCCGTGGGCGTCGAGCTCGCCCGCCACCCAGGCGCGCGGATCGGCCCGGAGGTAGACGACGACGGGACCGTCCGGCCCCGGCTCGAAGCCCGGGTAGAGGGAGCCCGCCGGGCCCACGGATTCCGGCTGCGTCCACGCGCCGCCGTCGAAGCGCGCGAGGTGGAGGCGGTAGTCGTTGCCGTCGTAGCGGCTCCAGGCGGCGAGGGCGCCGCCGGGCACGGCGTGGAGGCGGGGGGTGACGTCGGGCACGGCGTTGTCGGGGCCGAGGCGCTCGGGAACCGAGGCCTCGCCGCCGCGCCAGCGGCTCCAGCGGATCTCGTCGTCCCGGCCGTCGAAGGCGGCCCAGGCGAAGAGCCAGGAGCCGTCGTCGAGACGGACGGCGGTCAGCGCCATCTGGCTGCCGGGGCCGGGCGCCGCCACGGTCACCGGCGTGCGCCAGCCCTTGGCGGACCACAACGCCGCGCGCACCGACTGCCGGCGCGCCTCGCCCTCGATCCAGGCCAGGCCATGGAGGCCCCCGGCGTCGACGAGCGGCGTCGGCTCGGCGAGGCGCGCGTCGTCCGGCACCTCGGGCGCGGGCAGCGTCCGGACGGCGTCGCCGGCGCCCTCGAGGACGACCAGGCGCCGCCCGTGCTCGACGGCGGCGGCCCACCAGCGCTCGCCGGA
>DASWIG010000174.1:0-17542 GCA_036397835.1 Thermoanaerobaculia bacterium
GGCACACTGACGCGACAAGGCGCGCCTCGGCTGGCTTGACGCAAGGCCCTCCGCCGCGCGAGCGGCGGATGAGAATCGGGTGAATTGCCGGAATATCCGGGGACGGACGACCGGCAGCCAAGGCCGGCACGGAGGATCGGCGGCGATCCGAGGGGCCGGCAAGGTCCAGAGACTAGGATCCGAGCGAAAGCGGTAACGATCCCACGAGCGCCCGACATCTCCTCGAGATGATGAGATAGTCCGTTCTGCCGCGATAATCCGGCCAGGTCGTGAAACGGCAGAAGCCCGGGATAAAGAGCCCGGGCGGTAACAGTGCTACGGCTAAAGAATCCTGAGGCGCGAAGTCGACGAGATGGGCCGTTGACACCGGCTTCGGACACTGGTAGACAGGGCCAGGAATCGTTCGCCGCGTCCGTGGACGGCTCCGGGGACTCGGGCAGCCCCCGCCAGCGCCAAGGTCAGCCCGCAGGCGGGCGCATCAGGCGGCCGACGATTGCGATAGACTACCGCCCTGGGTCGCCGGTGTCGGCTGGCTGGCGGCATCCAGGCACCGGGTACTCGGACACGAATGGAGGACATGGAATGGGCCAGACCTTGACCTTGGTGCTCGACGACGAAGTCTACGCGGAGATCGAGCGTCGTGCGCGAAGCCGCGGGACAACGGCGGCACGCTGGCTGGCGGCCGCTCTTCAACGCTCCGACGTCCTGCTGCAACGTCTCGGATCCTCTGACTCGTCCGCAGACACGGCGGAACGGCAAGCCGCCCGAGAGCGCTTTGAGCAGCACTTCGGAGAGCTGGACCTCGGCTATCCGACGGGTGTCGAGAACGAGCAGATAGACGCCGATCTCGCCAGGGCTTATTCTGACACCTACGGCAGCGTCTGATGCTTCTCGACACTTCGGGCTTACTGTGCCTGCTCCACCGAGCAGAGCCCTATCACGAGCGAGCTTGCGGTGCTTACAAGGCGGCCCACGATCGCTTGACCACCGACTACGTCGTCGCGGAGCTCATCGCGTTGGCAACCGTCCGACGCCTTCGTCGGAGAAATGTGCTCACCTTCGTGAAAGATCTTCTGGACAATCCCGACATCGAGACAGTTTGGGTAGATGAGCTCTTGCATCGTGAGGCGCTTGAGCTTCTTGCTCAACGTCAGGACAAGACGTATTCGCTCTGTGATGCCGTCAGCTTTGTCCTCATGAGGCAGCGGAAACTGGACGAGGCGCTGACGACGGATCATCACTTCGAGCAGGAGGGCTTCAAGATCCTCCTAGTCTGACCGCGAATTGTTGACGCTACGGCACGATCCCCAGCTCCGCCCCCGACGAGTACGCCACGAACTCCGGCGCGTACATCGACTGCACCGTCGCCGGCCCGACGCGGAAGGTCCCCGCGACGTTGGCCCGCAGACGGTACTTGAACGTGTACTCGCCCACCGGCAGCCAGTCGAAGAAGAAGTTGGTGCCGCTGTCGCGCACCTCCTCGTACCAGCGGATCCCGAGGTCCCACTGGTGCCGCGAGGTCGCCGTCTCGGGCTCGAAACCGGCGCCGCGCGGGTCGCGAAGGTGGACGTACTCAGCCGCGTGCTTCGAGCGCAGCGAGAGCTGGACCTCGAGCTGGTCGCCCACCGCGATCTCCGCGCCCTCTTTCAACGGCTCGAGCACCCACTCGCGGCCGTCGTGGACGCGCCGGAAGTAGCTGCGCGCCACGGCGAAGAAGTCGCCCTCCGCGTCCTCCGGAAGCTCCTCGGTCGAGAAGTGCCAGGTGGCCGACGCGAAGAGGAAGCCCGGCGTCTCCTTCGACACCTCGATCGTGGCCATGCTCGGCTCCACGTCCTGCCCGGCGACGACGATCCGCGTGTCCTTGCCGGTGTAGCGGTCGCTCTCCCAGGTGAACGTCTCGACGCGCGGCCCCATCGTCACCGTGGCCTCCTCGCGGACGCCGAGCGTGCCCTCGCCCTCGAGGTAGTGGACCAGGCTGTAGATCACCTCCGCGGTGGCCCGCGTGGACTTCCAGTGGCTCAAGTGCTTGTTGAGGAAGAGCCACTGCACCAGGCCGTGACGCATGGCGTCGTCCGGCTTCATCTCGAGCAGCGCGCGGAGCACGAAGGCGTGCGACTCGATGGTGTCGTTGTACCAGAGCCAGGCGCGCTCCTCGGGCGCCCAGAAGGTGCCTTCGTCCCGCGTCGTCTTCGCCGAGTCGAGGATGCTGTCGAAGATCGCCCGCGCCTCCTCGCCGCGCTCCATGCGGTGGAGGGTCAGTGCCAGGTAGGCCTTGAGGCGCGGCGAGTGGCGGCGCCAGTGGCGCAGGGAGTGCTCGAGCATCTTCTCGCGGTCGTCGGCGGTGAACACGTCCCCGGTCCACGACGGGTCGGGGTAGCTCGAGAGCACGTAGTTGAGGTAGGTGACGATCTGCCAGCAGCAGTCCTCGGCGACCATGCGGCGCGCGATCTCGTCGACGTAGTGGCTATGCAGGTACGACCAGGCGCGGGTCACCACGTCCTGCGGCACGTCGACGTCGAACTCGAGGGCGCGCGAGAAGCCGTCGAGCAGGTACACGGTCATGTAGGGCGACGGCGGGCCGCCCGGCCACCACGGGAAGCCGCCCACCGCCGTCTGGGCCTGGCGCAGCTTCTCGAGCGACGCGGCGCGCTGGGCCGCGGCGATCTTCGGGTCGAGAACGTTGACGAGGTCCTCGGCGGCCTCGCCGCCGCCGCGCGCCGTCACCAGCCACGGCGTCTCCTCGAGCGCCATCTTGCGGTTGGGGTCGGCGGCGTCCCAGGGCTCGAAGCGCGTCTCGCGCTCGGAGAGCTGCGCCGCCATCCTCGCGACGGCAGGGTACTCGTCGTAGAGCGACGACACGATGCCGGTCGACAGGAAGCGGTTGAGCGTCTGCTCGGTACACTCGTAGGGGTAATTGACCAGGTAGGGCAGGGCACTGAGCACGCCGTAGAAGAGCTGGGCGTCGAGGGTGACGACGAGGAGCTCGTCAAGACGCGTGGGGTCCTCGCCGCGGGCCAGGTCGTCGAAGACGAGGGCGCGGCGGTCGCGGTCGCGCAGGGTGACGAAGCGTGACTGCGCAAGGTGGACGCGGCTGGGCAGCACCGGCAGCGGACGCAGCTCGCCGTCGCTGAAGCCGCCGGCGCGCGCCACCGCTTCGAAAGCCACCGTGCCCAGACGCCCCGGCGCCGCCACCGGGAAGGCGAGCTCGGCGCTGCCTCCAGGCTCGACGGTGAACGGCCGGCCGCGGACGTCGGCCGCGGTCAGGCCGAAGTCGGCGAGCAGGCTGGCCTCGGTCTCGGGATCGCGGACGTCGAAGTCGAGCGTGCCCGAGAGGGCCTTTTCGCTCGCGTTCTGCACCAGCACGCGGATTTCGGCGCGGTCGCCCTGGCGCAGGAAGCGCGGCAAATAGGGCCGCACCATGAGCTCTTTGGCGGTCTTCACCTGGCGCTCCAGGCGCCCGGCCTTGAGGTCGCGGGTCAGGGCGTGGACCCAGACGTTCCATTCGGTGAGCGACTCGGGCACGGTGAACTGGAAGCTCACGGCGCCGCCCTTGCCGAGGACGAGGTGCGGCTTCCAGAACGCGGTCTCGGAGAAGTCGCTGCGCGGCGGCGTGCCGGCGCTCTGCGGCGGCGCGGGCTCCTGAGGAGGGGAGGGAGGCAGTGGGGGCGCCGAGCTCGTCTTCTCCTCGATGGCCATGTCCGCGGACTGGAACGCTTCCGCGGCCGGAGCCATCGCCATGCGCTCCACCCGCGGCGATCCGCCGCGGAACGTCCTGCCGAAGCGGCGGCCGAGGCCGCCGAGACCGTAGCCGTCGTAAAACTTGAGACGCTCGCCCCTGAGCGTGGGATAGCCGGGCACCGGCGCGAAGCCCCGGCTGTCGCCCCAGACCGGGCTCGCCTGGCCGAGGTTGGACTGGGGGCCGGGAAGATGGACGGACGACGGGTAGAGCGTGAGCGGATCGAAGGGCGCGTGCGGCGCGAAGAGGTCGAGGCTGCGGTCGTACATGTAAGCGAGCAGCTCGGCGGCGCCGGCGGCCAGCGCCTCGCCGTCGTGGCCCTTGACGCTCACCGTCCAGGTCTCGCTCTCGCCGGGGCGCATCTTGTCGCGGAAAGTGGCGAACTCTACCTGCAGCTCGCGGTCGTCCCAGGGCACGAAGACCTGCCGGCCGAGCGTCATGAGCTGGTGGTCGCGCAGCACCGCGAGCGAGAAACCGAGGCCGCCGCGGTCGCCGCGCTCGACCGGGATCTCGATGAGCTGCACGCCGGGCCGCGACTGAAGGCGCCGGCGCTCCTGGCGCCCGCCACCGCGGCCCACCACCAGCTCCATCTCCTGGCCGCCGAAGCCCGAATGGACGGCGAGGCGCACTACGCCGCCCACCGGCACCGAGGCGCGCTCGACCTCGAGCAGCGCGGCGAGAGCGAGCGGTGTCCGCTCGTCCTTGCCCACGACGAGGAATTCGTAGCGTATCTCGAAGGTGGCGCCGAAGGCGTCGTCGGTGGCGTAGTGGAGGCGCCAGGCGCCGGGCCCCAGCATGGGCAGCTCGACGCGCGCCTCGCCCCCCTCGCCGTGCTCGACGCCGCCGCCGGCGCGCTCGCCGCCGTCGTCCCAGTCGCGCAGCACCGCGCGCGGCGTGTAGCCGGCCTCCCAGCGCGGACGCAGCAGGTCTCCCGGAGTGTGGAAGCCCTCGTCGCCGTCCGTCATGGTCCGCGGCAGGTCGGCGGGCAGTTGCGGCGCCGCGGGCTGTGCCAGCTCGACGAGGCGCCAGCGACCCTTGCCGGGCCGCGGCGCTCCGTCCAGGTCCTGCCGCTTCAAGGTGAGCTCGGCGGCGGCGCCGGCCAGGAAGAAGCCCGGCGGATCGACCACCTGGGCCTCGACGGCCACGAAGCCGAGGTGGAAGGCGCGCGACGCCGAGCGAGTCTCGCCGCCGTCGTCGGTGACGTCGACGGCGAGCCGGTAGCGGTAGGTGATCCTGTCGCCGGCCAGCCGTTCGTCGGCCTCGGGGGTGAAAGTCACGCTGAAGCGCCCGTCCTCGCCCAGGATGGCGGTGCCGGCGGCGATCGTCTGGGTGCTCACCGCCGGCGGCTCGCGGTACCACCACCACGTCCACACCGGTTCGCGGGTGACCCGCCAGACGACCTCGCCGCTGGTCACCGGCAGGCCGAAGTAATAGCGGACCTCGCCGCCGAGGGTGGCGGGCCGGTTGAGCCGTAGCGGCTCCTCGGGCTCGTCGACGGTGACCTCGAACGTGGGTCGCTTGTACTCCTCCACCACCACGGAGGAGGAGCCGGGGATCGAGGTCTCGATCAGCCAGTGGCCGAGGAGGCGTCCCGGCGGGATCGCGAGCTCGCCGGAGGCGGTGCCGAACTCGTTGGTGGTGACCGCGGCCGACGCCACCTCCTGGTGATTGGCGTCGCGCAGGGTCACGGTGAGGGCGGCGCCGTCCAGCGTCGAGAAGCGGCCGTGCCCGTGCTCCGCGTGCCGGCGGTAGGCGACCGCCTTCCACAGGATCGTCTGCCCGGGGCGGTAGATCGAGCGGTCGGTGTAGACCAGTGCGCGGTCGTCCTGCTGCGGTGGGGAGGGCTCGCCGACGTAGAAGGACTGCAGGAGTGCGACCTCGGCGCCGCGCCGGGCGATCGCGAAGTAGTGCTGGTTACGCGCCGCGTCCTTGAACCGCGCGTCGCCGACGGCGTCGGTGACCGAGGTCCCGACCTTGGCGTGGCCCTTCTGCCAGTCGTAGCGGTAGAGGCTGACGTCGACGCCGGCGAGGGCCTCGCCGGCGCTCCCCGAGCGCACGGTGAGCGCCGGCGCCGCGAAGTCCTTGCGCACCAGCACCAGGTCGCTCACGACGAGGGGAAGGGCCGTGCGCTGGTTGGCGGCGGCGGCGAAGTCGCGGCGCGCCGAGGCGACGACGAGGTAGAGGCTCGGCCGCTCGAGCGGCGGCGTGACGTAGGTGTCGTGCTGCAGGTAGTCGGGGGTCGCCGGCAGCTCGACGCTCCATTCCGCGTCCGGGCGCCGGCCCTCGAGGATCGCCGGCACGTCGCGGTAGTCGGGCAGCAGATTGTAGTCGCGGGCGCCCTCGGCGGTGGCCGCCAGGTCGAGGGCGTAGGCGCGGAAGTGGAGCGCGGGGAGGTTCTTGTGGGAGACCTGGAGCGAGCGCTGACCGGCGCCGTCGCTGGCCATCGAAGCGACGCCGAAGGCGGGCTGCTCGATGACCTCCACGAGGTGCCGGCAGCGCCGTCCGCCCGGCGAGTCGGGGTGGGCCTGCTCGCCGTCGAGGGCGATCGCGCGCGCCCGCTGCAGGCGGTCGGGCTCCTCGCCCTCGCGCAGGAATTCGGCCAGGGTGGCCATGCCCGTCGACCACCAGGGGTAGCGGCGTCCGAGCTCTCCGAGATGCGCCGTCAGGTCGGCGCGGAGCCTGGCTCGGTCGTCGTCCTGGTCGAACGACGCCCACAGGCGGCGCAACCGCTCGAGCCGGGCCTCGAAGGCCGCCTCGGGGCGCTGCCCGCTCCGGTGCCAGCTCTCGAGGTCGCCGAGGACGGCGGCGATCTTGCGCAGCGGGTGGACGTCCGCCGCGGCGAGGTCGACGTCCGCGGCGGAGCCCACCGCCAGCAGCGCCTCGAGGTCGAGGCGGAAGATCTCGTTGGAGTGCTCGGGACGCCACAGGGAGGTGTCGGCGAGCAGCTCGACGTCGAGATAGGTCACCGCGTCGCGCAGGGTGCCGCGCACGTGGGCCGGATAGTTGCCGTCCACGAAGAACTCGGCGAGGTCGCCGAGGGAGCCGTCGTCCCAGGCGTCGCGTCCGGCCCACGCCTCGAGATAGGCGCGCTGGGCCTCGCCGTAGATCTGGTCGAGGGTCCAGGCCTTGAGGTCGACCTCGTCGGTCGAGGTCACGCGCTCGCGCTGGCGGATTTCCCAGGAGTAGCCCTGGACGTAGGTGGTGAGCGCCTGGGCGTAGAAGAGCTCGAGCACCAGACGGTAGCGGGGAGCGGGCGGCCAGGGCTCGTCCTTGAGGAAGCGCACGGCGGTCTCGTAACCGTGGAGCGCGGTGCGCATGAGCGACTCTTCGATCAGCGCGCGGGTCCAATCACGCTCGTCGCCTGCGGCCTGGGCGCGGGCGCGGATCTCGGCCACCAGGCGCGAGGCGGCCTCGTACTTGTCCTCGGAGAGGAGGCGGTCGACCTCCTTCCAACCGGGCTCCGCGGGGGGTTGGGCGGTGGCCATCGCGGCGAACAGGACGAAGAGGGCGGGCAGCGTTCGGATCGCGGTGTGCGTGCGCATGTCGATTAGACCCCAGAGGAGACGTGAATGGAACCAGCGCCCCACCGGGATCTTAGCGCAGGCGCCGAGGGGAGCGACCCCGCGTGCTCCCCGGCGCTTTCAGGTAGGGGCCCGACGGCCCGCCGTCGTTGTCCACTTGACGTCGGCCGGGGCTGAAGCACCGGGCGTAGGGCGGGCCGCGGGTGCTACAAGCGTTCGAGCTCGAAGCCCAGGCGTTGACGTACCTCTTCGTAGCGCGCCAGCAAGCCGTCCCGATCGGACGCCCCCAGGTTGACGATCCCGTAACGGCAACTGAAGCCGTCCTCGTAGCGGTCGAAATCGGCCAGCTCGCCTCCCGCCGCGCACTCCACCCACACCAGCGTCCCGGGATGGAGCGCCTCGGCCGCCGCCACGTCCTCCGGCGACGGCGCGCGGACGACCCGGACCTCTTCGAACGTCCGCAGCGGGAAGCTGGCGGCCACCGCATAGGGACCGGCGCGGCGATCGAGCCGCGGACGCTCCCCCACCGCCAGCGAGAGCGCCACCTCGTAGCCGCTCACGCCGTCCACCTTCTCGTAGAGGTCGGCGAACTGGCCGCACATGCGCGGGTTGACCTCGATGACGGCGACGCGGTCGGCGTCGTCGTCGTAGGTCATCTCGACGTTGAAGAGACTGCACTCGAGCCCCGAGCGCGTCATCAGCCGCCCGGCCACGTCGCGCATCCGCTCCTGGACGTCCTCCGGCAGGGACGACGGATAGACGAAGCGCACGAAGCTGTTGCGCTCGATCACCGAGTCGACGACGCCCAGGATCTCCACGTCGCCGCCCGCGACGAAACCCTCGACCGTCACCTGCCGGCCCTTGAGCAGCTCCTCGGCGACGAAGAAGCGTCCTCCGCTCTCGATCTCCGTGTAGCGCGCCCGGAGCTGGTCGAACACCCGCATGTACTCGCCGGTGAACTCGCGCACCGCGTCCTGGGAGAGGAACGCCACCAGCTCCTCGCGCGATTCCACGCGCCGCGACAGCATCGAGAACACCCCCTTCACCGGCTTGACGAAGCAGGGGAAGCCGACGTCGGCGGCGGCGGGATCCGCCGAGTCGACGAGGGCGAAGCCCGGCGTCGCCTCGGGCACGGCGTCGCGCTGGAGCAGGCGCGACGCGTACTTGTGCGAGCAGCCGAGGACCGCGGACGGCGGCGAGCCCGGCAGCCCCAGGAGCTCGCGGATCGCGGCCGCGGCGGTGGCCCCGGGATAGTCGCTCGAGCTGGTGACGCCGGCCACCCTGCCGCGCCAGGCCGCGGCGGCGGCGTCGATGAAGCCCAGGATGTCGAAGACGTTCGGCACGTCCTCGGACGTCGGCTCGGTGAAGACCGGCTCGAACCGGTCCTGCCAGCGTCCGCGGCAGGCGGCGAGCTGGCGGGCGTCCCAGGACGTGGGGAAGACGAAGAGGACGGTCCTCACGGCGCGGCCATCTTATGATCCGCACAAGCCCGAAGCGAAGCGAGGAGTCAGCCTCCCCCCTTTGAGAAAGGGGGGATCGAGGGGGGATTTCTTCAGCGCCGGTGGCGCTTCGGGCGGGAGTACTGGTGCAGGTGACGTTTGTTCGAGGCCGACAGGGCACGGCTGACGGCGTCCTCGATCTCGGTGACGACGGCGTCGCGCCGTTGCAGGACGCCGGCGTTCGAGAATCTCAGGACGGTCAGTCCGAGGGCCCGGAGGGCCCGATCGCGGATGCGGTCGCCCTCCTCGTGGTCCTCTTCTCGATGCTGCTCGCCGTCGACCTCGACGACCAACTGAGCCGCCGGACAGTAGAAATCGACCACGTACTGATCGATCGGTTTCTGCCGGAAGAACTGGGCACCGAAGATCTGCTTCCTGCGGACCTCGCTCCAGAGGAGGCGTTCGGCGTCCGTCGTGTTCTTGCGCAGCTCCCGCGCCCGCTCCTTGTGATCTCGATTGAACGGAAGCACCGAGTAACCCTACCAGATTCGATTCCCACCGACACGCTTGGCGCCGCACGGGGTGGGCGTGCGTCCCCGCACGCGCGAGGCGAAGCGAGCCCGTCTTCCACCCCCCTTTGAAAAAGGGGGGCAGGGGGGATTCTCCGGATCCGCGGCTTCGCCGCGGAAATCCCCCCTCGATCCCCCCTTTTTCAAAGGGGGGAAGGGGACTCCTCGCTGGCGCCTCGGTTCGGCACTGGAGAGGAATGGGCGTGCGTCCGCGCACACGCGAGGCGAAGCGAGCCGTCCCATACCCCCCTTTGAAAAAGGGGGGCAGGGGGGATTCTCCCCTGGACCCCGCAGAACAAAGAGCAAAGATCAAAAAACCGTGCTCGAGGGGGAACACGACAACCGGAAGCCGATGCTGACGAGGCGGGCGTCGGGCTCGCGCCCGCGCCGGTTCGCGGACCGGAGGTCCACAGCGCCACGCCACCAGGCGCCGCCCCGAAGGGGCCGGAGGCTAGAACCCGCCTCTCCGATGGGATCCAGCGGTTCGTCGTTCGCCCACCGTTGGTAGCTCGGCTCCCAGAAATCCCGGCACCACTCCCAAACATTGCCTGCCAGGTCCAGTTGCCCGAACGGGCCAGCACCAGCGGGATACGAGCCTACGGCTGCCGGCTGGCCACTGCTGAGATCCAGGTCGAAACAAGCCCGTTCCGAGTTGGGTGGATCGTTTCCCCAGGGGTATTCCCACCCGTCGGTCCCTCGAGCCGCATACTCCCACTGCGCCTCTGTGGGCAGCTCGATCCTTCTGCCCGCCGGGCTCTGCTCGCTCAGCCAACGGCAATAGGCCACAGCGTCGTGCCAACTGACGCCGACCACCGGCTGATCGGGTTCCGAGAAACGACGGTCGCGCCAGTACGACGGCTCCTCGTGACCCGTCGCGTCCAAGAACAGTCGATACTGCCGGTTGGTGACCGGCGTGCGCGCCAGCCAGAATGCCGATAGCCGCACCCAATGGACCGGTTGTTCGTCTCCGTACGCCGTTCCGCCCATCCGGAAACGCCCGGCCGGTACCGGCAGGAAGACCTCTCCGGTCACCGGCTCCGTGAACGGCCCCCCCACTTCGACCCTCAGCGGCCTTGCGGCCTCGACGGCCACGCTGAAGTCGATGGCGGCCGGCGCCGCAACGGGCAGGAGAGCCTCGACCAACGCGTCGAGCTCGTCGAAGCTCTCGATATCGACGTGACGGAGGTCCGCGAGCCCATCCGGAACCGCGGGCCGCGGGTCGCCCGGCAGAGTGACGACCGCCGCGCCGCCCTCCAGCAAGGCGAGGACGCCCATCACCTCCTCGGGCTCCGGCTGCTGCGTGCCGACGAGCACGAGGACCGCCGCGCACGCCGCCATCCGATCGGTCACCCGCGGCTCGTCCCAGTGTTCGGCGATCCCCGGCCGATCGACCCGCAGGCCGCGCCGCTCGAGCAGGCCCGCGAGGCGCGCGGCGGGTTGCCGATCCGCCGGGGCGTGGACCAGGAAAACGTCGTTCTGCGCCGTGCTCGTGGGCTTTGCCGCGTCGAGCACCTGCCCGGCCATGACCGTCACGGCTTCCGGGCCGGCCGCGGCGAGGCCGCGGGCCAGCTCGAGCAGGGGCGGCTCCGTGCGGCCCCGCAGCAGGCGGAGCAAGGCGATTTTGCGCTCGGGCCCGGCGTCGCCGCGCAGCACCTCGTAAAAGGGCTCGAGGTCCGGGTCGCTGGCCTCGCGCAGGCAGGCGGCCAGGAGATCGGCACGGCGTTGCGGCGCGTCGCCGGCGAGGAGCCGGCGTACGAGCGGCGCGAAGCTCTTGCCGCCGGGCAGCCCGGCGAGCAGTTGCACCACCTGCGTCCACCACGAGTCGCCGTGCTCCGCACACACGGAGCCCAAGAGCTCTTCGTGCTCGGCCAGGTGGCGGGCGGTCAGGTGCTCCTGGAGGTGGAGGTGGGCGAAGCCGTAGTGGCGCTCGGTGTAGCGCTCGAGGATCGCCACGTCGTCGACCAGCCACTGGAACGCGGCCGAGGCTCGTCCGCGGTCGCCGAGCTGGCCGTGGAAGAGCTGCAGGGCCTGGGGAAAGGTCAGGTCGTCGCGGCGGTGGCCCGAGTGCAGGTACCAGGCGAGCTCGCCGAGGAGGACGAGGGCGCGGTCGTAGGAGACGGGTGGCTCGCGCTGCACCTGCTTGGGGCGCCACTCCCGCAACAGGATGCGCAGACACTCGTCGAAGAAGTCGACGCGCCGGCGCGGCATCTCGCCGCCGCGCATGACCACCAGGCACAGGAGCGTCAGGAGCAGCGGCGTCGAGACCAGGGTCAGGAACTCCTGGCGGCGGTGCTCGGGATGGGTGAGGGCGCGGATCAGTTCGCGTCCGCGCTCGGCCGCCACGGCCGGCTCGAGGTAGCCGCGGCGCTCGACCTCGCGGAACCACAGCTCGACGAGGCGGGCGATCTGCTCGTCGTCGAAGGGGCGCACGTCGAGCAGCGCGAAACCGTCGAGCCGCGCGTCGCGCACCGCGGGCGACCAGCCGGTGTAGCGGCACGAGACGACGGCCCGCACGTCGCCGAGCTTCGGGTCAGCCAGCCACCAGGCCAGGCGGGCGAGCACCCTGGCGCGGTGGACCTCGTCGGCGATCTCGTCGAGGCCGTCGCAGAGCAGCAACAGACGCCGGCGCCTCCACAGCGTCGCGCCCAGGCCCTCCGGCAGCGTGTTGCCGGAGAGCTCGCGCAGCTCCGCGTCCAGGAAGGGCTCGAGGCCGCGCTCGAGCAGCTCGGGCGTGAGGCGGCGCAGACGCAGGAACACCGGCAGCGTCTCGGGCGCCAATCCCAGGGCGTCCGGGCCGCCGAGCGCGAGTTGGTGGAGCTTCCGCAGCGCCGTGGTCTTGCCCGATCCGGCCTCGCCGAAGATCAGCGCATGCCGGTCCGACGCGTCTCCCGCGGGCCGCAGGAAGAGACGGTCGAGCTCGACGGCCGAGCCGCCGCCGGCGAAGAGCTGCTCGCGCGGCACCTTTCCCTCCGCGTCGAGCCGTTCCTGGCGCCCGAGGATGCGCAGCGGCACGTAGATCTCGTCGAGCCCCAGGCGCACGCCTCCGGCGCCGAGGCCGACCAGGTCGAGGTAGCCGTAGCGCTCGGACGCCCAATCGCGGTACGCGGCGAGGGCCGCGTCGTCGACGGGCTCGGGCGAGGTCGGGGTCCGGCTCAGCAAGCCGAAGGACGACCGGCGGGGCCTCGGAGGAAGGGCCTTGAGCGGCCCAAGCGGCGGCGCCGGCGCGGCGGGCTGGCCGGTGAGCAGGCGATAGAGGTCCTGGTAGCCCGACTCGCCATCGACCACGTGGTACTTGAGGTCACGCAACGCCGTCGGCAGATGCTCCGCGTCAGCCCGCGCGAGCACCACCGGCACCACGAAGCGCTTGCGTCGTCGATAGAGCTCCCCGGTGAGGACGGCGCCCTCCCAGTCGACGCCGAGGCCGCCCTCCGTCTCATGGCCTTCGAAGCGGCGGCGGTAGGTTTCGGTGCAGATCGCCAGCACGCGTTCGGCCCTGGCGATCTCGTCGGCCATCCAGCGCGGCCAGCCCTGCTCAGGCTCGGGGTCGTACTGGTCGATCCAGGCGTCGAGGCCGTCGCGGCGCAGGCGATCGGCGAGAGCGAGCACGCGCTCGGCGTGCTCGGCCGAGTCGTGGCTGTAGCTCACGAAGACGCGCAAGGGCTTGGGCTGGGCAGTCGCGGGCACGAGGTCCTCCCGAATGAGACGACGAGTCCACAGGCGTACGAGCTATCTTACTCGGAGTGGGGCGAGTCCCCAGTGAGGAGTCATGTGGTAGGGTCACGGCGCCCATGAGCCCGTGGACCGTCGCCGCTCTCGTGGCCGCCGCCGCGGCGATCACCGCCCTGTTGACGCCGGCGGCGGCGCGGCTGGCAGTGCGTTGGGGCTTCATCGACCGTCCGGCGGGGCACAAGTTCCACGCCGAGGCCACGCCCCTGCTCGGCGGGCTGGCGTTGGCGGTGGGCGCGCTTCTGCCTCTCGCGGTGCTACGGCCGGATCCGCGCTTCGGATCCTTCGCCGCGGCGGCCGTGCTGCTCGTCGCCGTGGGCCTGTGGGACGACCGGCGCCGCGTCTCGGTCGCGGCCAAGCTCGCGGCACAGTCGGCGGCGGCCCTCGTGCTCGTCGGCGGCGGCTTCCGCGCCGAGGCGCCGCTGCCGGGCTGGGCCGCCGCGGTGCTCGCCTTCCTGTGGATCGTCGGCCTCACCAACGCCTGCAACCTGCTCGACTCCATCGACGGCGCCGCCGCCGGCGTCGCCGCGGTGGCGGCGGCGGGCGCCCTGGCCCTGGCGGCGCCGACCTCCTTCGCCGCCGTGCTGGCGGCGGCGCTGCTCGGCGCGTCCCTCGGTTTCCTGCCCTACAACTTCCATCCCGCCCGCCTCTTCATGGGCGACGCCGGCAGCCTCTTCCTGGGCATGACCCTGGCCGTCCTCGGCCTCGAGCTGACGGCGGGCGGCGTCTCGTGGCTGGCGGTGTTGCTGCTCTTTGCCGTGCCCCTCTTCGACACCACGCTGGTCACCGTGTCGCGGCTGCGCCGCGGCAAGAACCCGATGACCCACCCCGGCACGGACCACCTCGCCCACCGCCTGGCGCGCCGCGGCCTGGGCGTCAGGGGGGCGGTGACGGCGCTCTACCTGCTGGGCGCCCTGGGCGCCGCCCTGGCCTGGGCGGTGAGCTGAGGTACACTGCGTGGATTAGCGAGGAGACTCGCCGGTCCATTCATTTGGATGCCGCGCTCCACTCGATCACGGCTTGCGCGGCGGGAAGAGCGGCGCCACGGACGTCTCGAATCCCGCCAACACAGCCGAACGAACGCTGTCCTTTGGGCCGAAACGCCCCAGCTCCTCGTAATCGCCTGTCTTCGCGTTCAGCGTGTAGACGGTCAGAGACCGCGTCTTGGGATCCGCCAGCCAGTACTCCGGCACTCCGGCCTTCTCGTAGGCCGCGAGCTTGACGTGCTGATCGACGCGGCTCGTTCTCGGAGAGAGCACCTCGACGATGAGGTCCGGCACGCCGATGAAGCTCTTGTCGCCGGCGACGGGCGTGTTGCCGGTGCGGAAGAAGACGACGTCCGGCTGTACGGGAGCGGCAACGCCCGGGAGACGGACGTCGAAGGGCGCTCCCAGGACGACGCCAAGGCCGCGGGGATGGACAAAGGCGCGCAGCTCGCCGGCGAGCGCGAAGACGGAGAACTGATGGTCGTAGATCGGCGCGGCCGTCACGTAGAGGACCCCCTCGATGATCTCGTAGCGGTTCCCGTCGTCCGGGAGGCGCAGGTAGTCGTCCCAAGTCCACTTGCCCCGAGCGGGCCAGTGGCCTTCTTCCGTCTCGGGCAGGGCGTATGCGGGCTCGGCCATCGGCGATTTCCTCGAGCTTCTGTACGAGGCTCAGACGTCCTCAGTATACCCAGGTCTTCAGTGCAGAAGTCCGTCCGGACGGATCCGGTCCTGTCGGACCGGAGGGCAGGCACGGGGCCTGCCCCTACGTCACTCACGCCGAGCTGCCGTCCATGGACCAGGACGTCTTCGCCCGCACGGCGCGGGCCGAGCGCCGGCCGCTCGCCGAGGTGCTGGACGAGCTCGCGGCCGTCCGCCGCGGCCACCTGGCGCTCTTCCGCGGCTTCGACGACGAGGCCTGGGAGCGGACGGGGATCGCCTCGAACGTCCCGTTCCGGGTGCGGGCCATCCCCTTCATCCTCGCCGGCCACGAGATCCATCACCGGCAGATCCTGGTCGAGCGATATCTCTAATCCGCGGGGCGCAGCGTCATGCTCGTCACCGTCGCCGATTCGATCTGTTCCTCCGACCACGGCGCCGGACGCAACCGTCCCTCCAGGAACGGCGTCACCTGGTCGTCGTAGTGGGGATCGGCCGGGTGGCCCGACTGGCCGCCCGGCAGCATGGCGAACGCCATCTCCGGGTGGCCCCAATCCGTGACCCAGCGCATCGACGGCCCGTAGGTGATCGCCATGTGGTCGCCGCGCCACACCCCGCCGTAGGCCATCACCGTGGTCGCCGCGCCCGCCACCTCGAACGGACCGCGCCGCATCCAGCGGCCGAGGACGGGGAGCGCGTCGAGACGGTGGCGCAGGGTGAGCCGGTGGAGCTCGCCCCAGCTCCAACGCGACACGTCGCCGCCCCAGCGCCCGCGTCCCTCGCGCCACGCCGCGGCGAGGGCCGCGGCGATCGCGTCCTCGCGCGTCTCCACCGCGGGAGTGCCCACGTCGTCGAACCACCGGTCGCCCAGAGCGCCTTCGAGCAGCCGGAGCAGCATGCGCCGGCTGTAGAAGGCGTTGAGCCGGGGCAGCCCGGCCGCCTCGGCCTCGTCCGCGAAGAGGTCCTGCAGCTCGCGCTGCACCAGGGCGTAGAGGGCCGACGGCCCGCTCTTCGTCATCGCGCCGTCCCAGCTCCGGAGCACCTGCCACGCTTCGCCCGCGTCACCCTCATGGGCGCCGTCGAGGAGGGCGAGCACGTCGCGGGCGTAGAGCGAGGTCACGTCGTTCTGGAGCTCGCCCGCCAGCTCCCAGTTCCAGGCGCCGCGGCCGGTCACCGCCTCGCGGACGCGCGCCGCCCGGTGGCCGCGGTAGAACTCCGAGACCAGGCTCGGCTCGTACCCCGGCGGACGGACGTCGTTGTTGGCGGTCACCAGCAGGTCGTCCGCGGGCCGCACGACGAGCGGGTTCATCGCCCGCGGGCGCAGGCCGTCCCAACCGTAGGTCTCGTCCCAGCCCGGCGCCGGCAGCCGGCCGTCGCCGCGGCGGCGCTCGGGCACCTGGCCGATCACCGTGTAGAGCAGCTCGCCGGTGTCGAAGGCGGCGACCAGGTTCTGGGCCGGGCACACGTAGGGCTCGATGGCCGCCAGGGCTTCGTCGGGAGTGGTGGCGCGCGCCAGGTCGAGGAGCGCCGCGAAGGCGTCGCCGCCGTAATAGGCCGTCCACGCCAGGCTCCGCGGCGGCAGAGCGCGCTCCTCGTCGGCCTCGAGCAGCGGCCCGACGTCGGTGGCGCGCACGGTCACCGTGCGGCTCTCGCCGCCGCGGAGGCGGATGACCTGCTCGTCGACCTCGAGCGGGTGCCAGGCGTCGCCGCGGCGGTAATGCTCGCCCGGCCCGTCGAGCTCCTCGAGGAAGAGGTCGTGGTCGTCGAGCATGACGTTGGTGAAAGCCCAGGCCACGTGGGCGCCCCGTCCGAGGACGACGGCGGGCGCCCCGGGCAGCGTCATGCCGGCGGCCTCGAAGCCGGGGGCGCGGAGCTGGACCTGGTACCAGACGCTGGGCAGGAAGAGCCCGAGGTGCGGGTCGTTGGCCACCAGCGGCCGTCCCGACGCCGTGCGGCTGCCGCCCACCGCCCAGTTGTTGCTCCCCGGCGCCATCTCCGCCGGCTCCTCGGCGGCGCCCACCGGCGTCGGCGGGCCGCCGCGGGCGAGCGCCAGGACCTCGTCGGGCAGGTGGACGCCGGGATCGTCCACGACGTCGCGCACGGCGTCGGGGCCGTAGGCGGCGAGCCAGCGGAAGCGCTCTTCCTCGGGCCGGTCGTTCCAGAACGACAGGTCGCGGGCCATGAGCAGCCCGAAGGCGACGCTGTGGACGCCCTCCCAGGGCTCGGGCTCGACGCCGAGCAGCCGCAGCTCGGGCGGCAGGTCGCCGCCGCGCGCGCCGAGCCGGGCGTTGACGCCGCGGGCGTAAGCCTCGAGCCAGACGCGGGTGCGGGGTCCGGCGGCGTCCCACATCTCGCGGGCCGTATGGCCGAGCCCGAGGCGCCGGAAGTAGACGTCCGTGTCGAAGGCCGGCTCGCCGAGGATCTCGGCCAGGCGTCCGAAGGCGGCGCGGCGCCCGAGCTCCATCTGGGTGAAGCGGTCGTTGGCGTGGATCCAGCCCACGGCCGCCGCCAGGTCGGCCTCGTTCTCGGCGCGGATGGCCGGCACGCCCCAGCGGTCCCAGCGCACGGACACCGGGGCGTCGAGTCCGGCGAGCGCGTGCTCGCCGCCGCGCAGGGGACGTCCGCTGCGGAGGAAGAGGAACGCCGCCGCGGCCGCGACGACGAGCAGGACGGCCAGCGTGGCGCCGGCGCCGAGGAGGAGGGTTCGCATTTTCATGAGGGACAGTTTTTCATGAGGGGCAGTTTATCGCCAGACCCGAGCGTCCTCCGAACTTAGCTCGCTGCGCTCGCGAACCGTGATATCCTTGCTCTGCGCAACAAGCGGAGCTCCGTGTAGGGCAGGCTCCGCCTGCCGATTCACGCGATCCGTGGCAGAATCGTCAGGCGCAGCCTGACCTACACGTAAGAC
>DASWIG010000175.1:0-10203 GCA_036397835.1 Thermoanaerobaculia bacterium
GGCGAGGACGGCCGCGATCCCCGCCACCGCGACGCGGTGGCGCCACCTCCGCGTCCACAGGTCGAGCCCGCCGGCGAGCGCCACGTTCAGGGCCGGCATGGCCGGCAGCAGGAAGCGCACGTCGCGCACCATGGTCAGCCAGAAGAGGCCGTAGACGCCGGCGAGCAGCAGCAGGCGCCGCGCCGCCGCCCGGCCGAGGACGCGCGGAGCGCAGAGCGGGATCAGCACCAGATAGAAGGGCGTGAGCGGCGCCTGGAAATGGAAGACCTCGCGGTCGAAGACGGCGGTCCACGGCACCCGCACCAGGAAGCCGAGCCCGTCCACCGCCCGCGACGCCAGGGTGGTCGCCGTCGTCGAGGTCGGAGCGCGCGGCGGCGTCCACTCGCCGGCTCCGAAGATGGCCGGGTAGAACGGGAAAACCGGGTTGCCGGTGTGGTAGACGATGCGCGCGTACCAGGGAGCGAGGACGACGGCCGCGGCGACCGCGAACGCCGCCAGCGGCCGCCAGGGTCTCCCTGCACGAAACGCCGCGACGCGGACCGCCGTCAGCGTGAACAGGGCGCCGCAGAAGAACAGCCCCAGGTATTTCGTGCCCGCCGCCAGCCCCGCGAAGACGCCAGCCAGCGCCAGCCAGCGCCGGTCGCCGCCGCGCCGCCACCGCTCCCAGCAATAGAAGGCCGCCGTCACGTAGAGGGTGAGCCCCAGGTCGACGTAGGCCATGCCGGCGATCCACACGGCGAGCGGCGTGCCCAGCCACAGGGCCGCGGCGAAGCGGCCGGCGCGCGCCGAGAAGAGCTGCCGCCCCCAGGCGGCGGCAAGGGCGGCGACCAGCCCGAGCGAGAGCACCTGCGTGAGCTGGGCCGCGGCCTCGCCGCCGAGGAAGAAGGCGAGCACGAAGCCCATCTCGACGGCCTGGGGAAAGACCGGAAAGACCAGGTCGGCGGCGAAGGTGAGGCGGCCGGCGGCGATGAACGCCTCGACGTAGGGGAGGTGGTAGACCGTGGCGTCGAAGCCGGTGGGCGGGTAGAGCGCCAAGGCCGCGGACGGCGCCACGAGCAGGGCCGGCGCCGCGAGCCGCCAGCGCAGGCCGCTCAGGAGCCGGCGCCAGACGCCGCGGCACGGCAGGTGGCCCAGGGCGAGCAGCGCCAGGACCAGCGGACGCTCGAGCAGCCCGGCGAGGCCCAGGAAGAAGAGCGCCTGGGCGATCATCCCGAGCCCGAGGGCGGTGGCGAGCGCCCGGCGCTCCGCCGGCTCGTCCAGGCCCAGGCGGTCGAGCGCCGTCTCGCCGAAAACCCAGGCGCTGAGGGCGATGACGGCGAGGGAGCCGAGTTGGAGGACGACGAAGACGGCCGCGTCGAGCAGATAGGCGGCGCTCATCATGCGGCGGCGTGCGAGAAGAGACCGGTCTCGCGCATCGCCGCCGCGAGACGCTCGCGCTCGGCGCCGCCGAGCGGCTGCAGCGGTCCCCGCGGCGGCCCGCCGTAGAGGCCCGCCAGGTCGAGCGCCGCCTTGAGGCCGGCGACGCCGTAGCCCGCCGTCACGAGGTGGGCCAGCGGCGCCAGGCGGTGCTGCAGGTCGCGCGCCCGCTCGTGCTCGCCGGCGCGCGCCGCCTCGTAGAGCTCCACCGTGGCCTCCGGCGCCACGCAGGCCACCGCCAGGACGGCGCCGGCGGCGCCCATCAGCAGGGCGGGGTAGAGGACGCCGGCGTTGCCCACCAGCGTCCGGAAGCCGGCGGGGGCGCGCCGCACCGTGTCGCTCAGCGCGCCGAGGTTGCCCGCGCTGTCCTTGACGCCGACGATGCGCTCATGGGCGGCGAGCTCGGCCAGCGTCGCCGGCTCGATCACCACGCCGGTGTTCTGCGGCACGTTGTAGACCAGCACCGGCAGCGGCGAGGCGTCGGCCACCTCGAGGTAGAAACGGCGCAGGACCTCCTGGGTCATCCCCTGCTTGTAGAAATACGGCGTGATCACCAGCGCCGCGTCGGCGCCGGCGTCGGCTGCGGCGCGGGTCGCCGCCACGGCGGCGCGGGTCGAGAGCTCGTTGACCCCGGCCACCACGGCACGCCCGGGGGCGGCCGCCCGCCGCACCGCCGCGAGCACCCGCGCCCGCTCCTCGCTCGTGAGGTGCACGGCCTCGCCGTTCGAGCCGAACGCCACGTAACCCGCGAGGCGCGTGGCGTTGTAATGTTCGAGGTTGCGCTCGATCGCGGCGAGGTCGAGCTCGCCGCGGCCGTCGAAGGGGGTGGTGATCGGTGGCAGAATGCCGTCAAGCCGCGTCATGGTGGAGGATTCTAATCGACGATTGTCGACCGCCAGCCTACCGAAACGCAGAGAGGACTCTGTAGACTGCGGCCATCGACCTATGTCCCGCAAACGCAAACGCAACCGGAAGCGGCCCAGGAAGGGACCGGCGCCGGCGAGCCGGCCCGCCGGCGCCGCCGCCGTCGCCCGTCTGATCGGGAGCGGCCGGACCCGGACGGCCCTGGAGCAGGCCAAGGCCGCCCACAAGCAGCAGGCGACGGCGGAGTCGGAGGGCGTGCTGATCGACGCCTACGTGGCCCGTGCCCGAGACCTCGCGGCGGAGGGCCTGGACACGGAGGCCGCGGCGCTCGTGGACCTCGTGTGCCGCCGCTTCGCCGGCGCCGGGGCACGGACGCAAGAGCTCGCGGCGGTCCTGCGGGCGCGCCGGGGCGAGATCGACGAGCTGCTGCGCCCGCTCGCCGATCCCGAGACGCCGGAGGCCGAGCGCGCGGCGATCGAGAACGTCGTCCGCTGTGAGGTCACCGACCTCGAGCGCCTGGCCACGAGCGGCGCCCTCCCCGACGACCACCCTCTGAAACGCGGCGCGGCCGCCGTCTTGCGAGCCTTCGAGGCGGTCACCCGGGGAGCGGTCGACGATCCGGCCACGATCGCTCCGGAGGAGGTCTCCCGGCGCAGCCCGCTGGCGCCCTGGAAGCTGCTGGTGCGCGCTCTCGACGCGTTCTACCGCGGCGACGACGAGGCCTGCGCGCGGACCCTCGACGTGATGGAGAGCACCTGGCAGGACGGTGGCGCGCAGGACGGCGTCTTGCCCGCCCCGCTGCGCGCCGTGCCCGCCTTGCGCGCGATGACCCAGGGGACGGGCGGCGGCGAGCTGCCGCCCGCGTCCGCCGCGCTGGTCGCGGCGGTCCAGGGCGCGAGCCGGCGGCTGCGCGCCGAGATGCGCAAGCTCGACGACGCCTTCGCCGAGGGGAATCCGTCCCGCATCGTCGCCGGCGTGCGCCGCACGGCGAGGCTCGTTGCGAGCCATGCGCCGGAGCGCATGGAGCGGTTCCGGCAGGAGGTCGCGGTGCGGTGTTTCGTGAACGACCTGCCGGTGGCGCGGGTCCGCGACGCCCTCGGCGGCCCGGTGCTGCACGAGGCGTGCTACTGGCGTCTGCTGGCCCGCGCTTGCGAGGCCCGACAGGACGTCTTCGTGGCGTGCTCGGCCTGGGAGCGGTTTTTCCGTCACGCCGTGGCCGAGGGCAGGTTCGCCGCCGAGGGCCCCGAGGCCGCGGCGCTCCATCTCCACGTCGCCGAGCTCCTGGCCCATCTCGACGCCCGCGAGCTCGAGAAGGCACGCGCGGCGTATCTCAAGATTTCCGGGTTCGGAGCCTTCTACGCCGATCAACCCCCGCACCTGCAGGCCCTGGCGCCGCGCATGGCCGACCGCGACGCGGAGCTCGACTTCCTGCGTCCCGAGCGCCTCTTCGCGCGGGCGGCCGAGCACG
Organism: Thermoanaerobaculia bacterium; assembly: GCA_036397835.1. GTDB lineage: Bacteria > Acidobacteriota > Thermoanaerobaculia > Multivoradales > J023 > DASWIG01. The sequence goes on from DASWIG010000175.1 coordinate 3,749, forward strand.
GCGGGCCGGAGGCGTACCGTCAATGGTTGGCGTGGAGCCGGCGCCGGCGTCGCGTCAAGGAGGCCGACCGGGTGGCGCTCGCCTGGCACGCCGCCTTTCCCGAGGACGTCGCTCCCCTCCTCCACCTCGCGGCCGCGGCGGAGGGACGCGGCGCGTTCAAGAAGGCGCTCGGCTTCGTCGCCAAGGCGGAGGAGCTCGACCGCCTGAGCCCCGAGGTCCGCAGGGCCCGGCAGCGCCTGCTCGTGGCCATGACGTTTCGTCACCTGCGCCAGAATCTGCCGCACCTTGCCGACAAGGACGTGGCCGCGCTCGCCGAGCTGCCGCAACTCCGGTCGGGCGACGGGCCCGCCCTGCTCGCGGCCCTGCGCTGGGCCACCGCGGCCAGGCGCGGCGACAAGGCCGAGGCGAAGCGGTGCCGCGCCGAGCTCGCGAGTGAGCTCGCGAGCGAGGCGGCGACGCTGCTCGTGCTCCTGGGCCTGGCCGCGGAGTGCGAGCTCGGCCCGCGCTGGCATCCCTCGCCGACGCGCCGGGCGCCGCGCGCGGACCGCGGCCGGGTGGTGCCGGCGGTGGCCCGCGCCGCGTCGCTCGCCGCGGCGCTGGGGATCGGCCTGGCGATCCCGGACCGCTGGGAAAAGGCCCTGATCGACGAGCTGCGCTCCGCGTCCACGCGGACGCCGGAGGAGCTGTTGGCGCTCGCCGAGGCCGCCCTGGCGAGCTGGCTGCCCGAGCTGGCCTACGCCGCCGCCGGCGTGGGGCTGGCGCAGGAAGGGCCGAACCGCGCCCGATTCCTCACCCTGCGCGGCAAGAGCCTTCCGCCGTGGGCGCCGGACCGCGCCCTGGAGTGTCTCCACGCCGCCATCGCGCTGGCGCGCCGCCAGGGCGATCCCGAGCTCCTCTCGGAAGTGGTGGAGAAGGCCCGCCGGACGGACGACATGCCGCTGGGAGAGCTGATGAGCCTCGGCATGGCCGGACCGGTCGACCTGAGCGGCGACGAGGTCGCCGAGATCCTGCGCCGCGAGGTGGAAGCCCGCGAATTCCCCGCCGAACCGGAGGACGACGACGATGACGGCGGCGCGCTCGACTTCGACCCCTTCTGCCCGTGCCCGGAGTGTACCCGGCGGCGCGCGGAGCTGGGGATCGAGCCGCTCGACGAGGACGACGAAGGGCCGGACTTCCCCGCCGATCTCGAGCTCGGAGGGTTGCCTCCGAGTCTCCTACGCCTGATGATGGAAGCGACGCTCAAGTACGGCGGCCCCGGCGGCGACGTACCCGACCCCGAAACTCTCGAGCGTCTCGACCCCGACCTCGCCCGGCGGATCCACGAAGCCCTCCTCGAGCTCCGGGCGAGCGGCTTCACCTGGCCCACGCGCCGGCGGCGCCGCGGAAGAAAGCGCAGGAGGTAATGAAAGATACTCCGGAGACGATTCTCGGCGTGACGCCCGAGGCCGGCGACGAGGAGATCCGCGCCGCCTATTTGCGCAACGTCGAGGAGTTTCCCCCCGACCGTTCGCCGCGGGAGTTCGAACGCGTTCGCGACGCCTACGAGGCGTTGCGCGACCCGCGGCGGCGACGGACCCGGATCCTCGACGCCGATCCCGAAGCGCCGTTCGCGTCGCTGCTCGAGGGGATGCCGATGGAGCGGCGCCACGTGGGGCCGGAACCCTGGCTGGCGGCGATCCGCGAGCGCCCCGCCACGAGCAAGGAGCCGAAATGACCGTGGAGCCGACCGAGACGCCGACTGCCGAGACGCCGCCTGCCGAGACGCCGCCTGCCGATGAGACCCGGCGCCGGCTCGTCGAGCGCTTCGCGGCGTGGCTCGACGAGACCCTGGCCCGTCCCGAGCCGCCGCAGGGCATCGCCGCCGAGCTCCTCGCCGAGCTCGAGGACGCGGCCGAGGGGGACGAGGATTCGAGCCCCGCCGACCTCTACTCGCTGTGGTTCGCCGTGACCGCCCAGACGCAGGAGGTCCGTCTCCAGGGGCGCGCGTTCCAGCGGTTGACGGACGAGGTCGCTCCGCTGGGAGCGGCTCTCGAGGCGACGCGGCACGCCCATCAGGACGCCCTGGCCGAAGCCCGCCGCGTCGCCGAGGAGGCCCTCGGCCAGCGCGAAGAGCGCGACGCACGATCCGCGAGCGAGCTCGAGCGCCGCGTCCGGCGGCAGACGGTCGGCGTGCTCCTCGACCTGCGCGACCGCCTCGATCGCGGCTACCGGACGGCGGCGGACCAGCTCGCCGAGATGCCGTCCGCGGCCCCGCGGGCGTTGCGCCTCTTCCGCCGGCTGCGCGACGCCTGGGAGCGTCCGCTGGCGGCGGCGCGGGCGCTCGCGAAGGGCTACGCCCTGAGCCTCGAACGCCTCGACGAGGAGCTCGACCGCCTCGGCGTGCGGCCGCTCGAGAGCCTGCGCCAGCCTTTCGACCCCCACACCATGACGGTGGTCGACGTGGCGCAGGCCTCGCCGGGGAGCGACGGCACCGTGATCGAGGTCTACCAGCGCGGGTACGCCTGGGGCGACGAGGTCCTGCGCCCGGCGCGGGTGAAGGTGGGCAGAGCGAGACGGGACGAGACGGGACGGACGGCCTCGCCAGCCGGATTCACCGGCGGCGACGACCCTCAGGAGAACCAGGAATGACGGCGGCGGATTCCCTTGTCGTAGGCATCGACCTGGGCACGACCAACTCCGAGATCGCGGCGTGGGTCGGCGACCGGGTCAGGGTCCTCGGCCCGGGAGCAATGAAGATCCTCCCGTCTTGCGTGGGGGTCTCGCCGGAAGGCGAGGTCCTGGTGGGCGAGCCGGCCCGCAACCAGTACCTGCTCCACCCCGAGAGGACGGCGCGCAGCGTCAAACGCAAGATGGGCAGCGGCGAGTCGGTGACGCTCGGCGAGCAGACCTTCACGCCCCAGGAGATCTCGGCCCTGATCCTGCGCACCCTGGCCGGTTGGGCGCAGCAGGAGCTCGGCCGGCCGGCCGCCAGGGCGGTGATCACGGTCCCTGCCTACTTCTCCGACGCCCAACGCCAGGCGACCCGCGAGGCCGGCGAGCTCGCCGGCCTCGAGGTGCTGCGCATCCTCAACGAACCGACCGCCGCCAGCCTGGCCTACGGCTACGGCGCAGGGCGCACGAACCCCACGGGGGCAAGCACGGTGCTGATCTACGACCTCGGCGGCGGCACCTTCGACGTCTCGCTCGTCCACCTGGAGGGCAACGTCACCGAGGTGCTGGCCAGCCACGGCAACAACCGGCTCGGCGGCGACGACTTCGACGAGCTCCTCGTCGAGAAGCTGGCCGCTTCCTTCGAGGAGCGCCACGGCGTCGACCTGAGGAGCGGCCGTCCGGCGGCCTGGGCGAGGCTGGTCATGGCGGCCGAGGAGGCCAAGAAGAAGCTCAGCGACGCGCCCTACGCGCCGGTGCGGGAAGAGCACCTCGCCGAAGCCTCCGGCGTGCCCCTCCACCTCGACCTGGAGATCGCGCGCGCCGACTACGAGGAGATGATCCGTCCGCTCGTCGAGTCGACGCTCGACAGCGTGTCCCGGGCCATGGACGACGCGGGCAAGAAGGCCGCCGACCTCGACGCGTTGATCCTGGTGGGCGGGGCCACGCGCACCCCCCTGATCGCCCGGCTACTCGAGGAGCACGTGGGCCTCGTCCCCCGCCAGGAGGTCCACCCCGACCTCTGCGTGGCCCTGGGGGCCGGCGTGCTCGCCACCCGCCTCGCCGGCGGCGCGGTCGACCGCGTGCTCGTCGACGTCTCGCCCTATTCCTTCGGCCCCTCGCACATCGGGGACCTCGGCGGCCGGCCCTACGCGTACTGCTACCGTCCGCTCATCCGCCGCAACACGCCGTTGCCGGCGACCCGCTCCGAGAGCTATTACACGGCCTCGCCCTACCAGAGCGCGGTCGAGATCGAGATCTTCCAGGGCGACGACCCGGACGCGCTCAAGAACGTCCCGGTGGGCGAGTTCCGCGTCGAGGGCCTGACCCGCACGCCCGAGCCCAGCGAGATCCTCTGCCGCATGAGCCTGGACCTCGACGGCATCCTGCAGGTCGCCGCGATCGAGAAGAGCACCGGCAAGTCGAAGCAGATCACGATCTCCCGCGCCCTCGAGCGCCGGAGCCCTGCCGAGATCGCGGACGCCCGCCGGCGGCTCGCGGAGCTCCATCCTCTCGATTTCGACGAGGCGGGCTCCTTCTTCGCCGCCGCGGCGGAAGAGGGCTGGTCGGGCGGCGACGAGGTGGGGGGCGCCGAGACGGCCGAGGACGCCGACGGCGAGCCGTTCGGCGAGCCGTTCGGCGAGCCCCCGTCCGAGGACCCGGTCTGGGACAAGGCGACCCGCCAGGCGCGGCGGCTCCAGGACCGCTCGCGCCAGATGCTCGCGAAGATGCACGACGACGACCAGGAGGAGGCGATCGACCTCAGCGAGGCCATCGAGAGCGCCATCGCCCGAGGCGACCTGCGCGCCGTCACCGCGGCGAGCGCCGACCTCGACGAGCTGCTCTTCTTCGTGGAGGGCAAGTGAGCGGGCAGGAGGAGGCTCACCCTCCGGCAGACCACCGTTCGACATACCGTTGTCCGGTGTGCCGGGCGCGTTTTCGGGGCTCGGCGGCCTGCTCGCGGTGCGGCGCGGACCTCGAGCCGCTGATGCGTCTGGCGGTGCGCGGGCTGCGCCTGCGCCTCGCGGCTCGCCGGGCCTTGCTCGCCGGCGATCCGCTCGGCGCCCGCGAGATCCTGAACCGTGCCCGGCAGGTCCACGCCACGCCGGAGGTCCGGCGTCTCGGGCTGCTGGCCGCCTGGTGGCTTCGCTCCGGCGAGGCGCCGTGAAGGGCCGCCGCCGCGGATTGGGTGTAGGGGCGCACGGCGTGCGCCCGGCCCCGAGGTGTAGGGGCGCACGGCGTGCGCCCGGCCCCGAGGTGTAGGGGCGCACGGCGTGCGCCCGGCCCCGAGGTGTAGGGGCGCACGGCGTGCGCCCGGCCCCGACGGGGCTGATAGTCTTGCCCGATGAGGTGGGCCACGCTGTTCGCCTTCGTGGTTCTCCTGCCGTCCGCCGCGGCGAGCCGACCGATCGACTACCGCTGCCCGGCGACCTGGCGCGGCGACGACGGCCGCGACCTCGTGCTCGTCGTCGAGCGCACGACCGGCGTCTGGCGGGTGGACGAGCCGGTGCCCTTCGTCCTCGGAAGTGGCCGTTTCTGGCGCCTGGTGTGCAGCTACCGCGATCCCGCGGCACCGGCGGCGGGCGAGGTGGAGGCGCTCGTCCACTGGGTCGACGTGCCGCACGAGGACGGCCGGATGATCCTCGAGGACGTCTGCGCCGACGCCGAGCCCGGCGCTGAGCCGCCTGCCGGCGTGGTCCGCAGCCGGGGGCGTCAGGCCAAGGCCCGGGCGGTGCCCGCCGGCGCCGCCGCGGTGCGCCTGGCCCGCGAGATGCTCGCCGCCGTGGAGTCCGCGGCGCCCCCCTGCCCCGGCACGCCGGGCGCGCCGCGGGTCTGCGGGCGCTGGGAGGTGGAGGAGGTCCACGGCGGCGATCGCAAGCGGCTCTGCACCTGGATCCAGGGTACGGGGGAGGGCTCGGCGGCGGAGCCGGACGCGGCCTTCCGCTACCTTTACCAGTCGCAGTGCCGCTTCGGCGGCTTCCTGACCTCCGGCACCGTGGCGCGCGTCGCCGCGGGCCGGTTCGAGCGCGCTCTCGAGACCTTCGACGGGACGCTCCGCTACGTCTACGAGGGCGACTTCGAAGGCGGCGGGCCTTTGAGCGGCCGTTTCCACTGGGTCTCGCCCGACGGCGTCCACAGTCCGGAGATGGATTTCCACGGCCGCTGTGTCGAGCAGTGACGGCCTCTGAGGTAGGATCGCCGAAACTCGACGCGAAAGGACGGCTCGATGAGTCTTCAGCTCTACAAGGTCCTCCATGTCCTCGGTCTCTTCCTGGTCTTCGCCGCGGTCGGCGGCGCCATCATCCAGACCGTGCTCGGCGGCAACGGCCGCGCCCGCAAGCTCACCGGCATCGCCCACGGCGTAGGGCTGCTGATCGTGCTGGTGAGCGGCTTCGGCGCCTTGGCCAAGCTGGGACTGGGCTTCCCGCTCTGGGTCGTCCTCAAGGTCGTGATCTGGATCGTCTTCGGCGGCGTGATCGTGCTCATCCGCAAGCAGCCGGCCCTCGCCGGCTTCCTGTGGTGGGCGCTGCCGGTGCTCGGCGCCTTCGCCGGGTACCTGGCCATCTACAAGCCGTTCTGAGGACTCCCTTCTCGGCGGCTGCCCCGTGCTACGCTTCGACCCTGCCATGGCCGGGAGGGACGACGCTCCACGCAGGGGTCTGCGCGCTGGTGGGCATCGGCGGCGCCAGCCAACCGCTGGGCTCAGTGCCGGAAATGACGCCGGCCCGTCATCACCATGGCCACGTCGTGCTCGTCGGCCGCCGCCACCACCTCGGCGTCGCGCAAGCACGCGCTCGGCGGCCGCG
>DASWIG010000176.1:0-22587 GCA_036397835.1 Thermoanaerobaculia bacterium
GCGGCGCAAGCTCCGGACTTCCGGGACGCCGTGGGCGTGTACGAGCTCGGCGGCATCGAAGGCGAACCGGGGTCGCTGTTCGTCCTCGGCGCTCGAGGAGTAGATCGTCGCGTCGTTCCGGAGGACCTCGGTCTCGCCGGCAGTGCCGGCGCCGAGCTCGGGGACATCGACGACGACGCGCTCGACGTGGCGCCTTGGCCTCAGCGATGTGCACGACCGGTCTGGCCGAGTTCAACTGCGGCTGCGGCGAAAGCGGCAAGTCCTGCTCCTTCAAGTGCTTTGCCCGCTGGGAGCGCAGGCGGGACGCCTGCGCTCCCAGCATCCCGTCTGCGATGTCCGGGTGGCGGCGCGGTATGACGCCGGGTCATGCCGCCTGGACGGTTGCGGGCAAGTCACCTGTTTTCAACAGTTGGATAGGAGGAGCCAAAATGGCGCGGCCAGTCGTCTCTCCCAGAGGTTTCGCTTGGAGAGATTGTTTGCCTGTTTCCATCAATCCAGACCCTGCAATGCTACTTCCTCGATTGGCAGAGTAGCGCTGCAGGCCCTGCAATGCACTTCCCGGAATTGCCCGAAGTGCGTTACAGACCCTGCAATGCTACTTCCTCAATTGGCGAAGTGGCGCTGCAGAGCCCGCAACGCTGTTTCCGGAATTGTCGGAAGTGCGTTGCAGACCCCGTAATGCTAGTTCCTCAATTGGAAAGACTGCGTTGCAGGCCCTGCAACGCAGTTTCCGGAATTGGCCGAGGTGGGCGGCAGCCTCTGCACTGTACTTCTCGGATTTGCCGGAAGTGCGTTGCAGAGCCTGCAATCCAGTTTCGGGAATTTGCCGAGGTGCCTTGCGGACCCTGCAATGCACTTCCCGGAATCGGCCGAGGTGCGTTGCAGCCCCCCCAGATGATGCCACGACGCCTACTTCGGCGACCCGGCGGCGGCCACGGCCGAGGAGGGCGAGGCGACGATCACCGTCCTCGGGAGGATTCTCGAGGAGGCGGCGGTCGTCGAGGTCCTTGACGAGGTTACGGCTTGAGCCACCTACTCGCCCCAGAGGCGCGCGAGCGGAATCTCCAGCCCATCGAAGCCCGCGGGCCGGAACACGGCGTCGCCTTCGAGGGCCTCGACGATGCCGTAGACGCCCTCGCGCAGCACCAGGCGCTCGAGCGTGCGCGCCTCGGGGTCGATCATCCAGTATTCGGGCACGCCGATCGACGCGTAGTCGTGGAGCTTGCGGACGCCGTCCTTCGACCGGCTCGACGGCGAGACGACCTCGATCGCGAGATCGGGACGTCCGCGCTCGAGCCCCACCTCCTGTCCCTCGGGCAGGTTGTCCCGGCGGTAGAACTGGACGTCGGGCATCACGCCCCGGCGCTCGGTGACCTTCACCTTGTAGCCTGAAGCCAGCACCTGGCCGGCGTTCTTCTCCCACGCCCAGCCTCCAAGGAGCATGATCAGGGTAGCGACGATCCGTTCGTGGGTCCGCGTGGGCAATTCGACCTCCATGAGCTGACCGTCGAGCAGCTCGCGCGTGTCGTCGTCGGCGAGCTCGAGGAAGTCGCTCCAGGTATAGGGTCCCAGGGTCGCAGCTTCGGCCTTCGTCGGCATGGCTGTACTTTACCAGAGGCTCGAACGCCGCGACGTCGGCCTCGCCAGCCGAAGCGGCGGCTTGCCGTCGCGGCGAGGATCGGGTATCGTCCCTTGGCCGGTCTGCGCCGGCCATCATCTCAGATCGTCCATATCGGGGGCGCCGGACGCCCGACTCCCTTCTGACGACAACTCCGGAAAGCCATCATGAACATCTGCGTCGTAGGCAGCGGCTACGTGGGCCTGGTGACCGGGGCCTGTCTCGCCGACTTCGGCATGACCGTGACCGGCGTCGACAAGGACGAGGCCAAGGTCGCCGCCCTGCGCCAGGGCGAGATCCCGATCTTCGAGCCCGGGCTCAAGACCCTGGTGGGCAAGAACATGGCCGAAGGACGGCTGCGCTTCACCACCGAGCTGGGGCCGGCGATCGAGAACGCCCTGGCGGTCTTCATCGCGGTGGGCACGCCGCCGCTGCCCGACGGCTCGGCCGACCTCTCCTTCATCCGCCAGGTCGCCACCTCGGTCGGCCGCCACCTCAACGGCTACAAGGTCGTCGTGACCAAGAGCACCGTGCCCACCGGCACCGGCCAGGCCATCGAGGAGATCGTGGCCCGCGAGTCCGGCGGCCGCCACGAGTTCGCCGTGGTCTCCAACCCCGAGTTCCTGCGCGAGGGCTCGGCGATCGAGGACTTCATGCGTCCCGACCGGGTGGTGATCGGCAGCCGCGACCGGCGCGCCATCGACATCATGCTCGACATCTACGCGCCCTTGAGCCGCGCCGACGTGCCCTTCGTGCTCACCGACGTCGAGTCGGCCGAGCTGATCAAGTACGCCTCCAACGGTTTCCTCGCCACCAAGATCTCCTTCATCAACGAGATCGCCGCCCTCTGCGAGGCCTTCGGCGCCGACGTCGAGGTGGTGGCGCGCGGCATGGGGCTCGACACCCGCATCGGTCCCCGCTTCCTCAACCCGGGCCCGGGCTTCGGCGGCTCCTGCTTCCCCAAGGACACCCGGGCGGTGGCGCAGCTCGCGCGGCAGAAGGGGCTGAGCTTCCGCATCATCGAGGCGGTGCTGGCGGCCAACGAGGCCACCAAGACCCGCATGCTCGGGAAAGTCCGCGACGCCCTCGGCGGCCTCGACGGCAAGACCGTGGCGGTGCTCGGCCTCTCCTTCAAGCCCGACACCGACGACATCCGCGAGTCGCCGGCGCTGTCGATCCTCGACGGTCTGCTGGCCGCGGGCGCCCGCGTGCGCGCCTACGATCCCGAGGCCATGGAAGCGTGCCGCGCCGAATACCCCGGCGTCGACTACTGCGAGAGCGCCTACGCCGCCGCCGCCGGGGCCGACGCGGTGGTGATCCTGACCGAGTGGAACCAGTTTCGCGCCCTCGATCTCGGTCAGCTCAGGGCGGCGCTCGCGTCGCCCCTCGTGCTCGACTTCCGCAACCTCTACGAGCCCGACAAGATGGCCGCCCACGGCTTCCGCTACGTCTCCGTGGGCCGCCGCGAAGGGCGCCCGGCATGACGACCGCGCTGGTCACCGGAGGGGCCGGCTTCCTCGGCTCGCACCTCTGCGACCGGCTGCTCGCGGCCGGCCATCGGGTGATCTGCGTCGACAACTTCCTGACCGGCAACCGCAGGAACGTCGCCCACCTCGACGGCCGCGGCGACTTCCAGCTCGTCGAGCACGACGTGACCGTGTCCTTCGAGGTCCCCGGCGAGGTGGACTACGTGCTCCACTTCGCGTCGCCGGCGAGCCCCATCGACTACCTGGAGCTGCCGATCCAGACCCTCAAGGTGGGCTCGCTGGGCACCCACAACACCCTCGGCCTGGCCAAGGCCAAGGGTGCCCGCTACCTGCTCGCCTCGACCTCGGAGGTCTACGGCGATCCGCTGGTGCACCCGCAGCCCGAGAGCTACTGGGGCAACGTCAACCCGGTGGGTCCGCGCGGCGTCTACGACGAGGCCAAGCGTTTCGCCGAGGCCATGGTGATGGCCTACCACCGGGTGCACGGCATCGAGACCCGCATCGTGCGCATCTTCAACACTTACGGCCCGCGCATGCGGCCGCGCGACGGCCGGGTGGTGCCCTCGTTCATCCAGCAGGCGCTGGCCGGCGAGCCGCTCACCGTCTTCGGCGACGGCCGGCAGACGCGCTCGTTCTGCTACGTCTCGGACCTGATCGAGGGCATCTACCGCCTGCTGAGGTCGGACCGCGGCGAGCCCACCAACGTCGGCAACCCGCACGAGATGACGATCCTCGAGTTCGCGCGGCGCATCCTCGAGCTCACCGGCAGCCGCAGCGAGATCGTCCACCGGCCCCTGCCCCAGGACGACCCCAAGACCCGCCGCCCCGACATCACCGTGGCGCGCCGCGAGCTCGGCTGGGAGCCGCGGGTGACGCTCGCCGACGGCCTCGCCGAGACCGTGGGCTACTTCCGCTCCCTGCAGCGTCCCCCTGGGGGGAACGAGGGGGGAGAACTGCAGGCGGCGGCCAAGGGTGTAGAGTGAGGGGTACCGGCGAGATCTGAGCCATGACTGAAGCCGCCAACGTCGAATGCGCCCGCTGCGGCAAGACCGCGGCCGCCGCCACGGGCGTCACCTACGGCGGCGAGCTCGGCGAGGAGATCCGCGCCCGGGTCTGCGCCGCGTGCTGGGAAGAGTGGCTCGACGCCGAGGTCAAGGTGATCAACGAGCTGCGGCTCAACTTCATGGATCCCAAGTCCCAGGACGTGCTGGTGCGTCACCTGCGGGAGTTCCTGACTCTCGACGGCAAATCCGACAACTGATTCCGGGGGCGGTCCTCCTTGCGCCCCCAAGAAGCCCTCCCCGCCGCGTCGCCCGCCCGCCGGGCGATGCTGTGGCGCGCGGGGCTCCTCGTGCTCCTGATCGCGCTCGCCTTCGCTGCGCTGCGCTTCACGCCGCTCGCCGATCTGATCACCAGGGAGAGGATGGTGGCCATGTTCGCGGCGCTGCGCGATTCGTGGTGGGCGCCGTTGCTGCTGATCGCGCTCTACGCGTTCACGGCGCCGCTCGGCATCCCGATGACGCCCTACGTGGTGGCCGGCGCGGTGGTCTTCGGTTTGGTCGCCGGTTCGATCTACAACGTGACCGGGCTGCTCCTGGGAGCGGCCACCAGCTACTACCTGGCGCGGGCGCTGGGCCGCGACTTCGTGGTCCACGTCACCCGCGGGCGGCTGCGGCGGGTCGAGCGCGTGTTCGAGCGCAGCGGCTTCTGGCCGCTGGTGCAATGCCGCTTCCTGCCGTTCCCGTTCCCGGTGATCAACTTCGGCGCCGCTCTGGCCGGCGTCAAGGCGCCGCTCTTCCTGACCACGAGCCTGCTGGGCATCATCCCGTCGACCCTCGTCCACACCTTCTTCATCTCCTCGCTCGTCGAGGCCTCCGATGCGGCGGAGCGCTGGTGGATCGGCGCCTGGTACCTCTCGGCGTTCGCGGCGTTCAACGTCCTGATCGGCTATCCGTCGCTGCGGCGGCGGTGGCATCGGCGGCGGCGTTATCAAGAGCTCAAGGAGGCGCGGAGGGAACGCCGGGGCTGAGCGGACAGGTACGCCGTACCGGTAGCCGTTCGGACGCTGAGAACGTCTGAGACCCGTGGGTTGCGGGAGTCAGCGCCGCCATTCCACGGTCAACTCGTGGTCCAGGTCGGCGCGCAAGGCTGGTACCTGCAGTCTCAGATATAGATCCGTTAACGATCCTCCGCCCCCACCCACGATGAGATGGTCGAGATGAGGCAGCGAGGTGAGGGGATCGAGATCCGTCACCGCGGTCTGCGAAATGTCGAGCGTCGTGAGCAGAAAGAGCTTCTCCAGCGGGTGCAGGTCGCTGACGGGGGTCTCGGAGACGTTCAGCACCGTCAGCAGAAAGAGCTTCTCCAACGGGCGCAAGTCGCCGACCTGGACACCGTTCAGGGAGAGGCCCCGGAGTTGGGTCAGGGAGCGGAGGACTTCGAAATCTTTCACCGGGGTCTTCGAGAGATTGAGGAGCTGGAGCTTGTTCAACCGGCGCAGCGGCTCCAAATCGCGTATCTTGGTGGAGGCGATACTCAGATTCTTGAGACTCGAAACAGTCGGTAGCGACGTGAGATCCGCGATCGGAGTCTCGTCGAGAATGAGACTCTCAAGCGCATCGAGTGCGGCGAGCGGCTCCAGGTGCTCCACCTTGGTGGCCGAGAGGTCGAGCTTCTTCAGGTTCCGGAGCGGGCGCAGTGGCTCGAGGTCGCTTACCGGCGTATACGAGAGGTCCAGGGATCGTAGGCCGGTCAAACCGCTCAGGGGCCTGAGATCGCTCACTTTCATGTCGTAGAGGCTCAAGGTTTCGAGTTGAGTCAGGAAGGAGAGGGGCCCGAGATCCTCGGCATCGACGAAGGAGAGGTCCAGGGCGCGGAGGTTTTTCTCCCAGCGAAGCCACCTGGCCAGGGTCCCCAGATCGACTCCCCGGTTCTTCATCTCGATGTGGAGCCCGTCGTGGCGATGCTGTACTTCGCCGCCCAACGACCATATCTGGCGCAGCACAAGAGATTCCAGGGCCAATGGGATGCCGATCCAGGAAGTCAGGAGCCACGCCGTCAGCGCCGCCGGTGCCATCCAGGGACGCAGCCGGTGCCATACACCCATCCTCGACCGCTTGACCGCGACGGCCAACTGAGGCGCCAGAAAATCATGGGAGATCTCCCAGGCGTCCCGCTTCGCGTCCAGGCAGCGGACTAGGCCCTTGTTCCCGAGCTGGAGCATGCATCCGCGGACTGTCCCCCGCGAAAGGTCGGTCCGCGCGACGAGCTCCTCGACGGTGCGGGGTTGCTTGGTGCCTACCGGAGTGAGCATATGCTGCAGGACCTGGGGCGCGATTTCGCGGACGTCGCGCGAAGCGATCGCTTCTTGAAGGTACGAGCGGAACAAGCGCCGAGCGCGCAGCCGCCGGGGACGTCCCGCGGCAGAGCGATCGAGAATCGTCCCCATGAAGTTGAGGGTGATGGGCCGCACAAGATCATCCGCTTCTTCCAACTCCGCGGCCTCTCGGAGAATGTCCTCCAGTAAGCCTTCGCCGATTTTCAAACCGGACCGGCTCAAGAACTCTCGGCTCGCTTTCTCCGTGAACGCCTCAATCTCCACCCAATTGTCGCGGCCGCCGCCACGAATCCTCGGCAATTCGAGCTCTTCCAACGAGGCCAGATAGTCGCTGCGCAGGACCAGCATCACGGTCAGCCCCGGAACGGGGCGATCCACCAAAGTCCGCAGGAGAATCTCGAGCTCCTTCCTCTGTCTCTCCTCGTGGAAGATCACGAATTCCTCGAATTGATCGACCACGATCAGCAACCGCCGTGGGGACCGCTTTGCCCGGAGGTGGATACAAGCCAGTTCCAGGAGGGCCCGCGCTTCTTCCTGGTCCGGTACCTGACCGTGCTCCCAGACTGAGCCAGGTCTCTTGAGACCCGCGATCACCTCCCGCAGGGGATCCGCGTAGGCCCGCACCGTGACGACGGTCCAAGGTTCCTGGCGCTTTCGTTCCAGAGCGGGCAGGACGGAGGCCGCCAGAAGAGAGCTCTTGCCCGTACCGGACCTCCCGGTCAGGAATAGCAGAGGAGAGCGGGACTCGAGAATCCAATCCAACACCCTCCCCGGGCCACCGTCGGGCCGGCGGTAAGCTTTCTGGTCCCGAGCGCTCGAGTCGTAGGGCGTGAGGCGAAAGTACCCCGGGTCCTTGAGGGTGCCGGCGAGAGCCCTTCGAGCCAGCCGGGCCGCTCTTCGTCTTGCGAGCCAAGTGGGCAGGACGTCGAAGGCGGCGATCAAGCCTGCCGCGGTGGCCGCAGCCACCAGAGCGGCCCAGATCTCGAAGCGCGGTGCGCGAAGCGCCCCGTAGGTGCTCACCATGGTCAAGAGCACAAGACCGCCGCGGACGAGGATCCGGCTCGAATGGCCGGGATTGGCCAGATTCCCCCGGATCTGGAGCAGGCCATAGGCCGTCAAGGCCGTTCCGAGAAGCCCAAGCCAGCTTTCCGCGGAGGCGATGTCGAAATGGAGCAACGAGATTCCCCCGGGGCTAGCGAATATCCAGATTCGGTTTCCGTTGCTTCAACTGCTCGGCCTGGGCCTTGAGTGACGGGGGCGCTTCGAACCCAAGATCCACACTCTCCAGGCGAGGAAGGCTCATCAAGGGCGATAGGTCTATAACGTGAGTGTCAACTAGGCTAAGAGAGCGGAGCCGAGGCAGGGAACTCAGTGGCTGAAGGTCGGAGACCGGCGTCCATTCAAGGCTGAGCGTTTCTAGCCGAGGAAGGCTTCCGAGGGGCTCCAGGTTCGTGACCTGTGTATCGGATAGGTAGAGGTCTTCGAGTTGGTCCAAATGGCGCAGGGCTTCCAGATCGGAAACCTTCGTCTCGCCGAGATAGAGCTCCCGCAGGCTCTTCAGATGGCACAAAGGCGTTATGTCGCTCACCTCCGTCTGATGCAGATTGAGAGACTTCAGGTTGATGAGCGTGGCGAGCGGCCTCAGATCCACGGCTTTCGCTCTGAGCAGGCTCAGCTCTTCAAGCTGCGTCAGCGAGCTCAAGGGGGTGAGATCCGTAACTTTCGACCGGAAGAGGTCCAACTTCACCAGTCGGTCGAGGGAGCTTAGGGGGGTCAGGTCGACGACATCGGTGTAGCCGATGTCCAGGGACCGCAGTTGCCGCAGGTGCCGCAGGGCGCCGAGGTCCGCTACGTCCTCGCGAGGTCGATCCGCAAAGAAGTGGGCGGCGACGTCGAGGTCGATGGGATTTTCTTCCCATCGCAGCCATCGAACGAGGGCTGCCAAGTCCAGGGGTTGTTGTCTCACCTCAACCCTCAAGGCCAGGTCGTCGCCGCGAGTTACCTGAGCTCCCAACGGTCCGATTTTGTGCAGGATCAGCGATGTTCGGACCGCCGGCAATGCGTAGAGCGTCGCCACCAGCCAAATCCCCAGCATCGCTGGGGCGAGCCACGGGCGCAGCCGGCGCCAGAAGCCCATCTCCCACTGCGCCAGCAGTGCACGAAGGGGGCGTGCCAGGAAATCGTGGGAGATCTCCCAAATCTCACTCCGGGCATCGAGGCTCCGCACCAGGCCTCGGTTCCCCAGCCGCAGCAGAATGCCCCTTACGGCGCTCGTCCTGAGCCCCGTCGCTCTCGCCATCTCCGCCACCGTGCGAGGCTGGCGCGCTCCCTCCCGGGGCAGCATGGATCGCAGGATCTGAGGTGTCGCCGGCCACAGGTTCGGCGAAGCTGCCACTTCCTTCAGGTAGCCGGCGATCAGACCGTGGGCGCGGAAGCCGCGGGGAAGTCTGCCCACGGAACGATCCATGATGATGCCCATGAGGTTCAGGGTGATCGGTCGTACCAGACCAGGAGTCTCCTCGATCTCCGTCGCCTCCTGCAGGACGTCATCGAGAAGCTCGGGTCCGATCTCCAAGCCGGACCGAGTCAAGAGCTCCCGCCCCTGGGCTTCCGAAAACGCGGAAATCTCTACCCAATTGTCGAGGCCGCCCTCGCGAATGCGCGGCAGTCTCAGATCTTCCAGCCGGCCGAGATAGTCGCTGCGGAGGGCCAGGAGCACTGTCAGGCCCGGAATCGGGCTCTCTACCACTGAGCGCAGAATGGACTCCAGCGCCGTTCGTTGCGTCTCGCGGCAGAGAGTAAGAAACTCTTCGAACTGATCGATCACGATCAGAAGCCGTTGTGATGGCGACCTCGCAGCCAGGTGCGAGCAGGCCAGCTCGAGCACTGGTCTTGCCTCGAGAACCTCGGGTACGCTCCCCAACTCCCAGACGACTCCAGGCCGGCGGAGGGCCGCCGCCATCTCCGCGGCCGGATCGTCGTAGGCACGCACAAGCACCGTAGCCCAAGGCTCCTTCTGACGGCGCTTCAAAGCCGGCAAGACGTAAGCCGCCAGGAGGGAGCTCTTCCCCGAGCCGGAACGGCCCGTGAGGAAGAGCAGAGGTGACGGCGCCGCGACGATCCACTCGAGCACTTTCTTCTGGACGCCATCGGGCCGTTGGTAGGCCTTGCGGTCGCGCGCACTGGAGCTATACGGAACGAGACGGAAAGAGCCGGCGTCGGCGAGAGTGCCGCTGAGCCCTTGCTCGGCGAGTTGTTGCGCCCTTCGGCTCGCGAGCCAGGTGGGCAGGAAGTCGAGGGCTGTGAGCACCACGGCAACCACACCTCCCGCGATCAAGGTTGCCCACATCTCGAAGCGGGGTACCCGAAAGGCCAGGTAGGTGCTCAGGAGTACCAGCAACACCAGCCCTACGCGGAGCCACAACCGGCTGGAAAACGCGGGATCCGCCAGCCGGCCCCGGGATTGCACGAGGCCGTAGGCCGTGAGGAGTACCCCCAGGAGGCCGATCCAGCTTTCCGCAGAGTTTACGTTGAAGTCCAAGAGGGGGTCCCACCACTCTGGCTGCGTTGCGAGCACTCGATCGCCCACTCATCGAGCGACAGCTTTTCGGCAGCGAAAGTCGCGAGCATTGCCGGTCCCATGACGTCGTGAACCCTAGCACGTGGTCCGGTTCCGCCATGACTCACGTCCAGCGGATCCGCGCCCGCGGCATGCTATAAACGTCCTGGGCTTGCCGCAGATTCGCAGATTCCCATGACACCGAGCGCCTCCCATCGGCTTCTCCGCTTCGGCGCCGTCGCGGCACTCCTGCTGGTGCTGGGCCTCCAGTTGACGGCGGTGGCCCGGCAGTCCCTCGTCGGCGACGCGCCCTACCACCTGCTCGCCGGTCACCAGGCCCTGCGCTACGGCCGGAACGTCCTCAACCTCGAGCACCCGCCGCTGGTGAAGCTGGTGGCGGCCCTGCCGCTGCTCGGCGAGACGACGCTGGCGCCGCCGCTCACCGTCGACGGAGTACTCGAGGCGAGCCTCCGCGTCTTCGACGATCCCGAACGGCTCGATCGCGTCCGCTGGCGTTCGCGTCTCCTGGTGCTCGCCGCCTTCGGTCTTCCCTTCCTGCTCCTCTGCTTCGCCCTTGGCCGCGAGGCAGGGGGACGCGGGACCGGGGTCGTGCTGGCGCTGGTGATGGGGCTCTCGATCTCGTCGCTGCCGTATCTCCCGATCCTGCAGACGGACGCCGCGGCGGCCCTGGGCTTCGCCGTCACCGTGGCGGCGGCGTTGCGCTACCTGAAAGCGCCCGGTCTCGTCGCGGCCCTCGCACTCGGCCTGGGGCTCGGACTGGCGATCGCCGCCAAGCACTCCGGCGTGCTGGCGCTTCCCCCCGTCGTCCTCGCCGTCGTCCTGGGCCGCGGCAGGCGGCTGCGTGACCTCGCGGCGGCGGGGCTGGCGGCGCTCGTCCTGCCGTGGACGACCTACGCCGTGGCCAACTTCGACTACGACCCCGCGGCCGGACGCGACGCGATCGTCCGCTACTGCCGCGGCGAGGCCCTGATCGTCGGCGCGCGCATGGAGCCCTACGAAGAGCCGCTGCTGGCGGTCGAACGCGTCGCGCCCAGCCTGGCGCAGTGGCTCACCGGGCTCGTCGGGATCCGCGTCCAGAATTCGATCGGCGTCTATCCGACCTACGCCTTCGGCACCCTCGCCTCGGAGGGACGCTGGTGGTACTTCCCGGCCGTGCTGCTGGTGAAGACGCCGCTCGTCGTCCTGGCGGCGAGCCTGGCGGCGGTCATCGCGTTGGGGCGGCGAAGACGGTGGGCGGTGCCCACCCTACGGGAGCCCAGGTTCGCGGTGTTGGGCGTGACCGTGGCCGTTTATCTGGGTGTGGCGCTCACCTCGAGCTACAACCTGGGGGTGCGGCACCTGCTGCCGGTGCTGCCGCTCCTCTACCTGCCGGCGGCGTGGTGGGCGGCGCGGCGACGCTGGCGCGCGGCGGCGCTCGTGGGCGCGCTGGCCTTCGAGGCGGTGGCGCTGGCGCCGCTGTGGATGAGCGCCACGAATACGTGGTGGCTCGGCGCCCTCAACCCCACGCGCTTCGCGCTGTCCGCCGGCGACGCCGACTACCATCAGAACTTCCTGGCGCTGGCCGCGGCCGCCGACCGCCGCGGCATCGGGCGGCTTCACGTGCTCTATCCGCTGGTCGACGAGAAGGAGGTCCGGGCCTACCTGCCAACCGCCGTCGCGGTGACGCCGGGCTCCCCTCCGGAAAGCGGCTGGTACGCCGTCAACGTGACGGCGGAGCAGTACCTGCGGGCGATCCCTCGCGCCCGGCCCGAGGACGTAAGCGGCCACGCCTCGCTCGCCGGCCTGGCGGCGGCCTGGACGCCCGCGTGGCACGAGATCGTGGCGCGCGGCGACGACCACGGCTACGTGGCGGCGACCTTTCACCTGTACCATCTCCGAGAGTGACGCCGTCCGCGATTGACGCCATGCCCTGGCCCGTGCCGCCCACCGAGACGCGCAGCCGCGAGGACCTGCGCCGCCATTACGAGATCGAGAAGTCGCTCGCCGACCGCCTGCGCCGCGCCACGACGCAAGAGCGCCGGACCCTTTACGGCGAGGTCTACGACGAGTTGTTTCGACGCGTGGACCTGCCGAAGCTCGACCCGGAGTCGCGGCGGCAGGTGGCGGCGCTCGAGGGGCGAGCCCTGGAGCCCTTGCTGACGCCCGAGTCCGTCTTCCTCGAGATCGGCGCCGGCGACGGCGCCCTGGCCCTCGAGGTGGCCGCGCGGGTGCGCCGCGTCGTGGCCGTCGAGGCATCGGCCGCGCGGGTTCCCCGCGATCGTCCCGCGAATTTCGAGCTCGTCCTCTCCGGCTCGCTCGAGCTGCCCCTGGGCGACGCCGGCGTCGACGTGGCCTACAGTTGCCACTTCCTCGAGCACCTGCACCCGGACGACGCGCCCGTCCATGCCGCGCAGGTGCGCCGGGTGCTGCGTCCGGGCGGACGCTACCTGTGCGTGACGCCCAACCGGCTGTGGGGGCCCCACGACGTCTCGCGCAGCTTCGACGACGCGCCCGCCGGCCTCCACCTGCGCGAGTACACCCACGGCGAGCTGGCGCGGCTGCTGCGCCGCGCCGGCTTCCGCCGCGTCGCGGCGCTGCGTCTCGGCGGGACGCCGCGGCCCGTCTCGGTCGCCCCGTACGCGGCGCTCGAAGGCGTCCTCGGCCTGCTGTCCCCGGGCTGGCGGCGGCGGCTCCTACCGCTCGTCCTGCGGGGCGGACGCGAGCCTTTCCGTCCCCTGGAGCAGGTGAAGGTGGTCGCCACGGCATGACGGGTCGACGTCTTCTGGCGGGCCTCCTCCTGCTGGCGGTCTGGGTCGTGGCCGTGCGGACGCTGCTGGCGTCGCCGCGCCTCGAGGTCGAGGTGGAGATGGCGAGCGAGGTCACCGGACGCCTGCAGCTCTTCGCCGACGACGGCCGTGGCTTCCGCCAGGGGCTCTCCGACCACGCCCCGGTCGTCGGCAACGGACAGGTCGCGGCGTACCTGCTGACGCTGCGGCCGCGCGGCGCCGTCCGCGCCCTGCGTCTCGATCCCGCCGACGGCCCCGGGCGCTTCGCGATCCATGCCGTCACGGTGGCCTTCGACGGCCGCCGCGAGCGCTTCGCCGCCGCCGAGCTGGCGGCGTGGAAGGCGGCGGAGCTGCGCCCCGAGGCGGACGGCTGGCGCGCGCTCGGCGCCGATCCCCGGCTGGTGCTCGAGCGCGAATGGAGGCCGGCGCCGTGGACGTCGCGCCTGGTGAGCCGGCCGCCCGCCCGCGAGCTGGCGCTTGCCGCCGCCGCCGCCGCGCTGCTCGCCCTGGCGCTCGTCCCGACCCTCGCCGGGCGGACGGCGTGGGCGCTCGCCGTGGCCGCGCCGCTGCTCTGCTTCGCGGCCCTCAACGCGCAGGCCCTCGGCTCCTGGTGGGTCCACGACGACCCTTGCCTGCTGGCCGCGGCCGGCCGTGGGATCGGCCCCCACTTCTGGCACCCGGAGACCTGGCGCGCCCTCTCGGGCAGCGTGCTCATGCCGTGGACGGTCCTCTCGCTCGGTACCGACGCGGCGCTCTTCGGCCTGGCGCCGGCGGCCTTCTACGCCCACCAGCTCCTCGCCTTCGCCCTGCTGCTGGCCGGCCTGGCGGCGCTGCTGCGGGCGGCCGGCCTGGCGCCGTGGACGAGCGCGCTGGCGGCGTCGCTCTTCGCCGTCTCGACGCCGGCCTGCGCGGTCGCGCAGCAGCTCATGAACCGCCATTACCTGGAAGGGACGATCTTCTTCCTGGGCGCGCTCGCGCTCTACGCGCGGGCGGTCAGGGCGCGACGTTCCGGTCCGGCGGTGGCGGGCGCCGTTCTCTACCTGCTGGCGGCGATGGCGAAGGAGGTGTTCGTGCCGCTCGCGGTCCTGCTGCCGCTGGTGCCGGCCGGCGACCTCCGCACGCGCTGGCGCTGCGCCGCGCCGTTCGCCGCGGTGGCGGCGCTCTACGTCCCCTGGCGGCTGTGGATGCTGGGCTGGGCGAACAGTCTCTCGGGCTACGCGGCGAAGCCCGGGGGACGGACGATGTCGGACGTGCCGGCGGTCCTGGGCCTCGGCAGCGGCTGGCAGGTCGCCGTGGCGGCGATCGTCGCGGCGCTCGCCCTGGCGTCGGTATTGCGGCGGTCGCGGCGCTGGCTCTCCTTCGGCGCCGCGGCGGTCGCGGCGCTCGCCTTGCCGCTGGCGCCGGTGGCCGGCGAGCTGGCGCCGCGCCACTTCCTGCTGCCGGCCCTGGGCGCCGCCGTGGTCGTGGGCGCGGCTCTCGAGCGTGGGCGGCCCATGGCGCGTGCCGCGCTGGGGCTGGCGCTGCTCGTCTTCGCGCTCCATGCGCTCGCCGGCTCGGCGTTCTGGCGGCGCCACGGCGAGGCCGTGGAGCGCCACCGCGCCGAGGGCGCTTTCGTGCTCGCGTCCGCCGACGGCGGCGTGCTGCTCAGCCGTCTCGACGATCCGAAGTACCTCGCCTGCGTCCGCGAGCTGCGCACGGAGGCGGCGGGACCCGGCTTCTGCGGCGACGTCTGCTACTGCGCGGGCGCCTTCCCCGAGACGCCGTTCTGGCACGACGCCGGCGGCCGTATCGCGGCCGTCGCCACGCCGTCGGAGGCGCCGACCTGCGCGGTGGAGCGCGAGCTCTCGGCGGAGCTGCGCTACGACCGGGCCCGCGGCCGTCTGGCGTGGCGGCTCGGTCCCTATGCCGACGGCCGCTACGAGCTCCTGCTGGTCACCGGCGGCGCCGTCCCGGAGGTCAGCGCCCCGGTGCCGATCGCCGCCGCGGGCGAGGCTCCGCTGGCGTTGGCGGCGCCGTTGCGCGCCGTCGTCGCCTACCGCTCGCCGGAGCGGTGGCGCACCTACTCCCCGGTGCTGGCGCTCGATCCGAGCTCTGGTCAGCTTCATTGGGAGCGGTAAGCGAGGGTTGAGGGCGTGAACGCCCCTCTAACGGGACGAACCGCAGACGACCCGGACCGACATGCGCTACAATCACCGTCACCCATCCTTGACGATCCTCCGCGAAGGAGCATCAGGAGCACCACCATGACCACGAAACCCTCGGCCCTGCGCCTCGTGAAACCCCGCGTCCTGGTCCCCGCGACGCTCGCCCTGGTCCTCGCCGCCCTGCCGGCCGCCGCCCAGAAGGACAAGAAGACCTTCGCCGACACCACGTCGGTGGTGGTGGTGGAGGTCCCGGTCACCGTCGTCCGCGACGGCGAGCCGGTGGCTGACCTCACGGCCGCCAACTTCGAGATCTACGACGGCAAGCAGCAGCAGAAGATCATCGGCTTCGAGGTCATCGACCTGCAGCGCGCCGAGAGCTTCGATCCGCTCGCGGAGCCGATGCCGATCGCGGCGCGACGCCACTTCATGATGCTCTTCGACATGGCGTTCTCGGAGCCGGAGTCGATCGTCAAGGCGCGGCGGGCGGCGCGCGACCTCGTCGACCAGCTCCATCCCACCGACCTCGCCGGAGTGGCGGTCTACACCTCGACCCGCGGCGCCGAGCTGTTGCTCGGCTTCACCTCCGACCGCCGCCAGATCGAGCTGGCGATCGAGACCCTCGGCGTGCCCGAGCTCGTGGAGCGCACGCCCGATCCGCTCGGCCTCGTCTTCGGCAACGTCCAGGACTTCATCCGGCAGAACGAGGTCGACGACGCCGCCGCCGACCTCGGCGGCGCGGCGGGCGACGCCATCCAGGAAATCGCCAACGAGCGGATCATCGAGGCGGTGAGCCGCATCACCTCCGCCGAGCGCAGCGCCCAGCTCAACAAGGTCAGCGCCTTCACCGGCAACCTCGAGGCGCTCGCCAACCTGATGGCGTCGATCGACGGCCGCAAGCACCTCGTCTACTTCTCCGAGGGCATCCCCAACGACCTGCTGGTGGGCGAGGAGCGTTCCGTCGAGCAGACGCAGGCCCGCGCCGGCCTGAGCGTGGCCGACACCGAAGAGATGGTGGGCGACACCTTCTTCGGCGCCACCCAGGCCCAGAACCAGCTCGAGGACGTGGTCGAGGGCTTCCGCCGCGCCGGCTGCGCGATCCAGGCGGTCGACATCGGCGGCCTGCGGGCGCTCAACGAGGTCCGCGGCCGCCAGGCCGGCGAGGAGAGCATGGTCTCCATGTCCAAGGACACCGGCGGCGAGTTCTACCGCAACTTCAACGACCTCGGCGAGGCCATGACGAAGGTGCTCCAGCGCACCAGCGTGACCTACCTGCTCGCCTTCCAGCCCCAGAACCTGAAGCTCGACGGCGAGTACCACAAGCTGCGCGTCAAGCTCGTCGAGGCGCCGCGGGGCGCCCGCGCCTCGCACCGCGCCGGCTACTACGCGCCCAAGCCCTTCGAGGAGCGCAACGCCTTCGAGCGCCGCTGGGAGACCGCGGAGATCGTCATGAGCGACGAGGACGGCGGCCCGATCAACCTCGCGGTGCTGGCGGCGGCTTTTCCCGTCGCCGGCCAGAAAGCCTACGTGCCGGTGGTGCTCGAGGTCGGCGGCGAAAGCCTTCTCGCCGGCCGCGCCGACGGCGCCCTCGAGCTCGAGATCTACGGCTACGCCACCGACGTCGAGGGCGGGCGCGTCCACGACTTCTTCGTCCAGAACCTGGGGCTCGACCTCGGCCAGGTGGGCGGCGCCCTGAAGCAGAGCGGTCTCAAATACTGGGGCCACTTCGACCTGCCGCCGGGCGAATACGTGGCGCGGATCATGGTGCGCGACCGGCGCGACGGCCGCCACTCGCTGCAGCGCCAGCGCGTGAGCGTGCCGGCCGCCGACGACGGCCTCTCCGTGCTCCTGCCGCCGATGTTCCCCGAGGCCCCGGGCAAGTGGGTGCTGGTGCGCGAAGGCGAGGAACGCCAGCGCGACGTGCCCTATCCCTTCATGGCCAGCGGCCAGCCCTACATCCCCGCGGCGCGGCCGGTGGTGCCGGCCAGGGGCGCGACGCCGTTCTACCTCCAGGGTCTCAACCTCGGCGCCGGCGTCGAGCTCACCGGCGAGGTGCTCTCGGCCGAAGGCGCCGCGGTCAAGGGCGCCGAGCTCACGTGGGCCGAGCCGACGAAGAACGGCGGCGTCTACTCGGTCGTGGCGCAGCTCGAGACCAACGGCCTGAAGAGCGGCGAATACACCCTGGTGGGCACGGTCACGGGCGTGGCGGGCCCCAATTCGTCCTCGATCCGTTTCGTCGTGCCATGAGAGCCATGAGATACTGAGAGGGATCGCCACGCCAATCTGCGTGTCGCCGGGCAGCCGCGATGCCGCCCGTTTCTGCTTCACCTTTCCAGGAGGAGCACGCCTTGCCGCAGCCGTCAGTCTCGCCTCGCGCAGCATGGGCCCTCGCAGTGGCCCTCGCGGTGCTCGCCGTCTTCTCAGCCGCCGGCGCCCAGCGCGGCGCGTTCTCCGAGACGACGTCGGTCGTGGCGGTCGAGGTCCCGGTCACCGTCACCGTTGACGGCAAGCCGGTCACGGGCCTCACCGCCGCTTCCTTCGAGCTCTACGACGGCAGGAGCAAGCAGGAGATCCGGGACTTCGCTCTCGTCGACCGGCGCGCCGCGGCCACGACTCTGCCGGCCGCGGCCCGGCGACACTTCCTGATCCTCCTCGACCTGGCCTTCACCAAGCCCGAATCGGTCCTGGCGGCGCGCCAGGCGGCGCGCGAGCTGGTGGTCCGGCTCCACCCCACCGACCTCGCCGCCGTGGCCACCTACACCTCCATCCAGGGGGTGACCCTGCTGATCGGCTACACCTCCGACCGCGACCAGCTCGACCTGGCGCTGTCGACCCTTGGCGTGCCGGACCTGGTCGAGGCTCGGCCCGATCCGCTCGGCCTCGTGCTCGGCCGCCGGCGCGGCGGCATAAAGGGCATCGAGCAGCGGGTGCTCGACGAGCTGCGCAAGGTCCACGCCGCGGAAAGAACGCTCCAGAGCGATCCCATCGGCGCTTTCACGGGCCACTTCGAGAACCTGGCGCGGCTGCTCGCCAAGGTCGATGGCGACAAGCTGATCGTCTTCCTCTCCGAGGGCATCCCCAGCGCGGCCCTGGCGGGCGAGAACGACTTCCTGCCGTTCCGGCGGCTCGTCAACCTCAGGGCCGACCGCATCGGCGACGCCGACGCCATGTTCGGCCACACCCAGGAGCAGGACCGGCTCGAGGACGCCATCGCCGCCTTTCGCCAGGCCGGCTGCACGATCCACACCGTCGACGTCAGCGACCTGCGCACCGACGTCGAGATCGACGACGAGAGCGCGCCCCGAGGCACCGGAGAGCACAGCCTCGTGGCCCTCGCCAAGGACACCGGCGGCCGGTTCTTCCGCAGCTCCCTCAACCTCGCAGACGCGATGAAGGCGACGCTGGAGGCGACCGGCGTGGCCTATCTGCTCACCTACGAGCCCCGGGACCTCGACCTCGACGGCTCCTTCCACCGCCTGCGGGTCAAGCTCGTGAACGCGCCCCGCGGCGCCCGCGTGGCCCATCGCGCCGGCTTCTTCGCGCCCGGCGGCGAGGAGCCGGCGAGCGCCGTCGAGCGGCGGCTGGCGACCGCCGGGATCCTCTTCGGCGACGAGGCCGACACCGGCCTGGGGCTCCACGTGCTGACGGCGGCCATCCCGGTGCGCGCCGGCCGCGCCTACGTGCCCGTGCTGCTCGAGATCGACGGCCGCCTCCTGCTCGCCGGCGCGCCGGCCTCGCGCGAGACCCTGGACCTCGAGATCTACGGCTACGCCACGCGGCCCACGGGCGAGATCGCCGACTTCTTCGTCCACGCCCTCGGGCGCCGGCTCGCCGAGATCCGCGCCGACCTGCTCGCCGGCGGCCTGCGGTACTGGGGGCACTTCGACCTGCCTCCCGGCCGTTACACGGCGCGGGTGATGGTGCGCGACCGGCAGAGCGGCAGCCACGCCCTCGCCCACCGGGCGATCAGCGTGCCGGCGCCGGAGAGCTCCGAGGGCGTCCTGCTGCCGCCGCTCTTTCCCGAGAGCCCGGAGCGCTGGGTGCTGGCCCGCGAGAACGACGAGCGCCGGCGCCACGACGTCCCCTATCCCTTCCTGGCCGGCGGCCGCCCGTTCATCCCGGCCGCCCGGCCCGTCGTGCCGTCCAAGGGCCTGACGCCGTTCCTCCTGCGCAGCTTCAACCTCGCCGGCGGCTTCACCGGCGAGGTGACCTCGCCCGCGGGAAACCCGGTCCCCAAGGTCAAGCTCAAATGGACGTCCCCCGAAGCGGCCGGCGACGGACACCTGGTGGTGGCGTGGCTGGAGACCCGCGGCCTCAAGCCCGGCGAGTACACCCTGACCGGCAGAGCCACCGGCGCCGCCGGCGAGCCGCACGCGGCCTCGATCCGCTTCGTCGTCGAGTAATGGAGATCCCCCCTATGTCCGCGACCGACCGCCACTCCCGACTGGCCCCTGCCCAGCGCGGCGGTTTCGTCCCTAAGCGAAGACGTCCGTCGAGAAGTACCGCTCCCCCCGATCGCAGAAGAGCACCACGAGGTTGCCGCGCTCCATCCGCGACGCCACTCGCTGCGCCGCCAGGAGCTGCGCTCCCGAGCTGATGCCGGCGAGGATGCCCTCTTTCTTGGCGATGGCGCGCGTGGCCGCGATCGCCTCGGGGCCGGTGACGGTCTCGGTCGCGGTGATGAAGGAGCGGTCGTAGATCTTCGGCTGGTATTTCTCCGCGCTCGACTTCAGCCCGTCGATCCCTTCCTTGCTCGTCGCCGGCTCGACCGCCACGATCTCGGCGTCGATGCCCTGGTCGCGAAAGTAACGGCCCACGCCCACCAGGCTGCCGCCGGTGCCGAAGCCGGTCACGAAGGCGTCGACTCGGCCGTCGAGCTCCTCGGCGATCTCGCGGCCGGTGCCGTGGTAGTGCGCCCAGACGTTGTCCTCGTTCTCGTTCTGATTGATGTAGTAGACGCGCTCGGGCTCGCGCTCGGCCAGGGCCTGGGCGCCCCAGATGTGGCTGTCGGGGTCGTCCTTGGTGGTCAGCTCGAGGTCGGCCCCCCAGTGACGCAGGAGCTTGCGGCGCTCGATCGTCTTCGACTCGAGCATGAAGAGCTTCAGCTTGTAGCCCTTGACCGCCGCCACCATGCCCAGCGCGATGCCGGTGTTGCCGCTCGTGGCCTCGATGATCGTCACGCCCGGACGCAGCTCGCCGCGCTGCTCGGCCTGCTCGATCATGTAGAGGGCGATGCGGTCCTTGAGCGAGCCGGACGGGTTGGCGAGCTCGAGCTTGGCCCAGATCGCGACGCCGGGATTCGGGCTCGCGCGCTCGAGCTTGACGAGGGGGGTGCGACCGATGTGGTCGAGGACGCTCATTCCTCGGACCCTAGCACGCCGGAACCGTCGTCCCCAGCGCCCGGACGCAGGATCTCGATGCCGTAGGCGCGGATCGCGGCGTTCCTCGGGCGCGAGCCGGCGTCACCGCTCAGCCAGCCGGACGATCTCGTCGAACGTGCAGAGCCTTCCGGCGGCCCCTGCTCTCGCCGCTTCCACCATTGCCGAAGCAACCATCGACGCGTCGATCGGACGATACCGGCGCAGCCCCCCCACGAGAAGCGGAGCCAGGAACCGCGCGACGAGAGCTGCGACCCGTTCCCAGGGACGGCTCTCCTGCCGCGGTCCCAGCAGCAGACTCGGCCGGAAGACGTGGAGTTCGGGAAAGCCGCAGGCCTCCACGGCCTCCTCGGTAGCGCCCTTGACGCTTAGATAGAAGTTGCTCGTCGCCGCGTTGGCGCCGATCGACGAGACGAGAAGGAATCGGCGCGCGCCCGCGGCACGGGCGAGGCGGGCGATTTTCACGACGTAGTCGTGGTCGACTTTGCGGAACCCGGCCTGAGAGCCGGCCTTCCTGATCGTCGTTCCCAGGCAGCAGAAGACATCGTCGACTCGCAGAGCTTCGGCGTTCCCTTCGAGCCGATCGAAGTCGGCGACGATGGCCGTCAGCTTCGGGTGCTGCCGGTCGAAGGGAGTGCGAACGAGCGCCCGGACGTCGCGGTAGAAGTCGTCCTTCAAGAGCTTGTCCAGAAGGAAGCCTCCGATCAGACCGGTGGCGCCGGCGATCAAGGCCGCGCGTGGGGCTCGGCTTTCTTCGAGCTGGCGAGTGGGCGCGTCGGTGGCCCTCAGGCTCGCCTCTTCCTCGATTTTCATTCGCAGGAAACGGACGTCCATCGCATCGCTTTCCCGCACGGTTTGCTTGGTCCGGATCAGCAGGTCCTTGCTGGCCAGCGGGATCTCGACGCCTTCGATCGTGGTCCTCTCCACCCCAGCTTCGACAGCCGCTCGGTAGTCGAGCCCACATGCCTCCTTCATGAGGTCCACGATGATCTCGTCGGCGATCCGAACGACGGAGTATCTGCCGACCTCGTCGTCGTCGATCAGGGCGATCGCGTTGTCGGGAAGGACGGACATGGCCCGTTTGAGGGCCTGGACGTTGGACTCCGAGACGTCGACCAGAAGGTCGATGTCCTTGGTCGCGCGGACCCAGCCGTGGAGGATGACGGCGAAGCCACCGATCAGGACGTAGCGGACGTTCTCGCGGCCAAGTGCAGCGCAGAGGCTCAGGAGGTCCTCAAGCTCCGGCGCGCGTGGGTCGCCGCGATCTGGCGCGTCATCCATTCGTCGGCTTCCTCGTGGGATTTGAAACGGTACACACCTTTCGGGACCAGACCACACCCCCGCAGGCGGTTGACCGTGCGCTGGAGGATCGCGACGTCGCGCAAGACGTCCTCACCGTCGCCACGCCGCGAGACTCGCTTCATGGTCAGGCGGTCGTTCTCGGGTTGCGTGGACGGTGGCTGCGGCATGGTCGGCTCCTTCGAGGACGCTCATCCGCCGGACCCTAGCACGCCGGACCCGTCGTCCCCGGCCCCCGGGCGCAGGATCTCGATGCCGTAGGCGCGGAGCTTGCGGTAGAGGTGGCTGCGCTCGAGGTCGAGGGCCTTGGCGACGCGCTTGACGTTGAAGCCGAACTGTCGCAGCTTGCGCTCGATGTAGCGCTTCTCGAAGGCGGCGCGGGCGTCGCGCAACGACTTGAACTCGTCGGCCAGGAGCAGGTTGCGGAAGCTCTCGGTCACGTCGCCGCGCATCGGGTCCGGCAAGTCGCTGAGGCTGATCTCCTCGCCCGGCACCATGATCATCATGCGCTCCACGAAGTTGCGCAGCTCGCGCACGTTGCCCGGCCAGGCGTACTCCATGAGCTGCTCGACGGCCAGGGGGTCGAAGCGCTTGGGCGAGCTGCCGAGGTCGCGGGCGAAACGCGAGACGAAATGGCGCACCAGCAGCGGCACGTCCTCGCGGCGCTCGCGCAGCGGCGGCATTTCGATCGGAAAGATGTTCAGCCGGTACAGCAGATCCTCCCGCAGTCGCCCATCGGCGACCGCGCGTTCAGGATCGCGATTCGTCGCCGCGATGACCCTGACGTCGGTGTGCAGGGTTTCCAGAGCGCCCACCCGCATGAAGGTTCCGGTCTCCAGCACGCGCAGCAGCTTCACTTGGAGATCGAGCGGCATCTCCGTCACTTCATCGAGCAACAAGGTCCCGCCGTTGGCCCGCTCGAAGTATCCGAGGTGCTGGCGGTTGGCCCCGGTGAACGAACCTTTCTCGTGACCGAACATCT
>DASWIG010000177.1:0-5660 GCA_036397835.1 Thermoanaerobaculia bacterium
CTTCAGGCCCGTGCCGCCACGGCCCACGTCTGCTACCATTCGGCGACCATGAACGAGCTGCGCCACACCCTCCGCTCCCTGGCCCGTCGCCCGGGTTTCACCCTGGTCGTGGTGCTCACCCTCGGCCTCGGCATCGGCGCCAACACCACGCTCTTCGATCTCCTGAACCTCACGGCCTGGCGGCGGCCGGCGATCGAGCGTCCGCGGGAGGTGGTGAGCGTCCACACCCGCAGCTACGTGGAGTGGATCGGCGCCTTCGGCGGCACCTCCTGGGCCGACTACCATGACTACCGGGCGCGGTCGGCGTCGTTTTCCGGGCTCGCCGCCGAGACCACCGCCGACGTGGGCCTCGATACCGGCGAGGTGACGGAGCTGGTGAACGCCGGCCAGGTGTCGTCCGACTACTTCGAAGTGCTCGGGGTGGACGCCCGGGCCGGACGGGTGCTGGCCGCGGGCGACGGCGAGGGCGAAGCGGTCGTGGTGCTCAGCCACCGGCTGTGGGAGCGGCTCTTCGGCGCCCGCGCCGACGCGCTCGGCGCCGCCGTGCGCCTCGACGGCCGGCCGTTCACGGTGGTCGGCGTGGCCGCCGACGGCTTCGACGGCACCCTCGCGGGCTTCCGGGTCGACCTCTGGTTTCCCGCCGAGCACGCGCCCGGCTTTCGCGAGTCCCTCGGCGAGCGGACGCGCGGCGCCACGGGCATCCTCGGCCGCCTGCGCCCCGGCGTCGGCGCGGATCAGGCGCAGGAGGAGCTGAGCCTGATCGCCGCCGGCCTCGACGCGGAGCACCCCTTCCCCGACGACCGGCCACGCGAGGTGACGGTGGCGCCGGCCACCCTCATGCACCCGCTCGACCGCCACAACCTGCTGCCGACGCTGCGCTTGCTGCTGGCCGCGGTGGCGGTGTTGCTGCTGATCACCTGCGCCAACGTGGGCAACCTGCTGCTCGCCCGCACGACCGGGCGCAGCCGCGAGCTGGCGGTGCGCGCGGCCCTCGGCGCCGGCCGGCGCCGGCTGGCGCGCGAGCTCTTCGGCGAGAGCCTGGTGCTGGCGGCGGCCGGTGGGTTGACAGGATTGGTCGTCGCCTTGTGGTCGCGGCGACTCGTCGCCCTCAGCTTCGGCAGCGACGTCGACTTCGCCGCCGACATGCGCCTCGACTACCGCGTGCTCGGGCTCAACCTGCTGGCCTGCGGCCTGTGCGCCGTGCTCTGCACCGTGGCTCCCGCCTGGCGCACCCTGCGCGCCGACCTGGTGACGGCGATCAAGAGCGCCCCGGGCGCCGGCAGCGGCCGCCGGTGGACGGCCGGCGACCTGCTGGTGGTGGCCCAGGTCGCCCTGTCGATGGTGCTGCTGGTGGCGACGGCGCTGCTCGCCCGCAGCATGTGGAACGTGTGGAGCGCCGACCCCGGCTTCGACGGCGATCGGCTGCTGGCGGCGAGCGTGTCGCTCGACCGCGGTCAGTACGA
Organism: Thermoanaerobaculia bacterium; assembly: GCA_036397835.1. GTDB lineage: Bacteria > Acidobacteriota > Thermoanaerobaculia > Multivoradales > J023 > DASWIG01. The sequence continues at coordinate 1,464 of DASWIG010000177.1, forward strand.
GGCCGAGGCGGGCCGGGCGCTCTACCGCGAGCTCGTCGACCGCGCCGAAGCGCTGCCGGGGGTCCGGTCCGCCGGTCTGGCCCTGCTGGTGCCGCCGGTGCTGCTCGACGTGACGGTGGACCTCGAGCTCCCCGAGCGGCCCGACGAGACGCGAGGGGCGCGTCTCAACTTCGTCGACGCCGGTTTCTTCGAGACCCTGGGCATCCCGGTCCTCGCCGGCCGCCTCTTCGACGGCCGCGACGCGGCCGGGGGCCGCGGCGTGGTGGTGGTGAGCCGGTCGCTGGCCGAGTCGCTGTGGCCGGGCGAGGATCCGCTCGGCCGGACGGTGCTGGTGAACCGGTTCCGGCCCGAAGACCCGGGGCCGGAGTACGAGGTCGTCGGGGTGGTGGGCGACACGATCCAGGACTCGTTCCGCGCCGCGTCGCAGCCCATCGTCTACTTCTCGGCCGTCCAGCGTCACCGGCCCTACCTCAGCCTGGTCCTGCGCGGCGACGGCGATCCGACCGCCGTCGTCGGTCCCTTGCGCGAGGAGCTCCGGCGCCTCGATCCCGCGCTGACGCTCGAGCGGGTGCGAAACCACGCTCAGCTTCGCTGGGAGTACCTCGTGCTCGAGCGCATCCGCACGCTGAACACCGCCGCGCTGGGTCTGCTCGGTCTCGTGCTGGCGGTGGTGGGAGTGGCGAGCGTGCTCGGCTACGCGGTGAGCCGTCGCCGCCGCGAGCTGGGGATTCGCATCGCCCTGGGCGCCCGCGGCGGCGACGTGCGGCGCCTGGTGTTGGCCCGCGCCCTCACGCTGGCGCTCGCCGGCGTGGTCGCCGGCGGCGTGGGGGCGCTGGCGGCCGGACGTCTGCTCGAGGGATTCCTCTTCGGCGTCGGGACCGCCGATCCGGGGACCTTCGCCGCCGTGGCGTCGCTGCTCGTCGCCGCCGCCCTCGCCGCCGCCTGGTGGCCGGCGCGTCGGGCGTCGGCGGTGGATCCGCTGGCGGCCCTGCGCCAGGAGTAATCCCCCCTGGCCCGCTCTGCCGGCGTCCTTATGCCTCGAGCCTGGCGTCCATCGTGATCTGCGCGTTGAGCACGCGCGACACCGGACACCCGCTCTTGGCGTTGCCGGCCGCGGTCTCGAAGGCCTGGCGGTCCGCTCCCGGCGCCTTGACGACCACGTCGAGGTGCACCGCGGTGATCGTGAAACCGGCGTCCGTCTTCTCCAGGGTGACCGCCGCCGCCGCCTCGATCGACTGCGCCGTGATCCCGGCGTTGCCGAGCTGACCCGAGAGCGCCATCGCGAAGCAGCCGGCGTGGGCCGCGCCGATGAGCTCTTCGGGATTCGTGCCGACGCCGTTCTCGAAGCGGGTGCCGAAGGAGTACTGCGTGTCCTCCAGGGCGCCGCTGGCGGTCGAGATCGTGCCTGCTCCGTCTTTCAAGCCGCCCTTCCAGACGGCGGATGCTTTCCGTTTCATGGCTTTCTCCTGCTTGAGTGTTCGCGAGGATCGTAGCAGATGTGATCTCGGGAGGAGGGACACCGCCTGGGGCCTCTACGTCCCGCAGGGACGATGGGAAGATAGCCAGTGATTTCAATCACTGGCGGAGGCTCCGGAGCGTAACCGGTCGACCGACCTCACCAGTGATTGAAATCACTGGCTATCATTCCACCGTCCCTGCGGGACGAAGATAAGATGACGGTCGACGATTCTTTCGACAACACGAGGACCTGCACGATGACGACCCCCTTGAAGCAAGCCATCCTCGGCGACCTCGACCACGAGATCGCCACCACTCGCCGCGTGCTCGAGCGCGCTCCGGACGAGCACTACGGCTGGAAGCCCCACGAGAAGTCGTGGACCCTGGGCGAGCTCTGCGCCCACCTCCAGAACCTCCTCTACTGGCAGCGGTTGATCCTCGAGCAGGACGAGTTCGACCTCGCCGCCTCGCCGCCGCCGCGCACGGTGCCGGCGAGCCGCGACGAGCTGCTGCGTGGCTTCGACGAGAACAAGAAGGCGGTGGACGCCGCCGTCGCCGACGTCGACGACGCGGCCCTCGGCCAGACGTGGACGCTGCGCAACGGCGACCAGGTGATCTTCGCGCAGCCGCGGGCCGGCGTCCTGCGCGGCATGGGCATCAGCCACATGGTGCACCACCGCGGTCAGCTCAGCGTCTACCTGCGGCTGCTCGACGTGCCGGTGCCGGCGGTCTACGGACCGTCGGCGGACGAGTCGCCGTTCTGAGGCCAGGGGGGATCTCCCCGCAAGCGCGGCAGCGCCGCCACGACCTCTTCGCGCTCGAGGCCGAGGAGGGCCGCGCGCTCGACGAGGACGCCCAGGTCCACCGGATAGAGGTTGCGGCGCGCCGGGTCGTCGAGGCCCACGACGTCGCGCGGGGCCAGGCCTCTGCGCACGCGGCGCAGGAAGGCGGCGCGGTCGAAGGACTCGAACTGGCGGATGCGCAGACGCGCGAGCACGTCGTCGAAGAGGTCGTCGAAGCACGGGTCGCCCATGCCCAGGAAGCCCTCCCACGCGTGCGGCGCCCCCTCGGGGAGCAGCCGCTGGCGGGCCTCGGCCCAGCTCACCGTCACGAAGTAGAGACGGGCCACGGCGGCGAAGAGCTCGAAGTCGTCCATGGCCAGCCAGGCGGCCTCCACGAGCTGGGCGATGCGGTCGCCCTCGCGGCGCAGGAAGAAGTCGTAGCGCCACGCGTCGCCGTCGACGCCGGCGAAGATGAGCGCCAGACGCTCGACGGCGAGCAGGCTCCAGGCGATGCCGGTCGAGAACATCGGGTCGTAGAAGGCGAAGGCGTGGGGAAGGATGAACCAGCCCTCGCCGGCGGCACGCTCGAGGCGGTGGGGCAGACGCTCGACGAAGCGGACCGGCGACAGCGGACGCGCCTCCGCGAGCTGCTCGGCCAGAGTCGGGTAGGGCGCCAGGAGCTCCCGCCACGCCGCCGCCGGATCGCGGCTCGCCGCGTCCGCGTCGATCGTTTCCCGGCGCAGCACCAGGCCGGCGCTGGTCACGCCGTGGTCGAAGGGCAGGGCGTAGACCCAGCCGCCGTCGAGCAGGTGGTGGACGGCGGCGCGCTCGTCGGGATAGGGGCCGGCGTCGAGCGTGGCGCCGGCGCGGCGCGCGATCTCGACGAACGGCGGTGGGCTCTCGAAGTGGGCGTAGAGGAGGCCGGTCGACACGGGCGCCGGCTCGCGCGCGATCGGCAGGGCGCGCGCCAGCAGCCCCGCGGGTCCGGTCGCGTCGACCAGGTAGGAGGCGCGGAAGTCCGTCCGCCCGCCCTTGCGCCGCGCGCGCAAGAGGGCGCCGCGGCTGCCGAGGTCGACCTCGTCCACGGTGGTCTCGTCCACGTAGTCGACGCCTTCCTCGGCCGCCCGCTCGACGAGGAAGGCGTCGACGTCCGCGCGCAGCCAGTGGGCGTCGGCGACGGAGTCGGACGGGCTGGCGGCCACCAGCAGCCGCGCGTCGTTGTCCGGCCCGTTGCGGTAGGGCTCGCCGCGGCGGTGGTGATAGAAGGTGAAGCCGCGCTTGAGGCCGCGGCGAAGCCGGGGGAGGTGACGGCTCCAGCGTCCCCAGGTGGAGAGGTGATGGAGGTCGGGCAAGTCGTAGCGGGCTGCCAGGCGCTCCAGGGCGAAGCCAGCCAGCGGCGTCGACGACTCGCCGAGGGCGAAGCGGGGATGACGATCCTTTTCGACCAGCAGCACGCGGCGGCCCTGGCGGCGCAGCAGCCGCGCCAGGATGGAGCCGGCGAAGCCCGAGCCGACGATGGCGACGTCATAGCTCTTCATGCGGCGGATCGTCCGGTTCGGCAGCCCGCGCAGACGACGCGGGGCTCGGGCCGTCCGCTCGCGTTCATACGTTCGAGGCGGGCGCGGCGCCGCGGGAAACAGGTGGGGCAGGCGGCGAGGCGTTCGACGTCCCAGAGGTCGACGGTGACCAGACCTAGCTCACAGCAGCGGTCGACGGCGTCCTCGACCTCGTCGAGCGACGGCACGTGGAATCCCTCCTCGTCCGAACGCAATGGGATGATCGCCACGTGCTCGGCGCCCTGGGACAAAGCGTGCTCGACCGAGCGGACCGTCCATGTCGCGGACTCGTCCGGCGGCACGAACGGCGCGCCCGCCAGCACGAAGACGCGCACCCCCGCGCCGTGGGCGCGGAGGGTGGCGGCGGCGGCGTCGAAGTCGTCCAGCGTCATCTTCTTGGC
>DASWIG010000178.1:0-13467 GCA_036397835.1 Thermoanaerobaculia bacterium
GCCGTCTCTCAGACGGAGCCGCTCCTCGGAATGGGCATGGTCTACGGTCATGACCTTCGCATCCAGGCCATCGAGGACGGCTTGGTGACCATCGAAGCGATGCGGCCGGCGTAGCTGCAAAGGAGGCGGTGGGCGTCGAGCCACTGCCATGGCACGAACCAAGGCGGTGTGTCCTACGAGGGTTTGCAGCGTGTCACCGGATTCGATGTCCCATACCCGTACTCGTAACTCCGATCACGTCCGATCGTCTTCCGGCTGGTCTTCCGGGACGAGCCGGTGGACCTCGAGCCTACGGAAGCGGACCGCAAGGTTCGGATCGCGGTGCCGGCTGACGCGACTGAGCTGAGCCTCGAGTTCGGAAGGGCTGAGGGGCCGGAGGAGGACTGAGTCGCGAGTGCGGCCCAGGTGTCGGCCCAGGGTGTTACCCCTGGCTGCGGTCTTCAACCCCGGAGGGGTTGCCAGATCAAAGCCCAGGGCAACACCCTGGGGACATGGGCCATCTACGGCGACCGCTCCCACATCCCCGTCGACCCGTACCGCTCCCCGGTGTCGTTGAGGATCGTGACGATCGTCCCGTACCGTCCCTCCGACGCCACCCGCAGCGCCGCGTGGACGTACGCCCCGGACGAGGGCCCCACGAACAGCCCCTGACCCGCCAGCCGACGGCAGAGGGCGACCGCGTCGTCGATCGTCACCTCGATGCGCCGGTCGATCACCGACTCGTCGAGGATCTCCGGCACCAGGTCCCCGGGATGGCCGAGGGGCTTCAGGCCCTCGATGCCCGGGAAGATCTCGGGGACGACCGACGTCACGTGGACGTCCGGGTCGGCGTGCTTGAGCCGCCGGCCGACGCCGGTCAGCGTGCCGCCGGTGCCGACGCCGGCGACGAAGGCATCGGGCGCCCCGCCGGTGGCCTCGCGCACCTGCTCGAGGATCTCCGGGCCCGTGGTCTCGTAGTGGGCGCGCCAGTTGTCGTCGTTCGAGTACTGGTTCGAGTACCAGTAGCGGTCGGGGTGCTCCTCGGCGAGCCGGCGCGCCGTGTGGACGGCGAAGTCGTAGCCCTCGATCGGATCGGTGAGGATGAGCTCGGCGCCGTAGGCGGCGATGCGCTCCAGGCGCTCGCGGCTGGCGTTGCCCGGCACCACCAGGGAGACGCCGACGCCGAGCGCGGCGCCGAACTGCGCGTAGGCGATGCCGGCGTTGCCGGACGACGAGTCGAGCAGACGCCGGCCGCCGCGGAAACGGCCGGCGGCGACCGCCCGCGTCAGCATCCGCGCCACCGGACGGTCCTTGATCGAGGCCCCCGGGTTGACGCTCTCGAGCTTGGCGAAGAGCCGGGTGCCCGGCGGCAGGTCGTCGGAGAAATCGAGCTCCACCAGCGGCGTTCGGCCCACCGCCGCCAGCAGGCGCGCGGCGGGACGGGTCGGGGGTTCGACGGTGGCGGTCATGGCGTCATACCGCGCAGATCTCTTCGTATTCGACGTAGGTCACTTCGCCGGCCTCGTCGCCGCACACCGGGCAGCCGGGATCGCGCGGCACCTCGACCTCGGTGAAGCGCTGGTCGAGGGCGTCGTAGAGCACCAGGCGGCCGACCAGCGGATCGCCGATGCCGAGCAGCACCTTGATCGCCTCGATCGCCTCCAGGGTGCCGATCACCCCCGGCAGCACGCCCAGCACCCCCGCCTCGGCGCACGAGGGCGCCAGCTCGGGCGGCGGCGGCTCCGGGAAGAGGCAGCGGTAGCACGGCCCCTGGCGCGCCGGGTAGTCCGGCCAGAAGACCGAGAGCTGACCCTCGAAGCGGAAGATCGCGCCGTGGACGTTGGGCAGCCCCAGCTTGACGCAGGCGTCGTTGACCAGGTAGCGGGTGGGGAAGTTGTCGGAGCCGTCGACGACCACGTCGTAGCCCTGGAAGAGCCGCTCGACGTTGGCGGCCGAAAGGCGCTCGGCGTGGGTCTCGACCTTGACGTCCGGGTTCAAGGCCTGGAGCGTGGCGCGGGCCGAGTCGACCTTGGGCGTGCCCACCCGCTCGTCGGTGTGGAGGATCTGGCGCTGCAGGTTGCTGCGGTCGACCACGTCGTCGTCGACCAGGCCGATGGTGCCGACGCCGGCGGCGGCGAGGTAGAAGGCGGCGGGCGAGCCCAGGCCGCCGGCGCCGATCAGCAGCACGCGGCTCGCGAGCAGCTTGAGCTGCCCCGCCTCGCCGACCTCGGGCACCGTCAGGTGGCGGCCGTAGCGCTCGCGCTGGCCCTGGGTGAGCACCCGCGGCACCTCCATGGGAAGGCCCTGGTTCTTCCAGCCGTTGAAGCCCCCCGCCATCGACCACACCTTCCGGTAGCCGAGCTCGCGCAGGTCCTGGGCGGCGAAGAGGGAGCGCGCGCCGCCGGCGCACATCACCACCAACGGCTGCTCGAGGTCGGGCACGCGGTTCTCGATCTCGAGCTCGAGGAAGCCGCGCACGATGCGCTCGGCGCCGATCGGGCTGCCGCCGGCCACCTCGTCGGGCTCGCGCACGTCGACCAGCGTCGCCCCTTCCTGCTGCAGGGTGAAGGCTTCTCGCGGGCCGACCTCGGGGACGGTCTGCTTGAGCTGGAGAAGACGTCGCTGGCGCGCGTTCATGGCTTGCCCCCGGCGACGGCCGGCACGATGTTGATGACCGCGCCGTCGGGCACCGCGGACTCGAGCCCTTCGAGGACGCGGACGTTGCGGTCGTTGACGAAGACGTTGACGAAGTTGCGCAGCCGGCCCTCGCCGTCGAGGATGCGCTCGGCGAGGCCGGCGTGGCTCTCGCCGAGGACGCGCAGGACCTCGCCGACCGTGGCGGCCTCCACCGGCACCTCGCCGGCGCCGCCGGTGAAGGTGCGCAGCGGGGTCGGAATGCGGACGGTCGCTCGACTCATGGTACACGTTCCTCCTTGAGCGGATTCTCGAACCGGAGCGCCGCGGCCGTCGGCCGCGCCTGCTCCGGCAGGACCTTTTCTTCGCGGAAGCGGTCGCCGTAGAGGCGCCAGGAATGGAAGTCGGTCTCTCCCGCCGCGGTGACGCCGACGATCAGGTACGAATAGCCTTCCCAGGCGGCTTCGAGGTCCCTCGTCGACGGGCGGGCCGGGCAGTCGGGATGGGAGTGCCAGAAGCCGACGATCTCGAGGCCGTCGACGCGGGCCGCGCGGTCGGCGGCGAGGAAGTCAGCGGGGTCGAGCTCGTAGCGGTCCGACGCCCGCTCGCGGTTGAGGTTCTTCGCCTGAGCGACGCGCACGACCTCCACCCGGCCCTCGCCGGCGCGCCCCACCAGCAGGCCGCAGGTCTCGTGGGGATGGCCCAACTCGGCCCAGGCCGCCAGCTCGTGGCGCAGCTCCGCGGCGAGGTGGAGATCGGTGCCGGCGGGCTGCGGCGCGATCGTCGGACAGGTCATGGCCGTCAATCCTAGCGCCTCACGCGGTCGCCGCGAGGGGCAACGACGCCGCCGCCAGCCGCTCGCGCAGCACGGCCAACCCCGGCTTCTCCGCCGCCGTAACCGCGACGCCGAAGAGGCCGCGGGGGTCGTCCTCCTTGCGCAGCTCGAAGCGGGCGCCGGCGTAGAGGTCGTCGAAGAGCGCCCTGAGCTCCGGCTCGACGGCCCGCCAGGTGTACTCGTCGTTGGGCGCCAGCAGGCGGTCGTTGGCGCGTACGCTCCAGCGCTCGCCCGGGATCGCGAGGCCGAGCGCGGCCTCGCGCTCGAGCGCCAGGCCGGCGTCGAGCACCTTTTGGGCGGCGTCGCGCAGGCGCTCTCCCAGGCTCCCGGAGGCGGGGCGCTTGCGGGCGTAGAGCAGGCCGAGACGGCCGTCGACCTCGTCGACGGCGTAGTGGGCGTCGTGGGCGATGAGCAGCACGCCGGGCCCCTGGGGCACGTGCCGGTAGTCGGCGACGTCGATCAGCAGCTCGTCGAGCGTCCGGTCCTGGATCCAACGGTGGAAGATCGGGATCAGGCGCTCGAGGTCGATTCGTGTCCCCGGCGCGAATTCGAGCTTCACGTTCCATCGGTAGGCGTCCATCCGTTTCCTCCTAGACCGTCGGGGTGAGGCGGGCATGGCAGGCGTGCGCCGCCTCGATGAAGAGCTGGGCCTCCTCGATGCGGCGGCGGGCGTCGTCGGTCGTGAAGGCGTTCGCGGGCTCCTGGTGCGCCGCGAAGAGGTAGTTGGCGAACTTGGCGCCGGCGAACGGGTCGTGGAAGCGCTCGGTGTCGTGGAAGCGGACGCGGAACTCGGCGACGATCCTCTCGGGATCGTCCGCGAGGTCGACGACCTCGGTCTGGGCGAGGGCCTTCGCCGCGTGCAGCATGGCGAAGTAGGCCTTGGTGCCCGCCTCGTCCGTCCGTCCGCCCTCGAGCGAGAGCTGGGCCTCGAAGACCTCGCGCTCGCTCGCCGCCAGGCCGAAGTCCACCAGCGACACGACCTCGCCGGCGCACTCGCCCACGCCGAGGTCGTCGATCGTGTACTCGCGGGCGTCGCCCCAGTCGGAATAGAAGGAGGCGTCCTCGGCGTAGGTCGGGATGCGCGTCAGGTCGTCGAGGGCGCCCTTGACGGCCGCCTTGCCCACCCGGCGCACGAAGGCCTGGAAGGTCTCGCCGCTCTGGCGCTGGGCCACGAAATGGTCGGTGATGCGAGCCAGGGCCTCGGGGACGTTCTTCGCCGGCACCGCGCCCATGGGCAGGCCGTAGGCGCCGGCGTTCTCGCTCCACTGGCCGCCGAGCACCACCTGGAAGTGGGGCACGGTGCGTCCGCCGGCCTTGCGGCTCACGCCGTAGAAGCCGACGTCGGCCACGTGGTGCTGGCCGCAGGAGTTGAAGCAGCCGCTGACCTTGACGCGCAGGTCCTTGATCGCCTCGGGAAGCTGGAAGCTGCGGGCCGCGAGGCGCTTCGAGAGCTCCGCCGCCAGGCCGCGCGACGACGAGATGCCGAGCTTGCAGGTGTCGGTGCCCGGGCACGCCGTGACGTCGACGACGGTGCCGGCGCCGGGCCTTCCCAGGCCGAGCTCGGCGAGCTCGCGGTAGAGGGGCACCAGGTCGGCGCCGCTCACCCAGCGCAGCACCATGTTCTGCTCGACGGTGGTGCGCACGAGGCCGCCGTTGAATCGCCGCGACAGGTCGGCGATCCGCCGCATCTGCGGCGCCGTCGCGTCGCCCAGCGGCAGGTTGATGGTGGCGGCGAAGTAGCCCTGCTGGCGCTGCGCCGCGACGTTCGTTTCGCTCCACGCCTGGAAGCCCTCCGGATAGGGCGGCGCCGGCAGCGGCGCGGCCTCGGCGGTGGGGCCTTCCTCGCGGCGTCGCCAGGCCTCGAAAGCCTCCATGGCAGGACCCGCTTCATAGGGCTCGTCGGCGGCCGGCGACCCGGCCGCCGGGCCGGCGTTCTCGCGGAGCAGCTCCGTCCAGCGCGGGTCGTGCGGCAGCGCCTCCCGTTCCTCGGCGACCAGGCGCTGGAACTCTTCGAAGCCGAGCCTGGCGACCAGGAACTTGAGACGCGCGCGGCCGCGGTTCTTCTTCTCGCCGAGGCGGGCAAAGACGCGCGCGATCGCCTGCGCGGTGGGCAGCAGCTCCTCGGCGGGCAGGAACTCGGCCAGCACCTTGGCCTCGTGCGGCACCGCCCCGAGCCCGCCGCCCACGTAGACCTGGAAGCCTTTCCTCGGCGCTCCGTCTTCCATGCGGATCCGCGCCACCAGGCCGAGGTCGTGCATGTGGGCGAGGGCGCAGGCGTGCCGGGCGCACCCGGAAAACGAGATCTTGAACTTGCGGCCGAAGTCCTGGGCGTCGGGGTGGCCGAGCAGGAACGCCGACAGCGCCTTGGCGTAGGGCGTCACGTCGAAGCTCTCGTCGCGGCAGATGCCGGAGAGCGGGCACCCGGTGACGTTGCGCACCGAGTTGCCGCAGGCCTCGCGGGTGGTGATGCCCACGGCGGCCAGGCGGCGCATCAGGTCCGGCGTGTCGTCGACGTGGACGAAATGGAGCTGGAAGTCCTGCCGCGTGGTCACGTGGCAGATGGCGTCGGAGTACTCCTCGGCGAGCTCGGCCAGCACCTCGAGCTGGCGCGCCGTCACCTCGCCGAAGGGGATCTTGATGCGCTGCATCCCGGGGGCGTCCCACATCGTGCTCGGCCCCTTGGTGAGGGCGCCCGAGGGATAGTCCAGCGTCCGGGCACGCACCCCGTCCTGGCGCTGGCCGTTGTCGTAGCGCTGGCCGTAGACGCCGCGGCGCAAGCGGCTCTCGGCGAAGATCTTCTCGTCGAGCTTGTCCTGGCGCCGCAGCTCCATCTGCGTCTCGTAGATCTCGATCTCGCGCTCCACGGATGGAGGAACGACGTCTCGCAGCTTCTCTTTCCAGGTGGTGACAGACATGGCTCAAGCTCCGGTAAAGAGCGGCGAAGCCGCCCGGTCTTGCTCCCCCCTTTGAAAAAGGGGGGCTGGGGGGGATTTCTCCTGAAGGGGGGACTCCCTGAGCACCTCACGCAGCCCGACGACCTCGCCGACGACCAGAGTCGCCGGCGAGCGCACGTCCTGCTCCGCCACCCGCAGCGCGATCTCGTCCAGACGCGCGACGACCACCCGCTCGTCCGGCAGCGTGCCGCGGGCGATCACCGCGGCCGGCGTCGCCGGATCGCGGCCGTGCTCGACGAGCCGCGCCGCGATCGTCGCCAGCTCGGCGAGACCCATGAGCACGACGACGGTGTCGATCGCCGCCAGGGCCGCCCAGTCGGGCTCGCGGCCGCCGGCGGCCTGGTGGCCGGTGACCACCGCGAAGCCGCGGGCGAGGCGGCGGTGGGTGAGCGGGATGCCGGCGAGCGCCGGCACGGCGAAAGCGCTCGACGCCGCCGGCACCACCTCCCAGGGCACGCCGGCCGCGGCCAGGGCCTCGGCCTCCTCGCTGCCGCGGCCGAACACGAAGGGATCGCCGCCCTTGAGCCGCACCACCACCTGGCCGCGCCGCGCGTGCTCGATGAGCAGACGGTGGATGGCGGCCTGGCCCAGGCCGGGACGTCCGCGTGCCTTGCCCACGAAGATCCGCTGCGCCCCCTGCGGGGCCTCGTCGAGCAGCGACGGATGGATCAGGCGGTCGTAGAGCACCACGCCGGCGCGGCGCAGGCAGCGCAGGCCGCGCACGGTCATCAGGTCCGGATCGCCGGGACCGGCGCCCACCAGGTAGACGGTGCCGGGCACCGGCGCCGCGGCGGCGGCGGGCGGCGGCGTCAGGGGAGGCTGGCCGGGGAAGGGGGACCACGTCATGGCCCGGCCTCCGCGAGGGCGACGCCGGTGATCTCGGCCACGCGCCGGCGGGCGCCGGCGTCGTCGCCGCGGCCCAGCAGCTCGAGCACGTCGGAGTCCACCAGCCGGTACCAGAGGTCGCGGCGCGCCGCGGAATCCGGCAGGCGCTCGGCGAGGGGGGCGCGCAGCCGTCCGGCGATCTCGAGGAAGCGGGCGTAGTGCGCTCCGAGCTGGCGCTCGAGCTGCTGGCGCAGACGCACCGCCAGGGCCGGCGCCTTGCCCGAGGTGGAGATGGTGACGGTCAGGTCGCCCCGGCGCACGACCGAGGCGGCGATGAACGAGCAATGGGGGAGGTCGTCCTGGACGTTGCACGGGATGCCGCGCGCCTCGGCCTCGCGCCACACCGCGCCGTCGATCGCGGCTCCCAGGCGTTCGCCGACGGCCAGGAACGCGCCTTCGAGGTCGCCGTCGCGGAAGCTGCGCGCCACGTGCTCGACGGCGCCTTCGGCGGCCAGGCGCGCCAGCTCCGGGGTGAGGCCAGGGGCGACCACCTTCACCCGAGCACCGGCCGCGAGCAGCCCTTCGACTTTCTCCTGGGCCACCGCGCCGCCGCCGATCACGGCCACCAGGCGTCCGCGCAGGTCGAGATGGATCGGGTAGTAGCGCATCACGCCGCGACCCCCACTACCGGCGTCGCTTTCCGGGCGTAGATCTGGTGCAGGCCGCACTCCTTGTTTCCGTTGGACTCCCACCACCAGCGGCCGGCGCGGGAGTCCTCGCCGTCGCGGACCGGGCGCGTGCAGGGCGCGCAGCCGATCGAGGCGTAGCCCCGGGCGTAGAGCGGATGGAGGGGCACGTCGTGGCGGCGCACGTAGCTGGCCACCTGCTCCCACGACCAGTCGGCGAGCGGGTTGAGCTTGACGATGCCGCCGTTTTCGGGGTCGGTCTCGACCTGGCGGATGCCGGCGCGGGCGGGGCTCTGGCCGCGCCGCAGCCCGGTGACCCAGGCGTCGAGGCCGGCGAGCGCCCGCCGCAGCGGCTCGACCTTGCGCACGTGGCAGCAGGCCAGGCGCGCGTCCACCGAGTCGCGGAAGAGGTTGGGGCCGCCGCCGCGCACCAGCGTCTCGACGGCGCCCGCGTCGGGGAAGAAGACCTCCGCCTCGACGCCGTAGCGCTCGCGCACCCGGTCGATCATCTCGTAGGTCTCCTGCGGCAGGCGGCCGGTGTCGAGGGTGATCACCCGCACCGCCGGGTCGATGCGCCAGGCCATGTCGAGGAGCACCATGCCCTCGGCCTGGAACGACGTGACCACGGCCATCCGCCGCGGCCAGGCGGCGAGGGCCAGGCGCAGGATCGCTTCCGGGGGGGCGTCCTCGTGGTTGTCTCTCAAACTTCCAAGCTCCGTCGTCGAGGCACAAGAATTCCTTTCGAACGCGGGAGCGGCCCACGTCCGTCGATCGGGCGTTCAAGCTGTCTGTCCCGGAAAAGAAAAAGACCCGCCCGGATTGCACCGGTGCGGGTCTTTGAGATCTTCCCCTGGCTGGTGATCTACGTCGTGATCACGCACCCCGGGCCCGCACCATGTGGCTGGCACAGCAGCAACAGGCGCAGACCTCGTACGAGCCCGCCGCGCGAACGGCCGTCACGGCGCCGCGAGTAGCGGCGTCGTGGAGCAGCGGGCTGGTGGCTTCGTCGTACATGGCTTCGTGTCGTTCGCTGTCAGGGAGTACACCACAGGTCAAGACGCGTGTCAAGCCCCGCAGCTCATCTTCATCGAGATTTCTCCGGCGGCGGCTTTGGCCGGTGGATCTTGCCCGGATCCGACGTGAGGGATAGGATGGCGCCCGCACTCTCTGGTGCACCATGCCCCTCCATGACCTCTTCCGGAGCGCGAAGACACGGGAGCGCTCCGAAATCCGAGAACGCCGCCGCTGGCGGGCGACGGCCATACGGTACTTTGTCCCGGCCGTCCTGTTCCTCGCTTTCCTCGTCGCGGAGAAGCTCTCCTTCCATGAGACGGGGACGCCGCGCCGCTTTCCCGACAGCAACGTCTACCTGGCGAGCGCCGCGGAGCCGCTGCTGAGCCGCGGCTTCCTCCTGGGCCCCAGGCCCCCGGCCACGGCGCTCCTCTACAAGCTGGTGAACCGGGAGGAATCGCGGATCGCCGCGGCGCAAAGCCTGCTCTCGGTCGTCTGCTGGTCGTGCCTGGCCCTGGCCGTCGCCGGCGAGCTGCGCAGCGGCGCGGCGAAGCTCGCCGCGGCCGTCGCGATCGGGCTCTTCTCGCTCTCGGTGCCGGTCAATCAATGGGACTACGTGTCGCTCTCCGAGTCCCTGTCGTTCTCGCTGCTGGCGCTGACGTTGGCGGCCACGCTGGCGATGACCCGCCGCCTCGGGGACGAGAGCGGAGAACGGCGCTGGCTGTGGCTTCTGCCGTGGGCGGCGGCATGCCTCGCCTTCGCCCAGACCCGCGACTCGAACATCTACCTGCTGGCGACGCTGTGGGCCGCCGGCACGCTGTGGGCCGCCGGCACGTTCTGGCTCGCGATCGACGCGCGGCGCCGCGCCGTCCGGCGCGAGACGCCACGCATCCGTCACGGCCCGTTGCTCGCGCTGCTCCTCCTGACGGCGATCGTCGCGGCCAGCCATTGGGCGTCTCAGGCCGCGGGGCGCTGGGCCGATCCGTTGACCAACGTCGTGCTCGGCCGCGTCCTGACCCGTCCCGCGGTCCATCGCGAATGGGTCGAGCGTTACGGTCTGCCGCGCAACCCGGTCTTCGAGAGGTACAGGGGGAAGTACGCGTTCAAGCGATCGCGGATCGGAGTGCCGATCCGCGAGCGGTTCTGGCGGCACGACCCGAAGGTCGAGGAGGTCCGGATCTGGCTCAGCGATCGGGGCAGGAAGGCCTACGCCCGTTACCTCCTGTGGGATCATCCGTGGACGTCTCTGCGGACCAGCCACCGAGCTCTCTCCGGTCACGTCAACTCCTCCACGGCCCGAAAGCAGTACGGGCGTGACGCGGGCAAGACGCCATGGACGGAGGCGCTGACGCGGTGGAGCTACCCGGTGATCCGCCGTCCCACGGCCGTCGCTGCGGCGCTGCTCCTGGCGGGTGCGGCGGCGGCGATCCTCGCGCCCGCCGGACGCCGTCTGGCTCTCGCCGGCCTCTTCCTCGTCGCCAGCGCCTGGCCCCAGGCCTTCGTCACCTTCCACGGCGACACCTGCAACGTCGACCGTCACATGCAGACCTGCGGCCTGGCGCTGCGCCTCGGCGCGCTCCTGATGGGGGCCGTCGTCCTCGATCAGGTCGTCGCTTGGACGCGGCGCAGGTCCGTCAGGAATTCGACTGCTATGGCATGTTCACGGGTGTATCCCTGACGCTTCATCTCGGCGAATTCGGCGCGGGCCTCGGCGGCGATCCGAACCGCCTCTCTCGAGTAGCTCTTCAGCGCTCCCAGACGCACCGTCTCGCCTCGCTTCTCCAAGACGACGGAGACGTCTTCGTCGCCCGAGAGGAGGTCCACGACCATCTCCGGATGAGCCTTCAAGTCTTCGAGTGGGATGTCTCGTAGGATCTCGCGTCTCTGCGTCATCTTCGTCTCCTGGACGTCCGAAAGGCCGCCCCACATCTCCTGGCGGGCCAGTCAACGCGTTGTTGCTCGACGGATTTCCACATACCTCGGCCTCGATCCGCGCCATCACCTCGGCGACCCGGGGAATTCCCTGTCTATCGGACAGGAGATTGGAGGCTCGATCGAAACCTGAATGACGCGGTCCAGGGTTACCGCGCCGCCGGTTTCGCCATCGAGAACCTCTCCAGGCAACACCTCTTCGGTCGGGTCACCATTTTCATGGTAGTATCGACTGATCAAGCCGAAGAGTTCTTGAAGGACCACCGCCATGGAGCGGGACCCGGTCAGTCTCGGCTTCGGCAAGACCCTCGGGCCGGTAAGTTCGAACAAGGAGCCCCAATGTCCGCACGACGTCTCCGCGCCCACGTCCTCCTGCTGCCGCTCGGTCTCCTCACGGCCGCTGCCGGCGCCATCGTCATCCGCCACGACCGGCCCGACGCGGCCTACCGCGAGCTCGCCGCCGCGTATCCCTTCTGCTCTCTCAACTTGGGCGGTTGGGGCGGGGGCTGCACGTTGATCGACGCTCACTGGGTCGTGACCGCGGCCCACGCCGCCGGACGCCTCGAGGAAGGGGCCCGGATCGAAGTCGGCGGCGAGAGCGTCCGGGTCGCCGCGGTCATCGTCCATCCGAACTTCGACGACAAGAGCTACCGCAACGACCTCGCGCTCCTGCGCCTCGCCGAGCCGGTCCGGGACCAGACGCCGGTCGCGCTCTACAAAGGACGTGACGAGGTGGGCCGCCGGGTGATCTTCGTCGGCCGCGGCTATTTCGGCACCGGCGAGAGCGGTCCCGACACGGCCGACAAGGTCTTGCGCGCCGCCGAGAATAGGATCGAGGACGCCGACGAGCACTGGCTGCGCTTCGTCTTCGACGCGCCGCCCGACGCCCTGGAGCTCGAGGGCATCAGCGGACCCGGCGACTCGGGAGGGCCGGCGTTCCTGGAGACGGAAGACGGCCTGGCCCTGGTCGGAGTCAGCTCTTGGCAGGACAACCGGGAGCAGGGGACGGAGGGGGCTTACGGGGTGAAGGAATACTACGCTCGGGTCTCGTCCTACGTGAGTTGGATCGAGGAGACGTTTGGCGGCGCGCGATTCGCACTGACGCGCGATGCCAGATCCAGATTTCCTACGTCGAGCCCGCGGCGGGCGCCGGCAAGGGGCTGCTGGAAGCGCTCGCCGCGCGCGCCGCCGTGGTGGTGACCGACGACTACCCGTGCTTCTTCCTGCCGCGGATGGTCGCGGCCACCGCCGGCAAGCTGGCGGTGCGTCTCGAGGCGGTCGACGCGGGCGGCCTCCTGCGCTCGCCGCCGCCGATAAGGTCTACGCCCGCGCCGTCGATTTCCGCCGTTTCCTCCAGAAGATCCTGCCGAACCACCTCGACGGCTTCCCGCGCCGCGACCCGCTTGCCCGCGCCTCCTTCCCGGCGCTCGCGGAGCCGCCGCGGCCCAGCGCGAGCTGGTCCGCGACGGCCGCATCCACAGCTACCTGCGGATGCTGTGGGGCAAGAAGGTCCTCGAGTGGACGTCGACGCCGCGCCACGCGCTCGCGGTGATGATCGAGCTCAACAACAGGTACGCCGTCAACGGCCGCGACCCCAACTCCTACAGCGGCATCTTCTGGTGTCTGGGCCGCTACGACCGTCCCTGGGGACCGGAGCGTCCGATCTTCGGCAAGGTGCGCTACATGAGCTCGGAGAGCGCGCGCCGCAAGCTCGACGCCGACGCCTACGTCGCCGCGTACGGCGGCGCCTCGCCGTCCACGGGAGGGCCTCGGCGCCGAGCTGGGCGTGTATAATGCCGAAGTGAGGTTGCGGTTCTATCTCGACCCGGAAACGGGCCTGCCGCACATCTACAACCATGACGTCACCGAGGACGAGGTCGAAGAGGTTCTGGCCCAGCCTGGCGACGACTTCCCGGGCCGTAAGGCATCGCGCATCGCTCTCGGCGCGACCGGCGCGGGTCGACATCTCCAGGTCACCTACGTTCCGGACCCGGATCCCGACAGCGTCTTCGTCGTCACGGCATACGACCTGGTAGGCAAGCCCCTGGCCGCCTATCGGCGGCGACGAAGGAAGGCCAGACGGAGAAGAAAATGACAAACCAAAGCCGATTCCCTCCCGGATGGGACGAGAAGCGGGTTCGCGAGCTGATCGAGCTCTACGAGAGCCAGACCGAGGAGGAGGCCGTGGCCGAGCACGAGGCGGCCTTTGAGAGCCAGACGGAGACGATGATGGGCGTGCCGACTCCCCTGGTACCCGAGATCCGGCGGCTCATCGCCCAGTTCCATCAGCGGCAGACCCGAGCCGCCACGTCCTAGAGGATAAGCACGCGGGAACTCGGCCCCGGCGAGAGCCCTAGCAACAGCCTCCGCTTCTCTGCCTGGAGGCTTCATCTTCTGTCAGGAGCTCGACGAGATGCGCGAGCTGCGCGGTCACGACTTCAGGACTATACGCCAATGGCGGGGATCGCAGGATCAGGCGTTCGAGGAGCTGTGCTATCAGTGGCGCGATCCAACACCCGCAGGTGCCGTCCTGGTCAAGACAGGAAGCCCGGACGGCGGACTCGAATGGTACGTGACTCTGCGCAACGGCGTGCAGTGGGGGTGGCAGGCG
>DASWIG010000179.1:0-2610 GCA_036397835.1 Thermoanaerobaculia bacterium
CTGCTCTTCGTGACCCACGACCGCGCCTTCCTGCGCCGGCTGGCCACGCGCATCGTCGAGCTCGACCGCGGCACCCTGAGCGACTGGCCCGGCGACTACGACGCCTACCTCGCCGGCAAGGCCGAGCAGCTCGAGGTCGAGACATCCCACGACGCGCTCTTCGACAAGAAGCTGGCGCAGGAGGAGGCCTGGATCCGCCAGGGCATCAAGGCGCGGCGCACCCGCAACGAGGGCCGGGTCAGGGCGCTCGAGAAGATGCGCGAGCAGCGCCTCGAGCGTCGCCGCAAGGAGGGCCAGGTGCGCATGGAGATGGGCGACGCCGAGCGCTCGGGCAAGCGGGTGATCGAGGTCCGCGGCGTGACCTTCGGCTACGGCGAGACGCCGCTGGTGACCGGCTTCTCCACCGTCATCCTGCGCGGCGACAAGATCGGCGTCCTGGGGCCCAACGGCAGCGGCAAGACCACGCTCCTGCGTCTGCTCCTGGGCGAGCTCGAGCCGCGGGAAGGCGAGGTGCGTCACGGCACGCGTCTCGAGGTCGCGTACTTCGACCAGCACCGCGCCCAGCTCGACCTCGACCGTTCGGTGGCCGACAACGTGGCCGGCGGCAACGACCGGGTGACCGCCGGCGGCCGGACGCGGCACGTGATCGGCTACCTGCAGGACTTCCTCTTCCCGCCGGCGCGCGCCCGCACGCCCGCCGGAGCGCTCTCGGGCGGCGAGCGTCACCGGCTGCTGCTGGCGCGTCTCTTCACCCGGCCGTTCAACGTGCTGGTGATGGACGAGCCCACCAACGACCTCGACGTGGAGACGCTGGAGCTCCTGGAGGAGCTGCTGCTCGACTACGAGGGCACGCTCTTGGTGGTGAGCCACGACCGCGCCTTCCTCGACAACGTGGTGACGAGCACCCTGGTCTTCGAGGGCGGCGGACGGGTGAGCGAGTACGTGGGCGGCTACAGCGACTGGCTGCGCCAGCGTCCGCCCGCGGACGTCCCCGCGAAGACGCCCGCCAAGCCGCCGGCGGCGCCGCGGGTCAAGGAGCGTTTGCGGCGGCTCACCTACAAGGAAACCCACGAGCTCGAGGCTCTACCCCGGCGGATCGAGACGCTGGAGACGGAACATAAGGAGCTCGTCGAAGCGATGGCGGACCCGGAGCTCTACCGTCGCGGCGGCGCGGAGGTCGCCGCCGCCCGCGAGCGGCTGGCGAGCGTCGAGGGGGAGCTGGCGCGGGCGTACGAGCGGTGGGAGGCGTTGGAGTCGGTGGCCGCCGGACCCGGGCCTGCCCCCGCGTCCGGATCGTCCCTCCGGCGGCGTTAGGCCTTGCGCCCTCCGGACGGCCCTTCGGGCTGGGCGCACGCCGTGCGCCCCTACATCGCATGCCACCCTGAGGACGTGCCGACGTCCGCCGACCCCAAATCCAGTGCGGCCGTGTCACGCTGTCGCCGCCGGCACGGGCAAGGCAGTGCCCCCGGGCGAGGAGGCACCGCCGGCGGACGGGATCAGAGACAGCCGCTGATGTAGGTGGCGGGTCCTCCCGACCGGTAGTTGCTGCAGCCCGAGCTGTTGCACGCTCTCACCCGGTAGTAGGTGTTCGAGCTGACGTTGACGATCCGCTCGGTGTCGGTGCCGGAATACTCGAACGTCTGGGTCGGGAAGGTCGAGCTGGTGGATCGGTAGAGCTCGTAGTGGGTCGCGCCACTGACCGCGCCCCAGCTCACCGTGTTGAGACCGTAACAGTGCTCGTTGAAGATCGAGAGGCTGGCGGGGGTCGCCGGAGCGCCGGGAGGCGCCGGCGAATACCGGTACTGGGAGCACTGCAGAGCCGCCTGGTCATCGGCCTCGAGCGTCCTCCCGCCGGTGCCGAAGTAGGTGCTGACCATGGTCGGCGTCGGCGCCCCCGACAACTCTGTGTGATGGATGCCCAGAGAATGTCCGAGCTCGTGAGCGGCAACCGCCTCTGTATCGAAGTCCATCCCGTCCGTCCTCCAAGTGTAGTCCGCGTTGAACGTGATGTCCGACTCGACGATCACCTGGCCGCCCTGTAGGACGAGAGCTGTAAGAGCGAGGCAGTTGCCCGTGACGCAGCCGTTACCGATGGCCCACAGGATCGTGTTCGTGCCGTCGGTGGCCCAACCGCTCGTCGTTGTACCGGCGTAATTGAGCACGTACTCGGCGCTGGGCACGTTGGTCCAGGACTGCATGGCGTTCTGCAGCGCAGTTGCCTTTCCCGCACCCTGGCCCGCCGTGTTGTGGCGCCAATCGGTCGCGGCGCTGGTCCAATGGGTGAAACCGCCGGAATCGGTACACGTCACCAGCGATCCGCTGGTCACACGGCCGGTGGACGTGTTCTTGAGCATGCGATAGGCGTACGCCGGCTCCGCCCAGCTCGCGAAAGCCGCCGCTATGAGAGCGTAGACGGCGAAACAAGAAGTGGTTCTTAAACGATTCATGGTCTTACCTCCGGTGAACGTCCGCGCGCTCGCGAATGGTTTCAATCATGGCCTCGAGCGGGAAACCCTCCGCGCCGCCCGGCGCGTCGAACGCCCCGGAGGCGTCAGGGAGCAGGGGATGGCCGTTCGCCTGGCTGACCGCCCGCAGGCCGTCTTCGGCGAT
>DASWIG010000180.1:0-2740 GCA_036397835.1 Thermoanaerobaculia bacterium
ATCGAGGCACGAGAGCTGCCGCGCGAGATGGCCTACCGGGTGAGCGTCGACTCGATCGAAGCCGTTCCTGAGCTCCCGTACACGTCGAAGACGCCGCCGGTTCGCCTGCCGTGCGATTTCAACGCCTACGCCAAGAGGCTCAGCCGGCCGTCGCTCGACTCCACCTTCGTCGACCGGCTGGAGGCCGTGAAGGACCGCGAGCCCACGTGGCTGTCCGCCCACATCGCCCAAGGTCTCCAACCCGACATCCAGGAGGATCCCCTGGGGCAGAAGGCGTGCCGGATCATGGGGCACTTCCTCCTGCGTCAGCCGGAGAGGAATCCGGCTCTCATCCTCGACCTCGCCAAGAACAGCCAGGATCCGCGCTTCGACCCCCTGCTCGAGAAGATCCGCAGCAGCTTCGAGCCCGCGCGGTTCCTGGGCAGCTTTCAGGAGGATCCCCAGCGTTACGAAGGGCTGATGACCTCGATCGCCAAGCTCCAGTCGGAGATCGTGGAAAGGCAGATTTCGCGGGCATCGATCTGCGCCGACGATCTGCGCCGATGGGAGCAGCGGATCCTGGCCGCCGGCAGGGCTCGCTACGTCCGCGCCTACCCAGGGAAAACCCTGCGGCAATGGCGGCAAGAGCTCATCAGCGGACAGCGGGATGACTTTGCCCGCTACCTGCGCGCTTATCGCCACAGGTGGGAGCGCCGGCTCCACGACGCCGGGCCTCATCTCGGCGCCCTTCTCCGCGATCTCGAGTCTCAGCCCTCGGGCGGCAACCGGCCGGCGGATCTCGTAGGGGCCGGCCACGTCGAACAGCTCCGGATTTTCCTGGGAAGGCACCATCCGCGAGCGCTCGCGCACCCGCTCCGGCTGCCTGCGACGCGGGAGTCTCGGGTCCGTGAATGGCGGCCGAAGCCGAACACTCCGCTTCGTGCCCTGCGTCGGATGCGCTCTCCCGTGCGGGGTCTGCTCTCGACCGTCGCCCGCCACCTCGCCATCCCCTACGTGGGCCTGGTGCTGTTGGCGCCCACCTTGACGCTCAGAGCCCTCAAGACGCTCGCCAGGAGCCTCAAGATCCCTTCCACGCGCTGGATCTTCCTGCCGCCGGAGTTGGTCCTGGGACAGATTCGCAGGAACCTGTTCCGGGCCGTCGAGCTCGGCCTCGACCTCGACAAGAAGCAAAAGACGATCCTTCGTCTTGCACAGGGCCGGGTCCTGTCCACGGCCATCCTCCACCGTGACGTCCTCACGAGGTGATGCATGCTCAGACGCGTCGAAACAACCCTCGTCCTCGTCCTCGTGCTCCTGCTCCTTGTCCTTGTTCTCGAGACCAGGGCCGACCTCTTCGTCTACTCGGCCTCGCCGAGCGTCGACCACCGGCTCTTCGTGCGGGCCCTCCGTCCCCCGTCCCTGTTCGACTACGTGGTGTTCTGCGCTCCTCGGGAGGCGTCGCGCCTGCTGCGCGAGCACGGTTATCCCTCCCATCCCCGGTGCCCGGACGAGCGGGTGCGCCTCATCAAGCAGGTCGCGGTCACGCGGCCCGGCGGGCTCTTCGTCCTCGGCTCGCATCCGCGGTCCGTGGACTCGTGGACGTTCGGCTGGATCGCGGTTGCCGACGTCTTCACGGTGATCCCCCTCGACCGCGCCAGGAAAGGGGGCCAGCGATGACGAGCCGAGTCCCCACGGGCCTGCCGCTGCTCGCTTTCGCAGGGGCCGCCTACGTCATGGTCTCCTCCGTGTCGCTCGCCGGCGGCTCGCCCATCCCGTGGCTCGCCTTCGCCCTCGGCGCGCTCCTTTGCCTGGCGCTCAAAGGCTGGGGATCGTGCCTGATCCTCGCCAACCTCGCCCTCTACCCGTGCGTGCTCCTCTCGCCGGTGCCGCTCATCCAGGCGGCGCTCGGCGGCCAGCTCGTCCTCACGCGGCCGGTCCTCTTGCACCTCGTAGTGTGGGGAGCGCTGGCGCTCTTCGACGTTGCGCGCTCGGGCCGGCAGTCGGGCCGCCACGGCACCGCCCGCTACGCCACGCTCCTCGAGGCCCGCCGTGCCCCGGGGCTTTCCGGCCGTGCCGCGCGCCTGCGGCTCTTGAACCACCAGGGAGGCGCGCCGCTCTACGACCGCTCCGGCTACTCGGTCCTGTGCGAGGCGCCGACCGGCGGCGGCAAGACCGCGGGGACGATCATCCCGGCGGTGCTCGAGTGGCCGGGCTCGCTGGTCGTGGTCGACGTCAAGGGCGAGATCTTCGAGAAGACGTCCGGATACCTCGCAAGCCGCGGCGTCGACGTCGTCTGCCTCGATCCCGACGCGCCCGTCCACGGCTACAACCCACTCGCGACCGTGCGGCGGGATTCCCACGTCGAGATCGACGCCCGCAACTCTGTGGTGCCTGATCGGGAGAGCGGCTTCGAGCACCTCGATCTCTGCAAACCAGGAACTCTTGCGGAAAGACGGCAGTGGACAGACAGAAGACCGCTTGTGAGGAAATGTTTGACAGGAAAGGGGAGTCTCTGCGAGTCTTGACCAGTCGTGATGGAGGGGTATCGATGGCTATAGACGGACTGTCATGGGAGGACACCTCGACCATCTTCCTCCTCCAAAGCCCAGGGTCACTCCCGCGCTGGTGCGAAGGTGCCGGCGCATTCCCGCCTGGAACCTCCTCAGGCTGCCACGCGTCTAAGCGGCAAAAGGGCCTCGACGATTCAGCTTGACGCCAGGAGCAAGGATCGACCACGATGAGACGTATGGACAGATCGATA
>DASWIG010000181.1:0-10594 GCA_036397835.1 Thermoanaerobaculia bacterium
CCGGTCGGTCGAGGACCGGAGCCGGAGGCGTCGTGTCACTTGCACGGCGCCGGAAGATCGGAGCCGGAGGCGTCGTGTCAGTCGCACGGCGCCGGAAGACCGGAGCTGGAGACGTCGTGTCACTTGCACGGCGCCGGAAGACCGGAGCTGGAGGCGTCGTGTCAGTTGCACGGCGCCGGAAGACCGGAGCTGGAGGCGTCGTGTCACTTGCACGGCGCCGGAAGACCGGAGCTGGAGGCGTCGTGTCACTTGCACGGCGGCGGAAGACCGGAGCTGGAAGCGTTGTGTCATTTGCACGACACCGGAAGGCCGGGACGCGTGCGCGGCCCCCCGGGTGGCCGCCCAGGACGCGTCAGCGTCCTCCGGCGTAGGGGCGGCCCCCCGTGGCCGCCCAGGACGCGCCAGCGTCCTCCTGGGCCTGGCGTCAATCGGGATCGTCGAAGACGTCCTCGAGCCGCCGGGCATCCAGCAGCCGATGGCTCCAGCGGTCGAGGGTGTCGACGTCCGCGCGGTCGAAGCGCTCGACGGCCCAGACCGGAAGCTCGCCGAAGCGATGGCTCGCCTGAGCCTTCAAGAGCTCGGCCTTGCCTTGCCGCATGCCCTTCTGCATGCCCTCCTGCATGCCCTTCTGCATGCCCTCCTGACGCCCTTGCTTCAGCCATTCTTTCGGCCATTTCGCGACGCGTTCATGCACCATGTTCTTGGCCTCCTGAAGGGTCCTGAATCGGGGAACCTTTTCATCCTTCGGCGCCAGCTTGCCCGCGATGCTGCTGATCAGCAGCGCGATGTCGGTCTCGACCTCCGGATCGTCCACCAAGCCCATCACCTCGTCGACGACCACCTCGAGCTCCGCCACGCTGGACACCTGCTCGAGCAGGAAGACGCCGCTGGTCACGTCCGCCACCGGCCGCAGCTCCTCGACCGGGTAGTGGCCTACGTCGAGAACCACGTACTCGAAGCTCGGCACCGCCAAGCCCTCGAGCGGCTGGATCAGTCCAGCCAGCGACCGCGGCGCCCACCACGGCTTCTCGCCATTATACAGCACCACCGGCAGCACCGGCGGCAGCAGGCGCTTCGACGTCAGCTTCTGGTCCTTGATCAGGAACTGGTATAGCAGTGCCACGTACGTCCACAGGCGCAGCGCCATGAACCGGCTCACCGACGACTGCAGCTCCATGAGCACGTAGACGTAGAACCACTCGTGCTCCCCCAAGCCGTAACGGACTCGCCAGATGACGTCGCTTTCGCGCTGGTCGAGGAAACGGCTGACGTAGTGCGGCGGCACCAGCTCCAGGGTGGAGAAGTCGAGCTTGGACGTCCACGGCCCGACGACGAAGCGCCGTAGGATCTCCTCAATGATGCTGCGGTGGGTGAAAATCCGGCGGTAGACCGGATCGTGAGGCCGGCTCTCGGCTTTCTTGCTCTCGGCCTTTCCCTTCGAGGACGCTTGCCGCATCTGCCGAGTATAGCGCCCTCGCGCCTCCATCTGGCGGCGTAGGTGCGGCCGCCTCCTCGGGCGGGGCGTGGAATCGGAGATCAGCGGGAGACGATGGCCGGGAGAAGAGAAGGCGGGACGGGAAGCGAGGGTGTGAGAGAGGGGGGGGTCGTGTCCGGTCGAGTCAGCAGGGTGCTTCCCGCCCCGCACAGTGAATCTCTGTTCGCGAGAGATCTTAACACGGATGATCCGGAGTGCAAGCCCTATGATCGCATTCGACCGCCCGGTCGAAGAAACGTGCAGAACTTCGTCAAGGTTCGGGCCCGGCGTCATCCCCTGGCGTCACCGCGCCCAGCGGTTCAGCCAGGCCGTCATCTCGGCGCGGAGCTCGGCGCGCTCCTCGCCGCGGTGGTTGAGGAAGCAGGCGAAGACGACGGGCTCCTGGCCGAGCTTTCCCCCCCGATCCCCCCCGAGGGGGCCGTGCGGCTCGAGGTAGCCGGCGAGGGCCAGGCTATGGCGCACGGTGCCGGTCTTGGCGGCGAGCGGCGGCAGGCGTCCCCAGCCGCGCAGGGTGCCGCGGCCAGGCGCGGCCAGGGCCGCCACGAACTGGTCGCGCCACGGCTGCCGCCACACGTGGCGCAGCAGCTCCACGACGGCCTCGGGCGAGAGCAGGTCGTAGGGCGAGAGCCCGGAGGCGTCGTCGAGCACGAAGGCGTCCTCGGCCACGCCCACCTCGGCGGTGAGGAAGCCCTTCACGAGGTCGAGCCCCTCGTCGTCCCGCGCCTGGCCGCCCACCGCCAGGGCGAGCTGACGCAGCAGCATCTCGGCGTACCAGTTGTGGCTGTCGGTGAGGATCGGCGCCAGCAGCTCGGCGAGCGGCGGCGAGCGCAGCGTCGCCAGCGTCTCGCCGCGGGGGACGGCCGCCGCGATCCGGGTCCGTCCGGCGACCTCCACGCCTTCCCGCGCCAGCACCTCGCGCAGCACCTCGGCCGCGAAGAGGTCGGGCTGCGGCACGCTCACCTCCACCCGATACGGCGGCTCGCTCACCGGGTACTCGCCGCGCACGAGCACCGCGAGGCGCTCCGGGACCGGGAGGAAGTCCACCGTGCCCCGGTCGTGGCGGTCCCGCGTCACGGTGCGGATGCGGTTGTCCCACTCGATGCGCGCGGCCTCGCCCAACGGCTCGAGGCGGCCGCCGTCGCCGGGCCGGCGGCCGGGAGCGATCTCCACCGCCACGCTCGACTCGTCGACGGCGAGCGCCGAGGCCGGCGCGCCGTAGGCGTAGGCGAGCTCCGACGGCGGCCGGCTCGGCGGCGCGCCACGGCCCGGGAAGCGCCCCACGTCGATCACCAGGTCGCCGGCCACGCGCCGCACGCCGCGCTCGCGGAGCTGGCGCGCCAGGTCGCGGAGGGGGGAGCGCGGATCGGCGGCGAAGAAGCGCGCGTTCCAGGTGGGGTCGCCGGCCGCGGCGATCACCAGGTCTCCGGCGAGCTCGCCGCCGCGCGGCGCGCCGGAGCCGTGCACGGTGGTGGTCACCCGGTGCTCCGGGCCCAGAAAGTGGAGGGCCGCGGCGCATACCAGGAGCTTCTGGACCGAGCCCGGCGTGAAGAGACGGCCGGCGTTCTCGGCCGCCAGCACCCGCTCGCCGCGCACCACGAGAAAGCCGCGGAAGCCCCGCTCCGACTCGGCGCCGGCGGCCGGCGCCGGCAGCACGAGCGCCAAGAAGAGAGCGGCGCCGCGGCGCCGGACCGCGCGCCTCAAAGCTTCAGCTTCGGCAGCAGCATGTTGATTCCCTTGGAGCTCTGCATGATGTAGAAGTGCACCGACGGCACCCCGGCGTCGAGGAGCTCCTGGGTCTGGCGGATCGCCCACTCGACGCCCACGTTGACCACGTCGTCGGGCTCCGCGGCCTCGATCTCGTCGGCCAGGGCGGTCGGGATCTCGCAATAGAAGGTGCGCGGGATCGTCCTGAGCTGGCGTTTGGAGCCCACGAGCTTGAGACCGGGAATGATCGGCACCTCGATGCCTGCCTTGCGGCACTCCTCCACGAACTGGAAATAGTACCGGTTGTCGAAGAACATCTGGGTGACCACGTAGGCGGCCCCCGAGTCGACCTTCTCCTTCACCCAGCGGATGTCGCTTTTGAGGTTGGGCGCTTCGAAGTGCTTCTCGGGGTAGCCGGCGGCGCCGACGCAGAAGTCCGCGGGATCGGCGTCGAGCAGGTCGTCCTCCAGGTACTTGCCCGCGTTCATGTCGCGGATCTGGCGGATCAGGTCGACGGCGAAGAGGTTGCGCGTGCGCCCGTGGTCCAGCTTCTTCTGGTAGCCGCTGTCGTCGCCGCGGATCGCCAGCACGTTGTCGATGCCCAGGTAGCGCAGCTCGATCAGGAAATCCTCGGTCTCCTGGCGGCTGAAGCCCTGGCACAGCACGTGGGGCACCGCGTCGACGTCGTACTTGTTCTGGATCAACGCGCAGACCCCCAGGGTGCCGGGGCGCTTGCGCTTGATGCGGCGCACGATGCCGTGGGACGTCTCCTCGTAGATCACTTCCGCGGCGTGGCTGGTGATGTCGATGAACGGCGGCCGGTGCTGCACCAGGTCCTCGATCAGCGTCAGGAGGCTCTTCAAATCGCCGCCGCGCAGGGGCGGGATGATCTCGAAGCTGATGAGGGGCTGGCCGGCGGCGCGCTCGAGGTGCTCGGTCACTTTCATGGTCGTCGCTCGTCCCCGTTCACCGCGCGATGGTATCACCAGGACCGCGGGAGTTTCGATACGATCGCGAGCGATGGAGACCCCCCTCCGGCGCCTGGCCCGCCTCGCCCTGGCCGCCGCCTGTCTGGCCCTCGCCGCCGCCGCGCTGCTGGAGTATCGCGGCTGGCGCCGCGAGCGTGACGAGCTCGTGGCGCTGCTGCGCGAGGCGGGCCTGGCGACGAGCGGCGCGATCGAGCAGATCCGCGCCGAGCGCACCTCCCACCACGCGCGGATCGTCGCCGCCCGCGCCCTGGTCTACGACGTCCTCGAGACGCCGGATCGCCGGCCGCCGGATCGCCGGCCGCCGGACCGCCGGCCGCCGGACCGCCGGCCGCCGGCCAGCGACCGCCTGCCGCAAGCCGCCGCGCTGGCGCGGCAGGCGCTTCGCGCCCAGGCCGGCAGTTGGCAGGCCGCGATGCTGCTCGGCGCCGCCACCTACCTCGAGTGGTCGCTCGGCCGGGACCGCCGGCTCTACACCGAGCACGCGGCCTGGGAGAGGCCCCTGCGCCAGGCCCTCGACCAGGCTCCGGGTCAGCTCGAGCCGCGCCGCTTCCTCGCCGCCGCCTACCTCGAGGTGTGGCCGGCGCTGTCGCCGCGCAAGCGAGAGCTGACCCGCGAGCTCCTCGCCGAGGCCTTCCGCTACGACCGCCTGGCCTTCTCCACCCTCGCTCCCGTATGGCTCGCGACGGCCGGCGACCTCGACGAGGCGCTGGCGATCGTCCCCGATCGCACCGCCGCCTGGGCCGGGCTCGAGGAGATCTTCGCCGGCCGCCACGAGTGGAGCGCCTTCTGCCGCGTCCACACCCGCAAGGTCGAAGCTCTGCGGCAGGAGCTCGAGGGCATGCTCGCCGAGGCGGAGGAGCGCTTGCGCCTCGGCGACTACTACCGCAGCCGCTCGCTGCTGCTCCAGGTGATCGCCAGGTCGCCCCTCGACGTGCGCTTCGCTCCCCTGGTGACCCGCGCCCTCGAGCGCTACCCTCCCGGGCTCCACGGCCTGATGTCCACCGAGCCCCTGCGCGAGTGGCTGCGCTGGACCCTCGAGCTCTATCCCCTCGGCCGCAATCCGCTGCCGCCGCCGATCGTCAGCCGGCTCGCCGGCGCCGCCGGCGAGCTCGAGCCGCCGGAGGCGGCGCTGGCGGCTCTGGTGGGCGGCGAGCTCCACCACGCGGAGCAGTACGAGCTGCTCGCCGACAGCCTGGCCAGCGAGCCGTGGGGACCTTATCTCCTGGCCAAGGCGCAGCACTACCTCGATCGAGCTCAGCCCCGCGAAGCCGAGGCGGCGCTCGAGCGCACCGGGCGCTCGACCCGCCGTACCCTGGCCTACGCGCTCACGCGGTGGCGGGTGGCCCGTGCCCGCGGCGACCACGTTGGCGTCGCCGAGGCCGAGCGCGAGCTGACCTCGTTCCGGCGGCGCGAGTGGTCGGCCATCGAATGGCAGGAGCGCGGCCGCCGCACGGTGATGCCCCTCTATCCCGAAACCGCGGCGGAGGGGCTGGCCGTGCGCCTCAACCGCGTCGCCGCCGCCGGCGCCGTGGTGGAGATCCGCTGGGACGGCGCCTCCGTGGCTCTGCGGCCGGTGCCGGCCGAAGGCGAGATCGAGATCGGGATCGCGGTCACGCCGGAGCTCCACCTGCTGGAGCTCGCCACGGTGGCCGGCGAGCAGCTCCTGCCCGGCCGCGTGCGGCTGCTCCCCTCTCCCCCTGGGAGAGGGGTTGGGGGTGAGGGTTCTCCTAGCCCGAATCCCCCTTCGCCTGAATCGACTGGAGATACGCCACCAGGTCGCGGATCCTCTCCGCCACCTCGGCCTCCTGATCCTCGTCGCGGCCGGGATCCTGGAAGCTGAAGCCCCAGATCGGCATCTCGCGGCTGCCGTGGGCGGCCACCTCGTTGCGGCCGTCGATCGTCGCGGAGACCGTTTCGACCGGGAACTTGCCGTCGTTGTCGGCGGCGAGCTTCGTCAGGTCGGCCGGCGGCGCCTTCAGGAGCTCGGCGATCGGGCCGTCGCCCTTGGCTTCCTTGCCGTGGCAGTTCTGGCAGTAGATACGATAGCTCGTGCGGCCGCGGGCGGCGCGCAGCACGAGCTCGTCGGAGCGCTGGTCGTCGGCGAGGGCCGCGGCGCTCGCCAGGACGAGCGGCGTCACCAGGAGAAGCCCTATCAGGGCGCCTCGCAGGAGGGCCGAGCGCGGGTTCTTGCTTCGACACATGAGAGTCCTCCTTTCCGGGGTCCGCGGCAAGCGACAGTCTACCGCAGTCATGGGCTCTCTGGGCCCATCGTCTCACCGGCCGCGGCCGGCCGGAATCCCTCGCCGGGTAGACCGCGCCTGTCCTCCGAGGTCATCTCCGGTAGGATGCGGCCGTCCTTCCGGATAGGCCGTCATGGACGAAGGCGTCATCAAATTCCAACCCGTCCATCGCCGGGAGCCCTTGCCCCCCCGGCGCTACGGCGAGCTCGCCTGCCGCCTCATCGCCTGGCGCGAGATCCTCGCCAAGACCGGCCTCGTGGGCAAAGACCCGGAGCTCTACGGCGGCGCCGACTACGGCAACGTGAGCGGCCGCGTGGGCGCGCCGGGATTGCCTCGCCGGCGCCGCGCCTTCCTCGTCACCGGCACCCGCACCTCGGGCCGGCGCTGCGTCACCCTCGCGGACTTCTGCCTGGTGGAGAGCTACGACGCCGGCCGCAATCGGGTGGAAAGCCGCGGCGAGACGCTGCCGTCGTCGGAAGCGATGACCCACGGCGCCATCTACGACCTGGGTCCCCACATCCGCTTCGTCTTCCACACCCATTCCGCGACGATCTGGCGCCGCGCCCGCGCCCTGCGCCTGCCGGCGACCGACCCTTCGGTACCCTACGGAACGCCCGCGATGGCGGAAGAGGTCGGGCGTCTCTACCGCAGCACGCCGCTGCCCGAGACGCGGATCTTCGCCATGGGGGGGCACGAGGACGGCATCGTGGCCTTCGGCCGCAGCGCCGAGGAGGTCGGCGAGGCGATGCTGCGCTACCTCGCCCGCGCCTACGAGGCCCAGTGCGCCGAGTCGGACGACGGGTTGTGCGCAGCCCCGCTCACGGACCCAGGCTCTTGGCAAAATCGAAGAAGATGACCACCGCCATCAGGGTCATGAGCATCATGAAGCCGACCTGGGTGAGGCGTTCCTTCACGAGGATCGACATGTCGCGCCGCAGCAAGCCTTCGACCGCCAGGATCGCCACGTGGCCGCCGTCGAGCACCGGGATGGGCAGCAGGTTCATGAAGCCGATCGAGATCGACAGAAAGCCCATGACGAAGAGCAGGTCCTTCCAGCCGCGGCGCGCCGCCTGGCCGCTGATGGCGGCGATCTCGATGGGCCCCGAGAGCGAGCTCTTGGCGGAGATCTCGCGGGTGAAGAGCTTGGCCAGGATCTGCAGGCTCTTGTCGACGACGTCGACGTTGTAGCGCACGCTCTCGACCACCGCCTCGCCGAAGGGCAGCCGGCGGTAGACGGCGAGCTCGAAGCCGACGCGTCCCTTGCCGTCGCCGCCGATCGCCGGCGTCACCGGGATCGTCAACAGCTCGTCGCCGCGGCGGACCTCGATGCGCACCTCGACGCCGGCGCTCTCCTCCAGGTAGTCGACGATCTCGGCACGGCCGGTCATCGGCCGCCCGTCGACCACCCGCGGCTCATCGCCCGGCCGGAAGCCGGCGCGGGACCAGTCCTCGTCCGTCACTTCGCAGACGCGCAAGGAGATCTTCGGAAAGACCCCGGCGTCGCCATACCCGTAGCGGGGCATCACCGCCGGGGTGAGCACCGTGCGCCGGCGCTGGCCGCCGCGCAGGTAGTCGACCTCGACCGGACGGCCGGGAGAGGTGGAGAAGGCGAACTGGACGTCCTTCCACTTCGCGACCGGGGCGCCGCCCAGGGCGAGGATCCGGTCGCCGGGCGCGAGACCGGCGGCGGCGGCCGCCGAGCCGTCCTCGACCGAGCCCACGACCGCCGGCAGCTCCTGGAGCGCCTGCATCTCGATGCCGGCCATGAACACGGCGGCGATGAGCGCGATGGCCAGCGCCACGTTCATCGCCGGCCCGGCGAGGTAGACGAGGACCCGTTGCCAGCGCGACTTGGACAGGAACTCGCCGGGGTCGCCGGTGCCCTCGTCGGGCAACTCGCCGCCCATGCGCACGTAGCCCCCCAGAGGCACGAGGGAGATCCGGTAGTCGGTCCCCCGGCGGCGGAAGCCCCACAGCCGCTTGCCGAAGCCGAGCGAGAAGGTCAGCACCCGCACGCCGAAGAGCTTGGCCACCAGGTAGTGCCCGAGCTCGTGGACGAAGACGATCACGCCCAACGCGAAGAGAAAGGCGGCAAGGGTGATCAGAAGGTCCATGACTCGAGCCTCTCCGGATCGTCGGGCGGCTCATCCCATTACGGGCGGCGGCGCCGCGGGTTTCGCGAAGACCCCCTATTCTAACCGGTCCCGCCCTGAGCTTCAGCGCCCATCCAGACCCAGGACCCAGAGTCCGAGCAGGAAGACGGGGGCCGCCAGCAGCATGGCGTCGACGCGGTCGAGCACGCCGCCGTGGCCGGGCAGGACGTTGGAGGAGTCCTTGACGCCGGCGCCGCGCTTGATCAGCGATTCGAGCAGGTCGCCGACCTGGGCCGCGGCCGAGGTCGCGGCGGCGAGCGCCAGCCATGCCGGCCGCACCCCGCCGTGCCGCAGCAGGCACCAGGCGGTCATCGTCGCCACCGCCATGAGGGCGCCGGCGACCGCCCCTTCCCAGCTCTTCTTGGGGCTCACCCGCGGCGCCAGGCGGTGGCGGCCGATCCACGAGCCCACGAAGTAGGCGGCGGTGTCGCCGAGGGCCACCAGGGCCGCCAGAACCAGCACCAGCCACGGATCGATGCGGTGGAGCACGTAGAGGCTCGCCATCGGCAGCGCGAAGTAGGGCACGCCGAAGCTCAGGAAGCCCACCGCCACCGCCCCCTCGGTGAGCGGCACGTCGCTCCAGAGCACCAGGACGCCCGCCGCGAAGACGATGGCGGCGGGAGCGGCGAGGACCATGAGCGGCGGCAGTGCCTCGCGGCCGGCGGCCCAGGCCAGTCCCACGGCGGCGAGCGGCATCAGCGCCATGAAGGCGGAAAGCGGCGCCCGCGGCGTCCAGAAGCGCCAGATCCGCACCAGCTCCACGCCGGCCCAGAGGCCGATC
Source organism: Thermoanaerobaculia bacterium (assembly GCA_036397835.1). Classification (GTDB taxonomy): domain Bacteria; phylum Acidobacteriota; class Thermoanaerobaculia; order Multivoradales; family J023; genus DASWIG01. Next base: position 9,363 of record DASWIG010000181.1, read on the forward strand.
GTCAGGCACACGGCGAAGAAGACCTCGGAGGGCGCGGCGAAGATCGCGACGATCACCGCCGCGCCGAGGCCGAGGCCGGTCACGATGCGCTGCTGTCGCGATGTCTCCACGTCGGCCGCCCGCTCGCTACTTCTTGACGGGAAGGGCCGTACGGTACCACAAAACCGGGTTCACGCCTCGTAGCCCTCGAGGGGGCCGCCAGCGCGGCGGATTGAAGACGCGCTCGAGCACCAGGGAGCCGACCTTGTAGCGAGGATCGAAGAGCTTGGCGTTGACGACGCGGAGGACCTCGGCGGCATGGTCGGAGGATCGCCGTCAAAGTGAGATCCCCTCGAATCGGGAGAGGCGGCCAAGTTTTTCAAGACAGAAATGCTCCCCTGGCGGCGGCGTCCTTCCAGAGGAAGTTCTCGATCTACGCCAAGAGTAGCGAGATGCTCTACCGGTGGGTCGGCCTCGAGGAAGAGGCTAGACGCATCAAGCCGTCGACGCGCCGGTCCGGCCAGCGCGCCGAGGACGACGGTAGCTCGGAGTCTCCGGACGCCGAGCCTCCGAGCGACGCCGACGCGAGCAGCGGCGAGGCCACGAGCGGCTCTGCTCCGGCGGCGCCGGCGCCCGCCGATCCGTGACCTTCCTCGGACGGTGACCTCCGCGGACGGCGCCTTCGGGCGCCGTCCGCCTCGGGACCCGCGGTATCCGACCGCGGGTCCCTTTTTTCGGCACCGCCCGGGACGGCCGATCATGACAGACGTCTCATGACAGACGGCCCCCAAGCCTCGGGCGTTGACTGATCTCTTCAAGCCACCAGCCGGGCGAGCTCGCTGGGCAGGGGCTCGAGGTGGGTGACGGCGAAAGGCGAGTCGGGCAACTGCTCGACGGTAGAGACGTCGAGCCAGTGGCGGACGGGCTCCCGGCCCAGCACTTCGAGGACCAGGTCGCGCTCGGCGAGAGGCAGATCGGCGAGGCCGGTGACCGGGAAGCTGCGCGGGCCGAAGGGGGTACGCCGGACGAGCCTCTTGAAGTCGAGAAAGCCCAGGGCGAGCGCCCGGCGCGTCGCGCGCTCGATACTGATCGTGATGTTGTCGGTGAGCTCGAGAGTCCAGACCGGCCGCTCGCCGGCAAAGTCGTCGAAGTAGACGTCGAGGATATCGCCTTCGTCGTCGTAGGCCCAACGCTCTCGGGATCGGTCGCTCATCGTCTAGCTCCTGCCGTAGCGGAAGACGGCCCATGCCGTG
>DASWIG010000182.1:0-3333 GCA_036397835.1 Thermoanaerobaculia bacterium
CCCGACCTCCCGGCGGATCGCAAGCGCGGCTTCTGCGACCGCCTCGAACGACGCCTGCGCGGCGAGCCGCTGTCCGCCGCGGACGGCCACGAGCGCGCCGTCTTCGACCTGGTGGCGATGGTCGAGGAGCAGTACCGCCGCGAGGCGTACCCGGAGGTCTACCGCAGCCTCCTCGCCATCCACCGCGCCCAGGAACGGAGCTTGCGGCTGCAGCGTCCCCTTGGGGGGATCGAGGGGGGAGATCTGCAGTCGGCCGACCGTGACGAGGACGACGTGCTCGGCGCGAGCGTCGCCAAGGGCGGCGCTTCGGTGCTCGCCGACGGCTATCTCGTCGCCGGCGAGCTGGACCGCGACGAGGCCGACTTCTGCTTCGGCTACGGCGTCGTCCTCCAGCTCATGGACGACCTCCAGGACGTCGAGCAGGACCTCGACGCCGGCCACGTGACCCTCTTCACTCGCGGCGCCCGCCACGGCCAGCTCGACGACCTCGCCAGCCGCCTGCACAACTTCCTCGGGGCGGTGCTCGACGGCTCGACCCGGTTCGCCGGCGCGCGCTTCGACACGCTCAAGGACCTCATCCGCAGCCACTGCTCGCAGCTCATCGTGCAGTCGGCGGCCCAGCACCCGCGCTACTTCAGCCCCCGCTTCCTCGGACGCCTCGAGGGACGCTCGCCGGTGCGCTTCGTCTATGCCCGGTGGAAGCGCCAGGAGCTCCGGCGACGCTTCCACCAGCTCGACGCGACGCTGAAGCGGTCGGGACGGCTCGGCTCCCTCTTCGAGGCCTTCGCCGGCGAGGGTCTCCAAGGCCGAGCAGACGCTCCGAGGTGCGTTTCGGAGGAACTTTTGGCGAGACGTTTCGCTCGTACGTGAGCAATCGAGAGTCTCGATTGCTCACGATCGAGCGTGACGGGAGCAAAAAAGTTCCTCGATTGCTCTCGTTCGGGCGTGACGGGAGCAAAAAAGTTCCTCGGAAGCCGACGATCGGCGCGTTCGTGAGCAATCGAGGAGCTCTTTTGCTCACGAACGCGTCGATCGTCGCCATCAAAGTTCCTCCAAAGCAGGCCGTTTATCAGAGAGACCCTTACGTCGTCCCGCGATTCCGGCCATTCTTGGCTGGGTTGACGGGGAAAGACTGACGTTTCGGCACCGTCGGCCGAACCGGACCGGGCAGAGACGGACGGCGAGGGACCCCCGGTTGACAGCCGGGTCATGCTTCCCTACACTGCCCCGGAGACGCGACGACTCGGAGAGCGACTACGCAGTCCGACCGGAGGATCTCCATGCTCTTCAACGCATGGCCTGAAGTGTTGCGCGCGTTCCGCCAGGCGCGAGGGCCCTCGCAAGAGGCGGCCGCCTTTTCGGCAGGGGTCACCACCACGACCTGGTACCGCTGGGAGAACGGGATCATCCACCCCAATCGCAGCAACTTCGAGTGCATCGCGGCGGGCCTCGGCTGTACTCCCGAGGAGCTCGGGAGTGCCTACGCCAAGGCGCTGGCCGACCACTACCTGCCGGCCGCCGAGGACGCCGGCGCCGAGTCGGGAGAAGCGGCGCCCGCCTCGCCGACGCCCGACGCGGACCGTGCCGCCCTGCGCCAGGAGGAGCTCGACGCCGCCAGCCTCGAGCTCAACGACGTCGTGACCCGCACGGCGGCGCTGGCGCACGATCTGGCCTCGGGCAACGGCGGCCCGGGCCGCCTGGGCCGCATGGTGGAGGTGCTGCGGCACACCCGCTCCGCCGCCGTGAGGACCCACACGCTGCTCGGCGTGTTGGAAGAGATCTCGCGCGAAGCGGCGGCCGACGAGACGGTCCGCCGCCAGCCCGTCACCCGGGCCCGCAAGGGCGACGAAGACGCGGGCGGCTAGCGTCCGCTCCGCCGTCAGGCCCGCGACCCTGCGTCTCGCGCAGGCAGGCGCGCGCAGATTTACGGCAAATGACGAGAGATTCGTCACGAAACGCAGTTGACCGGCTTTTTGGGCGGTCTCAGTATCTGACCATGGCAACCCGCCGGCCGCGCGCGGCGGCAGGGTCGCCGGAAGGGCCGGGCGTTCCGGCCCGTGACCGCCAACCCGCATTGGAGGACAGTGATCATGTTCAACCAGGTCACCAGAAACCTGAGGTTCATCGACGACGTCGCGGCGTCGGTGAAGGAGTTCGGCCAGACCGTGGCGGCCTCCTTCGTCCGCCTGGTGTCGCCGTACCTCAAAGAGGGCGACGAGCTCTCCGCTGAAGACGTGACCCGCGTGCAGACCGGAATCGTCCGGCTGCTCGAGGGTCGCGAGGCGGAGGTGCGCGCCGCCGAGAAGGCCCACCGGATCGAGCTCCGCAAGGAGAAGACGATCCGTACCCGGCGAAACCGCGAGAAGACCCTGCTCTACAACGCGCTCCTCAAGCTGAGGAAGGTGTTCGAGGGCTTCGGCGCGGGAACGGCCGAGGCCGTCCTCGGTCTCGACCCGGGCATCGCCACCGCCAACGCCAAGGTGCTCTCGCGCTACGCGCGGGAGACCCTGGAAGTACTGTTCAAGCCCGACTTCGCGCTCCCCCCTGAAGCCGCCAGACCGGAGACCTTCAATCCCCTCGAGCACGCGGAGGAGATCGGACCGCTGGTGGACCAGCTCGAGCTGACCCTCACGGAGCTGGCGCGGCAGAAGCGGCGCAGCCAGGAGTGCCTGAAGGTCAAGACCCGGCTCCTGGAGGCGACGAAGACGCTCCTCGTCCACGGTTCGAGACTGCTCGAGGGTCTCTACGTGGTTTCGGGCGAGGAGTTCCACGCGGTGCGCCTGCGGCCCCGCCTGGGCGGACGCACGGGCTCGGACCCCGAGCCCGCGCCCGATCCTGACGATCCGGACGACGGCGAGCCGGACACGCCGGAGGAAACGTCTCCGCCGCAAGAGACGCCCTCGGCCCCGACCGCCTGAGTCGTTCCCCGCTTCAATGTCTTCCTCTTGGGCCGGCGTCGCGCCGGCCCTTTTTCTTGATCCCGTAACCCTGCGCTACCATCCCGACCATGGACCCGCAGAAAATCCTCGCCATCGAGCGTCCCCACCCCAACCTGATGAAGCTCTACTTCATCCACGGTTGCCTGCTCCCGCCGCTGTCGTTCGTCGCGCTGCTGCCGCTGTACTTCCGGTACCACACGATGCGCTACCACTTCGACGACGAGGGGGTGACGATGCGCTGGGGGATCCTCTTCCGGCGCGAGATCAGCCTGAGCTACGCCCGCATCCAGGACATCCACCTGACCTCGGGGATCTTCCAGCGCTGGCTCGGGCTCGCCGACGTCCACATCCAGACCGCCTCGGGCAGCGCCGCCGCCGAGATGAAGATCGAGGG
>DASWIG010000183.1:0-8741 GCA_036397835.1 Thermoanaerobaculia bacterium
GTCGAGATGCTGCGCATGGGGGACTTCGTCGACCGCCGCACCGACGGGTTCTCGAGCGGGATGAAGCAGAAGACGGTGATCCTGCGGGCGCTCATCACCGATCCCCAGGTGCTGCTCTTCGACGAGCCCACCTCCGGCCTCGATCTCAGGACCGCGAAAAACGTTGCCGATCACATCCGGCTGCTGCGCGAGAACGGCAAGACCGTCTTGCTGACCACCCACATTTTGTGGGAGGCCGAGCGTCTCGCCGACACCATCGGCATCCTCGCCGAGGGCAAGCTGATCGCCGAGGGAAGCCTCGCGGATCTGCGCCGCGTCACCGGCCGCACCGACATCGAGGACATCTTCTTCACCCTGACCGACGAATCGAGGAGCCAGCCATGTACGCAACCTTCCTGATGCTCGCCAAGGAGCTGCGCGTGATGACCCGCGACCGCCGGCTGATGGTCGGCGTGGTGCTCTCGTCTCTCGTGGTGCTGCCGGCGTTGATGGGTTTTCTGACCAACATCGACCGGCTGCTGGGCAGCGACGAGCAACCGGTCCACGTGCTGCTCGCCGCGCCGCTGCCGGAGCTCGAAGCCCTCCTCGCCGCCGAGCCGGGTTGGGTGCTCCACCGCGGCTGGACTCGGGGAGAAACGGCCGAGGGCGCCGAGAGCGAGCTGACGTTGGAGCGCCAGGGCGACGCCGTACGCATCCTCGTCGACGGCAGCCGCCGGCGCCTGGCGCGGGCGGCGCGCGAGCTGCGGGACCTGCTCGAGGCCGAACGGCAACGGCTCTTCGCGGCGGCGCTCGGCGAGCACGGGCTGACCCCGGAGGAGCTCCAGCCGTTCTCCGTCGAGCTCGTCGACACCGCGCCCGACAGCCGCTCGCGGCTGATCACCAGCACCCTCGTGCCCTATCTGGTGGTGATCCTCCTGGTCGCCAACGCCAACCGGGCGCTCTACGTGGCGGTCGGCGAGAAGGAGCGCAAGACCCTCTCCTCGCTGCTCGTCTCGACCGCGCCGCGCGGCGCCATCGTGGTCGGCAAAAGCCTCGCCATCGTGGTCTTCGCGCTTTTCTCTTCGGCGCTGCTGATCCTGGGCCTGGTGCTCTTCAGCCGCTTCGGGCTCGCCCTCGGCCCGGCCATGGACGGCGCCGGGTTCCGTCTGTCGCCGGGTCAGGTCGTCGAGGTCGTCCCCAACGTGATGGCCCTGGCGCTCTTCATCGCCTCGGTGGTCATGCTCCTCGGCACCCTCGCCCGCAGCCAGCGCGAGGCGGGCATCTACACGGCGCCGCTGACCTTCATCGCCATCTTCCTCGCCGTGTTCTCGATGTCGTCGTCGGAGTTCTCCCTCGGCACCTACGCGGTGCCGATCCTCGGCAACTCCCTGGCGATGCGCGAGACGCTGCTCGACTCCCTGAGCCCGCTCAAACTGCTGCTGGCGGTCGCCTGCAACCTGCTGCTCTTCGCCGCCCTGGTGTGGGTCTCCGTGCGGCTCTATCACCGCGAGGAGGTCTTGTTCCGGCCATAGAATGGGACGGCACTTGCAATGCGGACTTCTGCAATGCGGACCGCCCTACGCCCACGGCGTCTTCGCCTGCATCCGGAGAGCAGGCGGGACGCCTGCACCACAAAAGATCTTCGCGTCACTGAAACTGGGCGGAGGAGCCGCGATCAGGGCGGCGGTGACTGAGAGAAGAGCTCGCAGGCGCACATGAAGATCCTATCCGGATCCTGCTGCGACGCCACCGGAAATGCTCACGGCGTCCAATTGGCCTGCACGCGCGTCGGACGTCGCACCCGATCAAGGTATCTGGGACAGCAGCCCGGGGACGGTCACCAACGTCCTCACTCCATGGGCGTGGTCTTCGTTGAAGACGTTGTCCCGGCACCACTCGTCGAGGCTTTCCAGGGCCAACGGACGGCAATCGCGCCGGACGCTCCAGGTCACCTGCAGCGGCGAGCAGGTCGTCTCGTTGTCATACGCCGTCCCGGTGGTGGAGCCCAGGTATTCCACGGCCCCGACGGCCGGAGGCGGAGACCGGGAGTATCCGGCTCGGGCCCAGTCGTCGGGCCCCGTCCAAAGGACCTCCGAATCGCCCACCCGATAGGGTTTGTAGCCGAAGTCCCGGCCCGTGAGGACGAAGACCTGGGCCTCGACCCGGAGCTGGGGATTGGCACCAGGTAATGGTCCTCGCGCTCGACGGGCCCATACTCCTCACGGATCCCGAGGGATTTGATCCAGCCCAGGGCTCGGTCGACCTGCTCGTCGACCCGTCCCTTGGCCTCGCCCGAGAGGATCACCTCGGCGGTCCGGTCGGGACCGCCGTCGGCCGTCATGTGGGTCCAGGCGCTGCGGGTGGGGGCGAAGCCCTGCGGCTGACGGCCGAAGCACAGGAGACCGTAGAGGGTGAGCCGCGGCTCGTCGCCCTCCATGCGCACCACGCCCCGATTGCGGAGATCGTCCAATGAGTCGATCCGCGGCTCGTCGTCGGGGTCGAGGCCGAGACGCCTCAGGAAAGACCCGAAGACCTCGAGATCGAGGTCGGAGGGCGAGGAGGCCGGTATCATCTGCTCCTCGGTGATGACGAAGCCGAAGAGGTTGAAGAGCTCCTGCAGCTCGGCGGGCGACGGCTCGACGCTGGAGCGGCCCCGGCGCACGTAAATCCGGCTGCCGTGACGCAGCGGCTCCGGGCCCCGGTAGCGCCGCACGTCGATCCAGTGGACCCACCTCCCATCCCACGACGCCCGTGGGCGCTATCCTGCCACCCAGAAAGACCAAACGACCGGCCGCGGAGCCGATGCTGGCACCCAGCATCGCCTTTTTCGGGCCGCGGGACCGATGCTGGCACCCAGCATCGCCTCCGCGCCCGATTCGCAGCCGATTCCAGGGCCCGAAATCGCGTCCGCGGCGGCCGCGGAGCTGATTCCGGGAGCCAGCATCGGGCGTCCTCGACGCCGCGGAGCCGATGTCGGGTCCCAGGATCGCGTCTGCCGCGTCCGCGGGGCCGATGCTGGGTGCCGGGATCGGGCCTGCGCCGGGCCGTGGGTCCGATGCTGGGACCCAGGATCACGCCCACGCCGGCCCGGGCCGTGATTTCGGTCGCCAACATCCGCTCCGCGGCGTCCCCGGGGCCGGTTTGAGAGACTGAAATCGGGTCCCGGCCGGCCCGGGAAGGCGATTCTGGGAGCCAGCATCGGGTCCGCGGCGCCGGCGGGGGCGATGCTGGCGTCCGGAATCACGAGCGCGGGGGCTGCGGTCGTGATTCTGGGGTCGCGGAATCGAGAGCGATTCGGGGTCGGGCTCGGGCTGGCCTTCGCGGATCTACCCTCGCTGGGAGTAAATCCGGATCCATGTCCGTCTAAGAGATCCGAAGGAGGTAGTCATGGCGACGACAGTGCTCGACGAGGACTTGGTGCGGATCTGGGGCAACGTCCGCGATCCACAGACCGGCAAACCGAAGAGCCGCGTCCTGCGACTGTGTTTCTGGGGCGACGAATTGGATCTCGTCGAGCCTGCGGAGGCCACCGACGAGAACCAGAAGGAAGTGCGTGTCCGGGTCCACAGTTACCGTTTCCGGAAGAAGGAAATCGGGGTCATCCGAAAGAGGAAGGAGAGGGGCGGCAAGTTCGCGCCGCTGCGCTTGCGCACGGGCCACCTCCTCGAGGTCACCTTCATCGACGTCCAGCAGGGCGACGCCACGGTGATCCGGACTCCGGACCGCAAGCTCATCGTGGTCGACGGCGGCGAGCAGAAATTCATCGCCCGGCTCCTGGCCTCGATGTTCCCCGACACGACGCCGCGGACGCCGCTCGAGATCGACTCGCTGGTGATCACCCACGGCGACGCCGACCACTTCACCGGCTTGCACGAAGTGGCCAAGGCGGCAGACCACACCGACCATCGCGAGCTCCACGCCCGCATCCTCAGCTACTACCACAACGGCCTGGTCAAAGCGGCGCCCAAGGATCCGGTCAGCGGCAAGTCGGTGTCTGAAAAGGCGGCCTTCGGCAAGTTCAAGCAAGTAGGCAAGGAGACCTACGCCATCGAGCTGTGGGACGATCCGTGCGCCGCGCCGAGCAAGAACAGGCCGTTCACCGACTGGTGCGCCGCTCTCGACAGGATGAGGGTCCCCGGCAAGACCGTCGTGCGTCGGCTCCAATACGGCGACGACGACGCCTTCGCCGCCTTCCGGCCGGCGGTCGACGTCCAGGTGCTGGGGCCGGTGGTCGAAACCGTCGACGGACGACCGGCTCTGCCCTTCCTGGCGTCGAGCGCCAGCCACACCATCAACGGCCACTCGGTGGTGCTGCGCCTCGGCTACGGCAACGTCCACTTCCTGCTCGGCGGCGATCTCAACACTCACGCGGAGGAGCGACTGCGCCACCACATCGACGCGGATCCCAACCGCACGCTGCGCAGCGAGATCCTGAAGGTGCCGCACCACGGCTCGCACGAGTTCGAGCAGGCTTTCCTCGATCAGATCCATCCGGTGGTGTCGGTCGTGTCGTCCGGCGACGAAAACGCGGCCAAGGAGTACGTCCACCCGCGCGCCAACCTCATGGCGGCCCTGGGTCGCGCCTCCCGCGGCCCCATGCCACTGGTCTACTGCACCGAGCTCGCCGCGTTCTTCGCCTACCGCGACTTCATCGAGCCCGAGCAGCACCGGGAGGTGGACGGGGTCCTCAAGCCGCTGCCGCCGACGCAGCGCCGCCGCGGCTTCCACGCCTTCGAGCGTCTGGTGTGGGGCGCTGTGCGGGTGCGCACCGACGGCGAGCGCGTGCTGACCGCCGTCGAGTCCGCGAGCGCCACCGTCAAGGAGGCTTACGCCTTTCGCGTCGACACCGGGGGCAACGTGACCGGCGACGACTTCCAACTGCTCTGAGCATAATAAGCTAAGAGTGGAGGGATTAGTCGTATAACTCCGGGGCGAGCCATGGATAGCGATCCCTCTCGAAACTATCGCCCGGCTCTACCGGCGCCGGAGGGGCCAACGTTTGGAATCTCGACCTCTTGCTGCAGGTTCTCCCCGAGGACTTCAAGCCCTTGCCCGGCAACGCCTCGATGCGGGTATCGATCCGCCGCAGCATCCGGGTAGGCGCCAATGCCGGCACGCCGCTCGAGGACCTCGGGGTCAGGCCCGAGCACCGTCACCTCATGACGAGAAACGACCTGTTGAACGGCAACGAAGACCTAATCCGCGCCGCCGCGAAGATCCTCGCCGGCCTGCCGCGGCAGAGCTTGCGAGTGGACCTCGCCCCGGGGGCCGGCGGGGGGGTGCGCCTCAGGATGACCACCGAGAATATCGATCGCCTCGACGTCTACCTCGACGACCGGCCTGTGGAACGCTCGATGTCGCTGCCGACGGAACGACGGAGGCGACCGTGCATCCCCCGGCGGGCGGCAGCGAGGTGGAGATTTGGGGCTTCCGCGGCGGGAGCCTCGTGGCGAGACGCAGGTTCGCCGGAGTCGAGGCCTGAGCCCCCCGGGGAGCGGGCATTTCGAGCTCGCCGCGCGCCTCGAGATACGCGCGCTCGACGAGGGCGGGCACGAACTCGTCGAAGGCCCTGGCGGCGGCCTCGTCGCCCTCCGCCACGAAACCCGGACGCAAAACCGAGAGGTCGACGGACGCCTGCGTCTCCTCGAGCGACTTGCCCTCCGCCACCGCCGCGGCCGCGGGCGAGGCGGTCCGCCAAGTCGGCGGGACCCTCGCCGCGCCCCAGCGTCGCCTCGGCCTCGGCAATCGCGAACCCGCTCTGGTTCTTAGACGCCGCCGCGCCGCTCCCGCGGTGACCGACACGAGCGCCTTCGCCACCTGTCCGTAGGCGACCGTCAAGGAATCTCGGAGAGCAGCCCGGGGACGGTCACGAGCTTCCTCGATCCGTGGGCGTGGTCTTCGCAGAAGACGTTGGTCTTGCACCACGCGTCGAGCTCTTCCAAACCCAAAGGCCGGCAATCGCGCCGGACGTTCCACGTCACCTGAAACGGCGAGCAGGCATTCTCCTGGTTGTACGCCGACCCGGTGGTGGAGCCCAAGTATTCGACGGCGCCGTCGGCCGGGGGTGGGGACTCGGCGTAGCCGGCTTGGGCCCAGTCATCGGGTCCCGTCCACACCATCTCTGAATTGCCGGACCGGTAGGGCTCGTAGCCGAAGTCCCCGTTCGTCAGGAAAAAGACCTGGGCCTCGACCCGGAGCTGGGGATTCGCGCAGGAGGGGCTGAAGCAGCTCGCGATACACGGCTCCGATTCGACGTTACAGGTGGTATAGACCCAGTGGACCTCGATGGTGTCGCCGAGCTCGATCCCTTCGCAGCCCTCGCCTGGCGGGGCCGCTTCTCCCGCCTGGGGATCACGCGCCCACTCGGAGCAAAGGAAGCCCGCGGTGCCGTCGTCCGCCGGGGTGTCGTAGGCCCGGGCCTTGTGCTCGGCGTTCTTGTGAAAGTGGACGTCGCAGAGCCTGCTGGCGGTGGCAGGCGTTGCTTGGACAAACCTCACCGGATTCTCACCGGAGGCCTTGTCGATGTCCCGGGGCGACTGGGGGCCCGCCCTTTCACAGGGACCCACGACGGCGGCGTCACAGGGGCAACCGGCGCGGGGGCATTGGGGCTCGCACGTGGGGGGCGACGCCAGAGCCGTGCCGTGGGCCCCGGCGAGGACCGCGGCGAAAAGGACCGGGATGGTCGCATAGTGGCTCTTCAGCATGAGGCTCCTCCATGGCATGGGTGTGCGTTGGTCTCAGCGCGGACGTCCTCCGCGATCCCGCTCGGAGGGCTCCTTGGCTCGCTTCGAGCTTAGTGTACAGGCTCTTCTACGAAGGCGTTCGTAGAAGTCTTCCGTTCAGCGACCCGCTTGGCGTACCGCAGGAGTGCGGTAAGTTGGCTCCGGAGGCGAGCCATGACCCCGCAGGAGATCTTGACCGACATTCACACGCTCGAGGAAGACCTGCTCGACTTCGAGCGCAAGTACGGCGTCCGCTCAGAGGTCTTCTACCCAGCCTACGCATCGGGGGAGGAGCCGCAGAACGAGAGCTGGGTGCTCGACTTCGGCGAGTGGGCGAGCGTCTATCGCACCTGGCTCTCACGCCAGGCAGCCTATTGCGACGAGATCCGGCGCGTTCAGCGCAACGGTCCGAGTCTCCAAGGGCTGGTGCGGGTGGCCTTATGAGCGATTCGTCGCGGACGATCGAAGATCGTCGGTCAGGTCAACGAAGTGGACTCGGCCGGTTTCATCGCCCAGGACGATGACGGGACCTTTGGTAGTAGTGGTTATAGCCAAAGCCTCAGAAGGGGCGTCGAGAGTGAGAATAGCGAGGCATTCGCCTGATTCGGTATCCCAGACCCGTAGCGTGTTATCATCAGACGCAGTGACCAGACGACCAGCGCCCAGATTCGCGACCGCATTGAACAGATTACCATCGAGTAACTGTAATTCAAGTACGCGGTAAGGATCGGCTTGGGCCCCGGTTGAGTTGCAGGAACTGTCATCCCCGATCCAAAGCTTCATCGAGTGGAGTGCCAGAATGCTCCGCTGCCCTAAATCTATCACACGATGGAACTTCACCTCCCTTATCTCGCGCAGAGTGTCGCCCGAGTCGAGATCCCAGACCCGCAGGGTCAAGTCGAGCGATAAGGAGGTTATCTGTCTTTTCCCCAGATCCGCTACAGCGACCACCGGGGCCTTGTGCCCGATTAGTACCTGAAGAGCCTCGTCCGAGTCGACACGCCAAACGCGCAGTGTGTTATCTGACGATGGGGAGACGAATCGCCCGTTACCCAAATTCACTATGCTCAGACCGCTACCCTCAAGGACACGTAAGGTAATACAGGATTCGATGTCCCAGACTCGCAGAGTGTTGTCGTCCGATGCGGAAACGATAAGTCCATCACCCAACTCGGTCACCGCGGTGACACGCCCTGTGTGGCCTTCGAGTACATGGAGTGCTTCGCCGGAGTCGGGGTCCCAGATCATAAGCGTCCAATCGTCGGACGCAGTGACGACGCAACCGTCGCTCAAACACGTCACCGCGTTGACACGCCCTGAGTGATCTTCAGATCTCCTCTCCCATTGCTGTGGCGAAGCCAGGTCCCAAAGGCGCAGAGTTTCGTCGGCAGACGCGGACACGATGCGTCCATCCCCAACAGTCACCACTGCGTTAACCCATGAAGTGTGGCCGTCTAGTTCGACAAGACTGTCGCCGGATACGACGTTCCAGATCGCAAGTCGTCCACGTATTGAGTCAGCGATCAGAATCTCCTTGCTGACTCCGAGAAGAGCATTTGCGAAGGTAGGTCCGATCACGTGGAGGGGTTCAGCAGAGCCAAGCTTCCAGACCCGCAATGTCAAGTCCAAAAATGATGAGGCGATAAGTCCATCGCCCATACTTGTCACCGCCTTGACTGCGTCGGTATGGCCTTTAAACACCCACTGTATATCGCCGGAGTTGATCTTCCAGACGCGCAGGGTTCCGTCTTCGGAAGCTGAAACCACTTGGTCGCCCCCCAAGTATGCCAGCGCATTGACTTGCTTTGAATGGCCTTCGAGAACGCGCAGTGTGGCGCCAGAGTCGGCGTTCCAGATCCGTATCGTTGTGTCTTCCGACGAGGAGGCGACGAGTCCATGATCTAGATTCCTAGGATCTGCGAATTGAAGGTAGATGAGTCAAATTCCTTGAATGTTTTAACAGAGCAAACTCCCCTCTACGCCGGTCAATTCTTTCTGGGCCGGCTTGGCGCAGCAAGTACGATCGCTCTTCGGCGATAG
>DASWIG010000184.1:0-2325 GCA_036397835.1 Thermoanaerobaculia bacterium
GTCGAGATGCTGCGCATGGGGGACTTCGTCGACCGCCGCACCGACGGGTTCTCGAGCGGGATGAAGCAGAAGACGGTGATCCTGCGGGCGCTCATCACCGATCCCCAGGTGCTGCTCTTCGACGAGCCCACCTCCGGCCTCCGGGCTCGGCCGCGAGCGCTTCCGCATCGTCGACGGGGAGCTTCTGTCCTGGCACGGATCGCGGACGCCGAGGGGCGTCGACTACGCGGAGCGGGTGATTCGGGAGGTGGCGCGGCGGCGCTTGGAGACGCCGACGTCGGGATCCGCCGTGCGGCCGCCGGCTAAGACAATCCGGATTATGATAATCTCGATTCTCTTCCAGGAGACGAGACGCTGACGTTCATTGACCGCGAGGCCGAGACCGATGTCCTGGAGCGCGCGCTCGACGCTCCGGAGCCGGCTCTCTTCGTCGTCTACGGGCGCCGGCGGGTGGGCAAGTCGGCGCTCCTGCGCCGGGTCTGCGAGGGGCGGCGGCACGTCTACTTCACCGCCGACCTGGGCAGCCGCCGCGATCAGCTCACGAGCTTCTCCGCCGCCCTGGCCCAGGGTCTCGGCGAGCCCGAGTGGACGCGCGCCGTCCTGCCGAGCTGGGAAGACGCCCTGCGCCTCTGCCTCGACCGGGCACGCGGCGAGCCCCTCGTGCTGGTGCTCGACGAGCTCCAGCACCTGGTGAGCTCCGACCCGGCGCTCGCCTCCGTCCTGCAGCGGCTCTGGGACGTCGAGGTGACATCGTCGCGTCTCTCGATCGTCCTCTGTGGCTCGTACGTGAGCTTCATGGAGCACGAGGTCCTGGGGGTGAAGAATCCGCTCTACGGACGCCGGACGGGACAGCTCCTGCTGCGGCCCCTGAGCTTCCGCAACGCCGCCCGGTTCTTCCCGGAGTGGGACGCCGACCGCCGGATGACGGCCGTGGCGATCCTCGGCGGGGTTCCGGCGTATCTCCAACGCTTCGACCAGGCGCTCGACCTCGAGTCGAACGTCGTGGCGAGCGTCCTCGGGACCGGGGCGCCGCTCTTTGACGAGCCCCGCTTCCTGATGATGGAGGAGCTGCGCGAGCCGCACCTCTACTTCTCGATCTGCCGCGCCATCGCTCACGGCCACCGGCGTCCCAACGAGATCGCCCAGGCCGCCGGGCTCGCCGAGCGCGGCAGCCTCTCGCCCTACCTCGCGGCTCTGCGCGAGATGCGCTTCGTCGACCGCCAGGTGCCGGTGACCGAGCGCAATCCGGAACGTACGCGGCGCGGCCTCTACCGGCTCGGCGACCCGTTCCTGCGCTTCTGGTTCCGTTTCGTGTTGCCGAACCGCACGGCCCTCGAGGCGGGCGACGCCGGGCTCGTGTGGCGCCGCAAGATCGAGCCCCACCTCGCCCAGCACGTCGCCGCGGCGTTCGAGGAAGCGGCGCGCGAAGCTCTCCTCGAACGCAACCGCATGGGAGCGCTCCCGGCCGTCTACGACCGGATCGGCGGCTGGTGGCGAGGGCGCGACGAGATCGACGTGGTGGCGGTGGCCGACGACGGACCGGTGCTGGCGGCCGAGTGCAAATGGGCGTCGCGGCCGGTGGGGACCAACGTCCTGCGCGAGCTCGAAGCCAAGCTCGCTGCCCTGACGGCTGACCTGGAGCGTCCCCCGAGCCGCATCGACCTGGCGCTCTTCAGCCGCTCAGGCTTCACGCCGGAGCTCGAGGAGGAGGCCGCGAGGCGCTCGTTGCTCCTCGTCGGCGTCGGCGAGATGCTCGGCTGAGACCGACATCTGCCGCCTCACCGAGATCGTTTGCGATCAGCCGAGGCTCTCGAGCACCCGCCGGTAGTCCGTCGCCGCCATCGGGCGCGGGTTGGAGCTGTTGGAGCCGTTGCGCGCCGCGCTCTCGGCGATCCGGGCATGGTCGGCGGCGGGGATGCCGAAGCGGCTGAACGGCGGCATCTCGAGCTCTCGCGCCAGCGCTTCCAGACGGCCCAGGAAACGCTCGGCCCGCTCGGCCGCCGGGCCGGCGGCCACCGCCTCGACGCTCGCCTCGAGCTCGGCGAGACGCCCCGCCACGGCCTCGCCGTGGGCGCGCAGCACCGGCACCAGCAATACCGCGTTGGCGAGGCCGTGGGGCACGTCGTAGAGCCCGCCCAGCGACTCCGACAGGCAGTGGACGCCGGCGACGTCGGCGTTGCCGAAAGCGAGGCCCGCCAGCGTCGCGGCCCGCATCACCGCCTCGCGCGCGACGGCGTCGCAGGCGGGATCGGCCGCCGCCCGCGGCAGGTAGGCGAGCAGCAGGCCGATCGCCTTCTCGGCGAGGGCGTCCGACACCGGGTTGGC
>DASWIG010000185.1:0-11577 GCA_036397835.1 Thermoanaerobaculia bacterium
TGTCGCCGGACGAGCTGGCGGTGCTCGCCCCGGGCCTGCCGCGCGAGGGCCTCGAGCGTGCCCTCGCCTACACCGACGCACGCGCCGACGACGCCCGACTCACCCTGGCGGTGGCTGCCACCGGCGCCGCCTACGGCGGCCAGGTGCTGACCCGGACGACGGTGGAGGAGGGCGTCCGCGGCGCGGACGGACGGCTGCGCGGCCTGGTGCTGCGCGACCTCGAGAGCGGCGGCGTCCACCGGGTGGACGCCGCGCTCGTCGTCAACGCCGCCGGCGTCTGGGTCGACCGCGTGCGCGCCTTGCTCGGCTGCGCGGGCCGCCGCCTGCAGCCGTCGCGCGGCACCCACCTGATCTTCCCGTCCTCCAAGCTGCGGCTCGGCGCCGCCGTCACCACGCTGTCGCCCGACGACCGGCGCCCGGTTTTCTTCATCCCGCATCCCGAGGGCGTCCTGGTAGGGACGACGGACGTCTTCCACCACGGCGAGCTCGACGACCCCCGCCCCACCCGGGCGGAGGTGGACTACCTGCTGCGCGCCGCCGCCGCGGCCTTCCCCGCCGATCCGCCGACCCTGGACGACGCCCTGGGCGCGTTCGCGGGCCTGCGTCCGGTGCTCGACGACCGGGCCACGGACCCGTCGCGGGCGAGCCGCGAGGAGGCGGTCTGGGAGGAGGGCGGGCTGGTCTCGGTGGCCGGCGGCAAGCTCACCACCTGGCGTCTGACGGCGCAGGAGACGGTGGACCTGGCGCGACGCCGGCTCGGGCGGCCGGCGTTGCCCTGCGCCACTCGGGGGACGCCGCTGGCGGGCCTGGCGCCGCGGGACCTGGGAGCGCGGCTGGCGGCCGTCCACGGGCTCGACGAGGCGGTCGCGGCAGGGATGGCGCGCCGCCTCGGCGCGCTGGCTTGGACGGCCTGCGCGCTGGCGCGCGACGGCGAGCTGCGCCCGCTCGACGACGGCGACCTGTCAGCGGCGGAGGTGCGAGCGCACCTGCGCTACGGCGCCGTCGTCCACCTGAGCGACCTGCTGCTGCGGCGCGTGCGGCTGGGCATGTGGCGTCCGGCGGTCCTCGCGGACGTCGTCCCGCGGCTGCGCGAGACGGTCTGTGCCGAAATGGGCTGGGACGCGAAGCGCTGGGACGCGGAGCGCGAACGGCTCGCGCGCGACCTCGAGGGCTGGACGCTCGCCGGCGTCGCCGGGGAGAAGGGATGAACGTCGACCGCCTCGTCGTGGTCGTCAACCCGGCCGCCGGCGGCGGCCGTGCCGGCGGCGTCTGGGAGAGGCTGCTGCGCGACGCGCCCGAGCTCGCGGCGGCGCGTCTCGTCGCCGCCGCCGACGTCGAGAGCTGCGTCAGCGAGCTCGACGAGCAGCTCGCCGGCGACGCGGAAGCCGTCGTCGCCGTCGGGGGCGACGGCACCGCGCACCTGGTCGTCAACCGGCTGCTCGAAACCGGGACGGCCGGGAGGGTGGCGTTCGGATTGGCCCCGGCGGGCACGGGCTCCGACCTGGCGCGTTGCCTCGGGCTGCCCAGGCACCCGCTCGACGGCTGGCGTCGCTTGCGCGACGCCGCGCCGCGTCGGATCGACGCCCTTGAGGTGACGACGGACGCGGGCGCGCGCCGTTTCGTCGTCAACGTCGCCTCGGCCGGCGTCTCGGGCGCCGTGGACGAACGGGTGAACGCCATCGCCCACCGCGGCCGCTTCACCTTCCAGCGCGAGACGCTGGCGGCGTTGTGGCACTACGAGCCGGTGCCCTGCCGCGTACACGTCGACGGCGAGGAGCTCTACGACGGCGGCTTTTTCGTGGTGGCCATCGCCAACGGCCGCTCCTTCGGCCGCGGCATGCGGATCGCGCCGCGGGCGTTGCTCGACGACGGCCTCGCCGACGTCGTGCTGATCGAGCCGCTGCCGTTCTGGCGGGTGCCGCTGCGCATGCCGCGGCTGCTCGCGGGGCGTCACCTGGGGCTCGACGGCGTCCTTTTCACGCGGGCGCGCACCGTCCGCCTCGAGCCGCGCGGCGCGATGCCGCCCTTCGACGTCGACGGTGAGACGCTGGCGTCCGGTCCGGCGACGATTCGCGTCCTGCCAGGGGCGTTACGGGTCCTATCCAGCGGCTGACGCGATACGCCTCGTCTTGCGGATCTCGTTTCCGATGGTCGGATCCAGCCGAACTCGGAAGACGTCACCTCGCCGGATGGCGCTGCAAGGGAGCAGCCGGGACGGCTGCACCACAAGAGCGCGGTCAGCGATGACCCTCGGGGAGTACCCGACCGGTCACGTCGACGATCCCAGGTCGACTGGCCGGCGCCAGATCCGTAGAATCATCAGATCCCCAACACCCGGGAGACGCCATGGACAGCTTCCGCCAAGACCTCCGCTACGCCTTCAGGACCCTGGTCAGAGATCGCGGGACGACGCTGCTGGTCGCCTTCACCCTGGCGCTCGGCATCGGCGCCAACACCGCCATCTTCAGCGCTCTGCGCGGCTCGCTCCTCGCCCCCCTGCCCTACCCCGACGCCGACGAGCTGGTCATGGTCTGGCTCGACAACGAACGGCTCGGCATCCGCACCGACATCACCTCGTATCCCAACTTCGAGGACACCCGCGCCCTGGCGACGACGCTGCTCGACCTCGGCGTCTACCGGCCGACCTGGGTGACGCTCTCGGACGGCGAGCCGGAACGGCTTCGGGCGTCGCGGGTGGCGGCCAACGTCTTCCCGATCCTCGGCGTGCATCCGGCGCGCGGACGCGCCTTCGAGAGCCGCGAAGACCTGGAAGGCCAGGAACGCGCGGTGATCCTCGGCGACGCCCTCTGGAAACGGCGCTTCGGCGCCGATCCCGGCGTCGTCGGCCAGCGCCTCCGGCTCGACGGCGAGCCCTATACGGTGGCCGGCATCATGGCGCCCGGGTTCGACTTTCCGGGCGACGTCGAGCTCTGGCTGCCGATGGAGCTGAGCGAGGGCAGGCGCACCAGCCGCGGCAGCTTCTGGCTCTACCAGATCGGTCGCAGGGGCCCGGGGACGACTCTGGAAGCGGCGCAGGCGGACATGGACGCGGTCGCCGGTCGCCTGGTGGAGGCCAACCCGCGGCTGGAGGGCTACGGTCTCTACGTGCAGTCGCTGCGCCAGCACCTGGTGGGCGAGGTGCGCACGCCGCTCCTGGTGCTCTCGGGAGCGGTCGCCTTCGTGCTGCTCATCGCCTGCTCCAACGTGGCCCACCTGCTGCTGGCGCGCTCGGCGGCGCGGGAGCGGGAGCTGTCGCTACGCCTGGCGCTCGGCGCCAACCGCGGACGGCTGGCGCGTCTGCTGTTGACGGAGAGCGTCGTGCTCGCCCTGGTCGGCGGCGGCCTCGGAGCGGCCCTCGCCGTCTTCGGCCTGCGCGCCCTGGTGACGCTCGGACCCGAGGCCCTGACCCGCCTCGGGACGCCGGCGCTCGACGCGCCCGTGCTCGCCTACACCCTTGCGCTCTCGCTCGTGGTCGGCTTGCTGGTGGGGCTCCTGCCCGTGCTCCAGGTGTCGGCGACGGCCCTGACCGACGCGCTCAAGGACGGCGGCCGCGGCGCCGCCGGCCCCCGCCGGCGGCGATGGCTGCGGCGCGGCCTGGTCGCCGCGGAGGTGGCCCTGGCCCTCGTGCTCCTGGTCGGCGCCGGGCTCCTGCTGCGCAGCTTCGGACGCCTGCTCGCGGTCGACCGCGGGTTCAGCACCGCCGGCGTCCTGACGGTGAGCCTGTCGCTGCCGGGCGAGGCCTACTCGGAGGAGGCGCGGGTCATCGGCTTCTATCGCGACCTGCTCGAGCGGGCCGGGGCCCTGCCGGGCGTCGACTCGGCGGCGGCGACCTCGGACGTGCTGCTGCCCCAGCTCGCGAACTCGGGCAACGTGTCGATCGAAGGACAGGGCGACCCGCCGGACGAGGAACGGATCGAGGTGACGTTCGACGCCGTCACGCCGGGCTACTTCGACGTCCTCGGCATCCCCGTCCTCGCCGGCCGCGACGTGCTGCCGAGCGACGACGCCGAGGCGCCGCCGGTGACGATCGTCAACGCGGCCATGGCCCGGCGGTATTGGGGCTCGGCCGACGACGCGGTCGGCCGGCGCTTCAAGTTCGGCGACCAGGACGGGGACGGCACCTGGTATACGGTGGCGGGCGTCGTCGGCGACGCCCGCCGCACCTCGCTCGAGCAGGCGGCGCGTCCGTCCGCCTATTTCCCGCACTCCCAGGCGGCGTTCCGATCGATGACGCTGGTCGTCCGCGCCCGCGGCCCTCTCGCGTCGCCCGAGGGCACGCTGCTGCGCCCCTTGGGGAGCCGGGGGGGAGTGCTGCAGGCGCTGGTGCCGGCCATCCGCCGCACCGTGCGCGAGCTCGACCCGACCCTGCCGCTCGGCAGCGTCGCCACCCTGGACGCCGCCCTTGCCGAGCGCGTGGCGCCGCGCCGGTTCCATACCGTGCTCCTCGCCGTGTTCGCCGGTCTCGCCCTCTTCCTGTCGCTGGTGGGCATCTACGGCGTCATCGCCCAGTGGGTCGGCGAGCGCACGCGCGAGATCGGCGTCCGCATGGCCCTCGGCGCCGGCCGCGGCGACGTGCTGCGCTGGGTCCTGGGCCAGGCCCTCCTGGCTCCGGCCATCGGCCTGGCGATCGGCATCGGGCTGTCGATGGCGGTGGCGCGGGCGCTGCGCTCGCTCCTCTTCGAGGTCGGCATCCTCGATCCCCTCACCTACGTGGTGGTGCCGGCGGTGGTGTTGGCCGTCGCCGCCGCCGCCACTCTGTGGCCAGCGCTGCGCGCCACTCGGGTACACCCGTCGCGGGCCTTGCACTACGAGTAGGGAGAGTAGGCTCACGACGGAGGACTGGGAAGGTGGCGGTCCTCGGAGCTTGCTGCCAGGGAAGATGGGTTGACAGCGCAGCAGGTGGGCCAGGATCTGGACCACGAGGTGCGAGTGTTCCTGGGGAGGAAGGTGCATCAGCCAAAACGACAGATCGGCTGACGGAGAGTTGGGGGCTGCGCGCTCGATCAGGAGGGTGGCCCACGCGGCAACCCTGTGCAAGGCGGTCCGCGGCGAGGCGGTGGACCGGCATCCCCTCCTCCTTCGCTCGGCCGGAGCAAGTGGCCGCGGTCGGCGGCACAAACGTGCCGGTGGCCGAAGCAAACGTCCGCGGCGGGTGAGATCTCCCTGCACCTGGAGAGGCGTGTAGGATGAGCCCGAGGACGACGATGGAAAGCCAAGAACAGCGAGCGAGGGGCGAGAAGTTCCGGTCGCTGCACGCCGGACCGGATCTCCTGCTGCTGCCCAACGCCTGGGACGGCGGTAGCGCCGTGCTCATGGAGAAGGCCGGCTTCCAGGCGATCGCCACCACGAGCTCGGGCATCGCCTTCGCCCAGGGCCGGCCGGACGGCGAGAGGATCGGCCGCGCGCGCATGCTCGAGGTGGTCGCCCGCATCGCCGAGCGGGTGTCGATCCCGGTCTCGGCCGACCTCGAGACGGGCTATGGCGACTCGCCCGAGGACGTCGCCGAGACGATCCGCCAGGCCATCGCCGCGGGCGCCGTCGGCGCCAGCGTCGAGGACGGCACCACGGACGGCATCGCGCCGCTGCTGCCGCTCGAGCGCGCCGTCGAGCGCCTGCGGGCCGCCCGCGCCGCGGCCGACGCCGGCGGCGTCCCGTTCGTCCTCAACGGACGCACCGACCCCTACCTGCGCCTGCGCGAGGCGTCGCCGGAGGAACGTTTCGCCGAGACGGTGCGGCGCGCCCACGCCTACCAGGAGGCGGGCGCCGACTGCATCTTCGTGCCCGGCGTCGCCGACGCGGCCACCATCGGCCGTCTGGTGCGGGAGATCGGCCCCATCAACGTGCTGGGAGCGTTCTCGGGGGTGGCGGCGCCCGCACTGTCGGAGCTGCGGCGGCTCGGCGTGCGCCGGGTGACGATCGGCGGCAGCGTCGCGCAGTACGCCTGGAGCGCGGCCCGCCGCGCCCTGGAAGAAATCCGCACCGCGGGGACGTTCAGCTACGCCGCGGAGGCCATCAGCCACGCGGAAATGAACCGGCTCATGAGTTGAGTGGACGACCAGAGGAGACTGAGAGCGGCTCGTCGGGCGCTGGGGGATCGTCACCGCGGCAACTCTCGACGCCATTGATGACGCTCTCCAGATCCTGCTGTGCCTCAAGCTCCGGAAACGGTGATCCGCCGCCTCACGCCGTCAGGTCGACGATCCCAGGTCGACCGCCACGATCTGCTTCCGGTCCCGCGCCGGCGTCCTGACGCCTTCTCTTCGCCTGGGCGGCCGGCAGGCTCCTCCGACCGCGGCCGCCCAGGCGAGACAGAGGCAGAGGACAGAGGACGCGGCGACGCTGGAGTTGGCCGGCAAGATCCTGGTGCGGCGGGTTCTGTCGACGAGAGGCCCTTGACGTTGGACACGTATCCGTGTACACTGCCCGTATGAAGCGGCGCGAGCTCGAGACGAGGTTGCGCGCTCTGGGGTGGACGCTTGTCCGTCACGGCGGCAAGCACGACGTCTGGAGCAACGCCGACGGGACGAAGAGCGAATACGTACCGCGACACAACGAAGTCAACGAGCTCGTGGCCAAGGCGATCCTCAAGAGCGCTGGAGAATGACATGCGTTTCGAAGGGCGAATCTGGAAGGACGGCAAGCACTGGCTCGTCGAGGTCCCCGAGCTGGGAGCGATGACGCAGGGAAGATCCCGCGATGAGGCCTACGAGATGATCAAGGATCTCGTCGAGACGATGGCGGACGAGCCAGAGTTCGAGGTTACCGTCCATCCGTGCTCCGAGGACCGTTTCGAGATCGGCGCCAATGACGTGAAGACGCTGGTCGCTTTGCTTCTGCGCAGGCAGCGGGAGAAGCGTGGCATCAGCCTGGCCGAGGCAGCCAAACGCCTCGAGCAGAAATCGCGCAACGCCTACGCGCGCTACGAGCAGGGCCAGACGGTACCCACCGTCGAGAAGCTCGAGAAGTTGCTGAAGGCGATCGCTCCCGATCAGGAGCTCGTCTGGCGCCTGGCACGCTGATGCCCCCCAGATAAGGTGACCCTCCAGATAAGGTGACAGACGTTTATCGGCTGGACGTTTATCGGCTACCCAGCTCTCGACGCCATGGACAGCTTTCGACAGGACCTCCGCTACGCCTTGAGGACGCTCGTCAGAGATCGCGGGACGACGCTGCTCTTCGAGCGCGCGGCCACGCTACCTGAGCGATTGAACGAGCTGGCGTTCCTTCGGCAGGAGCTTGGACGCGCTCTCCCGCAACGCCAGAGCGGCGTTGATGGCGGCGATCAGGAGAGGGTCGCGGCTGTGTCGTGACGCCGGCAGCTTCTCGGCCCATGCAGCCACCTCGGACCACCGCCAAAGCCGACTCTTGGCCTTCAGATGCGAGACCGGCGGCGGAAACCCGCCTGGTCCCCGCGCCCCTTGGACGAGAAGGCGGACACTCTCCCGGCTGCGTCTGAGGCGCTCGGCGATCTCCGTCATCGTTACCAGATCGTCGGGCTCCACCCGCCGTACCTGCAAACCCGGTACGGACTCGACCTGCTTGATGGCGGTGCCTACGGCTTCCCCGAAGGACGGCGCTTCCCGCACGAAATCCGCGTAGCCGACGCCGTCGACGGTGCCGATCGTGGCGTCGTCGCACCCCGCCGCGAAGAGCGCGTCGATCGCGTCGTCGCGGTCTACGTCGCCGGAGATCACAAGCGTGAACTGATACTCGCCCATGGCCGTCAGTCCCCCTGGGGTCTTTGATCCTGATGAGGGCAGCGGTCAACCGCCCGCCGGATGCCCTTGGCATGATTGCCGGGATTCTGGGGCGTCGACCAGATCGAGACCGAGCACCCGGATCCGCACCTGGCCACGCCCCAGCGATGTCCGCATGAGGTGGGCACAACTGCCCAGCCTCTGCTTTCGGCGTACTGAAGAGCCGCCTCGACATCCTTCTTCGGGTGCCGGCGCCTCATGTTGACATCCTACAACACCTTGGATTCAAGGCAGAGACTTGCGCCATCGCGGGACGGCACCGCCTTGGCCTGGCCGCAAGGGCGGCACAAACGTGCCGGTGGCCGAAGCAAACGTCCGCGGCGGGTGAAGGTCTCCCTGCACCTGGAGAGGCGTGTAGGATGAGCCGGAGGACGACGATGGACAGCTACGCCGCTGACGCGGTCAGCAACGCGGAAGTGAACCGGCTCATGAGTTGAGCGATGGATGACTAGAGGAGACTCGGCGTGTCCGATCAGAAAACCGGGGTCCTGGTGCTCTGCACCGGCAATTCGTGCCGCAGCCAGATGGCGCAAGCCTTCCTCGAACGGCACGGCGGCGACCGCTTCGCCGTCTACAGCGCCGGCAGCGAGCCGGCGCCGGAAGTCCATCCGCTGACGGTCCGGGTCATGCGGGAAGCGGACATCGACCTCTCCGGACGCCGGCCTCGCCACCTCGACGAATACCTGGGGAAGGTGGCGGTCCACACCCTGATCACCGTCTGCGACGCCGCCGCGAAGTCGTGTCCGGCGGTGTGGCCCGGGGTCCGCCAGCGGCTGGCGTGGCCGTTCGAGGATCCGGCGTCGTTCGCGGGCACCGACGAGGAGAGGATCGCGAAGTTCCGCGAGGTGCGCGACGCGATCGAAGCCCGCGTCCGCGACTGGGTGGGCTCGGTTCGCGCTTGACCAGACGCCGCCGGTCAGCGGCACTCCGCCGCTCTCCGGCGGCACGCCCTCGGTCCCGGAAGAACGGGCCGCGCACGCCCGGAACGCCGTGAAGGGGTGCCTGCCGCCGGCGACACCCCCACCTGCGACCGCGCCGCGGCCGACGCCGGGATCCGACCGGTAACGGCTTTCGTTTCAATGCTTTGTGAGATCGGTGGGGTCCTGGCACGGCGGTTGCTCTACTGAACGTCGCCACGCCGAGACCAGGAGGACGTCATGCCCATCAGCGAGCCTTACCCGTCGACCCGCAAGGCCCTCACCCTCATCGCCCTGTGGACGTTGGGGGCGCTCGCGCTGGCCGCCGCCGCGGGCGCGCGGCCGGCACCGTCGTCCGACCTCCTGCTGCCTTTCTTCGAGGTCGACCTCGACGGCGGCAAGACCACGTATTTCGCCGTGGTCAACGCTTCGAGCGAGCCGGTGGACGTCAGGATCCGCGTCTTCAGCAACTGGGCCGTCGAGGTCGCGAGCGCCACCACGACCCTGCGCGGCGAAGAAGCGCGGACTCTCGACCTCGGCGACTGGCTCGTCCGCGGCGAGCTCCCCGGCACGCCCATGGACGCCGCGGAGCTCGAACACTGCCAGGCGGCGCTCAGCGGCCAGCGCTCGCCGCGCGATGAGCTCTACTACTCCACCGAGACGGCCTTCAGGAGGGCCGTGGGCTACGTGACGATCGCCGTGGTGGGCAAGGCGCGGCCCGCGGTGCTCTTCGGCGATTACTTCGTCGTCGACCTCGACGGCGAGCGGGCTCACGGCGACGTGCTCGTCGACGTGGCGGTCGAGAGCCGGGATCTGTGCCGGCGCCACGGCCTGCGCTTCCTCACCGGCGGCAGCTTCGACGGCGACACCGAGATCCTGATCTGGAGCGGCGGCGCCGGCCAGCCTGCGCACAGCGCCTATTACCCCGCTGAGGACAAGGCGGCCACCGCGCTCGACGTCTTCCGCCAGGACGGCGCCGCGCTGGCGCGCCGCGACCTCGACGTGCTCCCGGCCGCCGTGGTCAAGGTCAGCGAGCTCGGCGTCGGCGCGGACTTCGGCTGGCTCGACCTGGCGACCGCCGAGGACTCCTTCGTGGCGGTGCGCTACGCGGCCCGCGAGCGCTACGGCGTGGACCTGCAGACCTTCTGCCTGCAGCCCGCCGAGCCCGCGCCGGAGCCCGGACCGCAGCCGCGGCCGAGGATCGCGATCGAGACCCTGACCAACGGCGCCGACGCCGACTTGCCGCCCGGCCCGGAGCTCACCGACGGCAGCCCCGTCCGGTGGACCTACCGGGTGACCAACACCGGCGCGGTGCGGCTATTCGACGTCACCGTCCGCGACGACCAGGGCGCCGACGTCACCTGCCCGTGGACGTCGTTGCAGCGCGGCGAGTCCATGGAGTGCTTCAGCCAGGGCTACGCCGTCGGCGGTCAGTACCGCAACGTCGGCACCGCGACCGGCCGCTCGGGAACGGGCGAAGAGGTCAGCGGCGCCGACCCCAGCCACTACTTCGGCTCCGGCCCTCCCGAGGTCGGGCCGCCGGATCCCAAGCCGAGCGAAGACTAGCGCGGGCGCACCCAAGTCCTCAAGCGCGCCGTCCGCCTCTCCCAGCGACGCGCTCAGCTCCGCGCTCAGCCAGAAGCGCCTTGCCGAGGTCCGTGGATCGGGAGTACTTGGTGCTACCATCCGGGTATGACGCCTCTTGACCTCCTCCAAGATCGGCTGGAGGCTGTCGCCGAGTTCCTCTTCGCCTATCTCTTCGGATCACGGGCCGGTGGCCGTCCGCGTCCCGACTACCGCGCCTTGTGCGGACGGCGTCTGCTGGTGCGCGACAAGAGGGCGCTGGTGCGGTTCTTCGTCAAGACCATGTCGATGGCGGAGGACGACAGGTACTACAGCCAGATCCACGAGCAAGCCCTGCATCGACGCATCCGGGAGGGTCGGTTTGGTCGACCGTAACGTCTTCACTCGGCGGCTGGGAAGGCTGGAACAGTTGTCCGCGATCTCAAGCAAGCCGTCGTCGAAGCCCTGGTGCAGCACAAAGGCTCGTCTACGAGGCGGTGTCCGTTGGCGTCTTGTATTACAGGATTCGGAGGGCCGGACCCGAAAGCGGCCCTGAGCTCGTCTACTTACAATGTGTGCAGGCGCCCGGACGCCGTCTGCTCGTCTGCTCACACTGCTAGACGACCCCTGCGTGAGGGGTGCTTCTCCTACTGCAATGCTTTTGGGCTCCCCTTCGCGGTCGATCTCTCGGAGTGCAATGCTTTTGGAGATCCACTCCATCCGGAGTTCTGTACTGCAAAGCACCCAGACTTCCGGGAAGCTCCGGGAAGTCTGGAGACCCTGTGAGCAGACTCCCGGGAAGTCTCCGGACGGTTGCGACAACCGTGTGCGGACTTCCCGGAAGTCTCGGGACGGCCGCACACAGTGTCTGAAGGCGTCCCGGAAGTCTCGGGACGGCCGCACACAGTGTGTGGACGCACCACCGAGGTCTTGGGAGAGCCAAGAACGATGTGCGCAGACCGCCGAGCCCCATGCCCGTCGACGGATGCTAGCTAGTCTGTCAACGTCCTGTTGCGCGGCCAGCGTCGCGCTCGTCCGACGGCCCAGCTTCGAGCCGTCCCGGCGCCCGCTACGAGCGCAAAGGCCTTCCTCAGCGCGGACGATCGGCCCAGAGATCCTCGGCCGTGGCGACGCTGAAGGCACTCTCAATCCAGCGCTCGAGCTCCCGTGGATCGTCGCACTCGAGGATACGTCGGCGTGCGTGGGCGTCGAGGGTGAGGCCGCGCTGTTCGAGGACGGAGGCGAGCAGTTGCGCGGATCGTCGATTCGCGGCCTGCCGTGCCGCCGCCTCCTCCGCGGCCTGGCGTTCCGCGGTCTGCCGCGCCGCCTCACTCTCCGCA
>DASWIG010000186.1:0-8566 GCA_036397835.1 Thermoanaerobaculia bacterium
GCCATCCTCGTCTTCGGGCTCGCGGCCTGCGCGGTGGCGGCGTCGCGGGCGCTGCGGGCGTCGCTGTTGCCGGCGCTGAAGGCGGATCGGTAGAGACAGGCCCCGCGGGTCGGCGCGCGCGGCGAGCGGGTCGGCCGCATACCGGCGCCCCGTCAGGGAGGCAAGGGTAAGGCCGAGGACCTTCGTCCACTTTAGACGGCGGACGCGGGAAGCGGTCAGGGCTCCCTCGCCCGCGGATTGACGGCGTCCGGCCTGTCCTTTAGGCTTTGGACGGGAGACGACCATGTGCAGGAACATCAAGACGCTTTTCAACTTCGAGCCGCCGGCCACCGACGACGAGATTCACGCGTCGGCGCTGCAGTTCGTCAGGAAGCTCAGCGGCTTCAACACGCCCTCGAAGACGAACGAGGCCGCCTTCAACCGCGCGGTGGAACAGGTGAGCCGGGTGGCGCGGGAGCTGGTCGATTCGCTGGTGACCAACGCCGCGCCGAAAGACCGCGACGTCGAGCGCGAGAAGGCCAAGGAACGGACGGCGCAGCGGTTCGGCCGGCAAGTAGCCTGACGCCCCAGCCTCCCGTAGGGCGGGCACTGCCCGCCGGCTGATTCCGGCGCCGCCGCCATTGTGTGAGGATGATTCCGGCGCCGCCGCGCCGGGTCCTGGTTCTCTGGACATGGGACGGGGGGAGGATTTGGACAGCCGTCCTTCCGGCGAGACGGCCCATCGCATTCCCGCGCCGACGCGCTAGAATGCCCGACGGGCAGCGTGAACGCGAAGGAGGCATCATCATGGCACGCATCGAGCGGTGGCACGAAAGGGTTGCGGACCTGCCGACGGCGGAGGAGGTCCGGGAACGGGCGCGCGAGGGCTGGCGGATCGCCGCCGTCGCCCGACTGGCCGGGCCGGGAGCCGGCGGCGGCGGCCGTCGCGCACTGAGCCTGATCGCGCCGGGCGTCGCGACCTGATCGGCGATGAAGACCCTGACCGATTCCAAGCAGGTCCTGATGGACCGTGCCGGCGAGCTCCTCGACCTCGCCCGGGAGACCGACTTCGTGATCCCGGACGACACCGGCTACTTCTCGATCGAGGACGAGGTGGTGCGCCAGGTGCGCGCGCTGGTGCGCCAGAGCGCCGACCTCATGCGCGACGTCATGGAGCACTACGACGCCGAGTCGCCGGTCCACGTCCCGAACGAGGTCGCGGCCGGCGGCGACGAGGACTTCCTGCGCGAGATCGGCGCCCAGATCTCGGCCAAGCTGGCGGTCGAGGAGGTCTCCGGGCTCGCCTTCGTGTCGCGCGGCCAGCTCCTCGACACCCTGAGCGCGCTCGACCACGCGGTGACGGGACGGGAGATCTGGAAGGTGGCCTCGCACGTCGACGCCGGGCTGCGGCGCGCCGGCCGCGCCCTGGTCGCCGTCGAGTCGGCGATCCGCGAGTGCGAAGGGCTGCCGGCCGTGTACCGGCCGTGGCAGAACCTCGACGACTCGCTCGAGGTGCGCCGGGTCTACGGCGAGTTCCGCCGCGCCGTCCTGGGCGGCGGCGACGAGAGCGAGGAGCTGCGGGGCGAGGAGCTCGGCGAGCGTCTCCACGACGCCGCGGGGCAGATCGCCGAGCTGCGCCGGCTCGACATCTACCCCTACCTGCGCATCGACGACCGGCTGGAGATCCGCCGCCTCCAGAAACGCATCCACGCCTGGATCGAAGAGGGCGGCGACGCCGAGGCCGGTGGGCGGCTGTGGAGCGACCTGGTGGCGTTCGCCCGCCTGCTCTCCGCGATCAACCACCGCCAGGAGATCCGCGAGCACGACCGCCTGGCGGTCAACGGCCTCTACCAGCGCTTCTTCGAGCACGGCGGCATGCCGGAGCGGCTCACCCCCGACCAGCTTTCGTGGCTCGAGCCGCTCCAGGGGCTCGACGACGAGCTCGACGTGATCCTCCTCGATCCCGGCCGTCACCGCGGCGCCGACCTGAAGGCGCCGCTGGCGCGGCTGCGCCGGGAGCTGGGGCGGCCCTTCGAGCGTGCGCCGCACGCCGATTTCCTGAGCTCGGCCCACGGCTGACCGCGGCATCGGCCCCTCGGGACCCAGGGCGTTGCCCTGGGCTTTTGGGGTGGAGATCCGGGGATCCCCGGCTAGCAGCCTTCCTTGGTCTCTTCGATCAGGTGGTCGACCACCGCCTTGACGTCGCCGGTGCGCTCGAAGACGGCCCGTTGACGGTCGGCGCTGGTGCCCCCCGCGAGGATCTTGTGGACGTACTCGACCTCGGCGCGGCACTCCAGGCCGTCGACCACGTCGTCCACGAACTCGAGCAGCTCGAGGGCGAGGGTGTGGAACGGCACCTCCTGCTTCTTGCCCAGGTCGAGCAGCTTGCCGTCGATCCCGTAGCGCACTGCCCGCCACTTGTTCTCGGTGATCAGGTGATGGCGGTAGGCGCGCCAGCTCCGGTTGTCGAGGCGCAGCTTGATCAGCTTGGTGACGATGGAGAGCACCAGCGCCGTCAGGCACACCGCCTCGTCGATGCGAGTGCAGATGTCGCAGACGCGGAACTCGAGGGTGGGGAACTTCGGGTGCGGGCGCACGTCCCACCAGATCTTGGTGGGCTCGTCGATGCAGCGCGTCTTGACCAGCGTGTCGACGAACTCCTGGTAGTCGGCCCAGGAGCTGAAGCTCGGCGGCAGCCCGGTGCGCGGCAGGCTCTCGAAGATCACCGTCCGGTACGACTTGAGGCCGGTGTCGCGGCCCTCCCAGAAAGGCGAGCTGGTGGTCAGGGCGAGCAGGTGGGGCAGGAAGTAGCGCGCCTGGTTCATCACGTCGATCATCATCTCTTTGTCTTCGATGCCCACGTGGACGTGCATGCCGAAGATCAGCATGCGGCGCGCCAGCTCCGCCATGTCGGTACGCAGTTGGGTGTAGCGCTCGCCCACGGTCACGTCCTGCTGCCACCAGCTCGAGAAGGGATGGGTGCTGGCGGCGGCCACCGCCAGGCCGTTCTCCGCCGCCAGGTCGCAGATCGAGCGCCGCAGCCGCACCACCTCGGTGCGCACCTCGGCGACGTCGCGGCAGATGTGGCTGCCGACCTCGACCTGGGACTGCAGGAACTCCTGCTTGATCTGGTCCTGGAGCACGACGCGGCCCTGCTCCAGGAACTCCTGGATGTACGACTTGAGCTCGCGGGTCTCGGGGTCGATGATCTGGTATTCCTCTTCGATCCCCAGGGTGAGTTGCGGCAGACCCATAGGCTTCGTCTCCTTCTCGCGGCGGGCGTGACGGTGGCGGGAGCATAGCACGGGCACGGCCCGGCAAGTGCGACACAGTACGGGCACGGCCCGGCAAGTGCGACACAGTACGGGGGCGGCCGGGAGCGCCGTCCGCGTCTTGGGATAGGATCGGCGGGTTTCGAGGAGAGGAGACGCAAGCCTATGCCTGAAGCGAGATGGGACGGCGAGCAGCGCCCGCGGCGCTCGCGCCGGCGCCTGCCGATTCACGGGGTGCTGGTGGCGATCGACGCGCCGGACGTGGCGGCGCAGCACTGGGTCGTGGACGCGCTCGACATCAACGCCCACGGCCTGGGCCTGGTGCTGCCGCCCGAGCTGCCGGAGGGTACCGTGGTGGAGCTGACCTTCAAGCTCCGCGACGACGCCGTGTTCTCGCGCCTGGGCGCGGTGGTGCGTCACCAGATGGGCTCGAGCGGCGGCGTGAGCTTCGAGGGCTGGTCCGCGGCCGAGCGCCTCAAGCTGCTCGAATTCCTGGTGGAGCACTACGAGAGCGAGTGAAAGGGAGCGTCAACTGGCGGCGCGCTTGCGCAGCACGTAGGCGCTGCTGAAGTTGAAGTTGCCCAGGTCGTGGCGCGCCTCGACGCTCCAGAACGGGCTGGCCTCCACGAGCTCGCGCGACGTCGTCATCCGGTAGCCGAAAGCGCGCCGGGTCACCGGCTCGCAGACCTCGTCGAGCAGGCGCTCGAAGCGGTTGCGGCCCGCGAAGTGGGAGACCACGCAGGCCAGGCCGCCCGGCTTGACCACCCTCGCCATCTCGGCGAGCGCCGCGCCGGGGTGCGGCACCACGCTGAGCACCGAGCTGGCCAGCACGCGGTCGAAGGCGTCGTCGTCGAACTCGAGCTTCTCGGCGCTCATCTCGAAAAGGTCCACGTGCTCGAGGCCGAGCTCCTCGGCCCGCTGCCGCGCCTTGGCCAGCATGTTGGGCGAGGGGTCGATGCCGGCGAGGCGGACGCCGGCCGGGTAGAGGGACAGCGACAGGCCGGTGCCGATGCCCACCTCGAGCACGCGGGCGCCGGGCTCGATGCGCAGCAGGTCCATCGCCAGGCGGCGGGCGCGGTCGAGGAGCGGGCCGAAGAAGAAGTCGTAAGGGCCGGCGAGCCGCTCGTAGACGCGCTGGGCGGCCTCGCGGCGTTCCTGGTCGGGAGGCGAGAGGGATACGGTGCTGGTGTCGGTCATCTTGATCGCGCAGATCTCGGAATGAAGGTCAGGGTGACGCTCCGACGTCTTCCACGTGCTCGACGCGAGAGTGCGTCCATCGTATCAGATCGCGGCCGGCCGCGAATAAAGGGCGGCCTGCGGTGTAGTCGTCCATGGAGCCGGCGTGAGAGGCTCCGGAGGCAGACGCTGAGGGTGGATCCTGGTGTCGGTCAGCGCCGCGGTGCTGCCGCCTTGACCAGAGGGTTGCGATTCGTGGCGTCACGTCTCCACAGCCGGCGAGGAGGGTGCCGGCTCCCAGGCCAGGAAGGCGCGCGCGTCGCGGCTCGCCGCGAGCGCCAGGGTGACCAGGACCAGGGCGCCGCCGCAGCCCATGTAGATCAGGGGGATGTCGCGGCCGAGCAGGTCGGCGACGACGCCCGTCAAGCCCGCGGCGAGCGGCGTCATGCTGATCGCCAGGGTCTCGAAGAGCCCGAGCACGCGGCCGCGCAGATGGCTCGGGGTGGTGAGCTGGATGAGGCTCAGGAAGTGAATGAGGGAGAAGCCGTTCATCAGGCCGGAAACGAAGAGCAGGCCCAGGGCGAGCCACGGCGACGTGGCCAGGCCCAGAGCCGCGGCGGCGAGCGCGAAGGCCATCGAGAACGCCAGGATGACGTTGCGCCGCAGCCCCCCCGGAAGCGTCGTGGCGCCGGCCAGCAGACTGCCCACCGCGGAGCCGCCGCCGAACGCCGCCGCCAGATAGCCGTACCAGTCGGGGCGCACCCCGAGCACGTCTTCGACGTAGAAGGGGAAGAGCACCACGATCGCGGTGACGAAGAAGTTCTCGAGCGGCGAGAGGAAGAGCACCCAGCGCATGCCCCTGCTCTCCCACACGAAGCGCAGGCCGCCGACCAGGTCGCGGCGAAAGTCCGCCAAGGCGGCGCGCCACCCGCCGCCGGTCTCGGGGATCTGCTGCGGGATGCGGATGAAACACTCGCTGACGCCGGAGAACACGAAGCTCAGGCCGTTGAAGAGGAAGATCAATCCCGGTCCGAGCACGCGAAAGAGCACCCCGCCCACGCCCTGGCCGAGGAAGGAGGCCACGTCGAGGGCGATGCGGTTGAGCGAGTTGGCGCTCGCCACCCGCTCCTCGGGCACCAGGTCCGGGATGGCGGCGCTGATCGCCGGCCGGAAGAACGAGCCGGTCACGCCGTTGAACAGCGCGGTGCCGAGCAGGAAGACGAGGATGAGCTGCGGACGGTCCGGATACGTGAAGGTCAGCACCGCGAGGGCGATCGAGACGGCGCCGCGCAGGAAGTCCCCGAGGACGATGATGGCGCGCCGGGAATGGCGGTCGGCGAAGGTGCCGCCGATCGGCCCGAGCAGCACCGCGGGCAGCGTGGTGGCCATCGACGCCAGGCCGATGAGGGTGGCCGACTCGGTCTGGCGCTTGAGCCAGAAGACCATCGCCACCAGGAAGGCCTGGGTCCCGAGCTGGCTGACGAACTGCCCCTGCCACAGGAGCACGAAGTCGCGATTCAACAATCGCCGCGGTGGGGACATGCCGTCAGTCCCCGGGCCGCAGCGTCAGAGTCCCCTCGGCTTCGAAGCTCTCCCGCGAAAAGCGTAGCGGACGGTATTCCACCTCGTACCACAGCGGGACCTGATCCTCGCGGTGGGCGTGGAAGGCGTGGGCGCACTGCCCGGTACTGTTGACCGCCAGCGACCGGCCGAGGTCGGCGAGGTCGGCGATCCAGCGCTGCGAGGAGCCGGCGATCACGGCGAAGGGCCGCGCGACGCTCGGGGTGGTGGCGAAGACGGTGAAGGGGCCGCCGCGGCCGCCCATCGCGTCGCTGTTGAAGATCCGCTCGAGCGGGGCGATGCCGCTCTGCCCCAGCGGCTGGTGGACCAGGGTCAGGCCGTGCAGGTCACCCCAGCGCCAAGCCGCGGGATCGGCGCCGTAGCGCTCGGAGAGCCACGCCACGGCGTCGGCGAGGCTGCGCCGGACCATGTCGTCACGGCTCTCCACCTCGGGCGTCGAGCGGTCGTCGAACCAGGGGTTGTCCTCCCGCGCCATCATCTCGTCGATCGCCGAGTGCTGCTGCAGGGCCACCCCCAGGTCCTCGTTCAGCTTCTCCTCGCCGAGCTCGTCGCGGGTGACGTTGCGCAGCAGGGCCCATTGCCACACGTGGAAGACTGCCGCGCCCACGCGGTCGGGCTCGTAGCGCAGGTCCCACTCCTCCACCGCGGCGCGGGCCCGCGCTTCGAGCTCGCCCTGCCCCTCGACGGCCAGCAGGTAGGGCCGCAGCTCCTCGGCCAGCAGCGAGTAGGTGTCGGCCTGGAAGCGGCCCATGTCCTCGCGGCTGACCTCGTCGTCGGCGGCCAGCAGGGCGTCGATGCGCCGGGCGCGGTTGGGGTCGGCCCAGTCGACGCCGAGCACGTAGGGATAGTCCTCGCCCACGGTCTTGTTGTTGGCGGTCACGACGTAGCCGGCGGCGGGGTTGAAGGCGCGCGGCAGCTCGTCGAACGTAACGTAGCCCTGCCACTCGTGCTCGCCGCTCCAGCCGGGTGCCGGCACCGAGCCGTCGTGACCCGCGGCGCGGACGGGATGGCGGCCCGTGGCCTGGTAGCCGACGTTGCCCGCGACGTCGGCGTAGACGAAGCTCAGGCCGGGCGCGTGCCACTGGCTCAGGGCGTCGCGGAACCCCTGCCAGTCGCCGGCGAGGTCGAGGTCGAGCAGCGAGCGCAGCAGCACGACCTCGCCGAACGCGGTCCAGGCGAGGGCCATCGGCGGCTCGTCCTCGATCCAGTCGAAGACGCCGTTGACGATCGGGCCGTGGTGGGTGTGGAGCACGTCGAGGGCGACCGGCTCCTGGCCCTTGACCGCGATCGACTCGTGGCGGATCTCGAGGTCGCGCCATTCGCCCATGAATTCGTAGCGCCGCGGGTTCTCGGGGTCGTCCAGCTTCTCCACGAAGAGGTCCTGGACGTCGGTGGCCGTGCTGGCGATGCCCCAGGCGATGCGGCCGTTGTGGCCGATGACCACCGCCGGCAGTCCCGGGAACGAGAAGCCCGCCACGTCGAAGCGGCCGCCGTGGAGGCCGTTCTCGTACCAGACCGACGGCATCCCCAGGCCCAGGTGGGTGTCGTTGGCCAGCAGCGGCTTGCCGGTCTCGGTGCGGCTGCCGTGGACCACCCAGGCGTTGCTCCCCCACAGCGGCTGCTCGGGGCTGAGCGCCGGAGCGAAGAGCTCGAGGAAGCCCGGCGGCGGCTCGCGGCGCGCCTGCTCTTCCCCGCCCCCGCCGCCCATCCATCCGGGGACGACGACCGGCGCCGACTCGGGATAGGCGGCGAGGAGCCGGCGCGCGGCGTCGGCGCCGAGCTCGTCTCCGAGGCGGGTGCGCAGGTTGGTGCGCTGCATCTCCCGCGTCATGTTGAGGCTGATCGCCATGCTCATGACCTTGGTCCAGCTCAGGGTGTCGACCGGCGTCCAGGGCTCGGGGTCGATGCCGAGCAGGGTGAACTCCAGGCCCAGCCGTCCGCGATGGCTGTCCATGTAGGCGTTGACCCCGGCCGAATAGGCCTCGAGCACGGCCCGCGCCTCCGGGTCGAGGCTCGCCCAGTCGCGCTCGCCCGCCTGGCGCAGGCCCAGGGTGCGGTAGAAGCGGTCGGTGTCGAGGGCGAAGCCGCCGAGCACCGACGAGAAGAGGCCGTACGTCACGATCCGGTTGAGGTGCATCTGCCAGAGCCGGTCCTGGGCGTGGACGTAGCCCTGGGCGAAGAAGAGGTCGTGCTCGCTGTCGGCGTAGATCTGGGGGACGCCCCACTCGTCGCGGACCACCTCGACGGGCGCCTCGAGACCGTCGACGGCGACCTCGCCGTCGACCTGGGGCCAGGGGCGCCGCACGTACCAGACGAGGGCCACGGCCAGCACCGCCACCAGGGCGGCGAGCACGATCGCCGTCCACTTGAGGACCTTCAGCAGTCGTCGCATCGCTTCTCCTCGACGTTTTGGAGCCGGATAGGACACGCCCGAAGTGCGGATACTCTACCCCGATTGTCAAGCTCCTTGAGGACGGTTGCTGACCTGCGGCGCCGCGGCCCGGTCAACGTGCAAATCCTCGCCGGAGACAGTCCCCAAGCCGCTGCGCCAGCGCCGG